>JAUZQK010000119.1 GCA_030951025.1 Mariprofundus sp. | reverse complement strand
CAATCAGCCATTTAAAATTCCACCGCAGTTGCGATGAAATTTACGATTTATGCGTGCTACCCGGCATCAAACGACCCGGCATAGTCGGCGTATTGGATGGCAATTACCGTATGGCTCTGACCATGCCGGACAACGTTTTCTGGTCAACAGCGCCGAAAACCAGCGAGCCACCCCTCACATAAACGGTCAAACAAATGATCAGGTTTGTTGTGTTTGGCTTAAGGGTTCTTCCAACCGCCGCAGGGGACGGTTGTGGCAAACGCTGATGTTAAAACAGTGGAATGTATTGTTTAGCGATATGTCGTCGAAAGCATGATTTACGAGCATCAGGAGGCGTATTATCGCGCCTTGCAAGAAAGTACGGAGAAATCGAACTAGGCATATTTTATTACTTTTATGCTGGAGGTTTTTTTGCCGCAGAGGATCGCAGAGTAAAGCAAGAGCAAAATCTCTATAGTGATGATTGTTAAGGTTTTTCCTCTGCGTACTTCGCGGTGAATGCTTTTGAATCTGTTATTCAAGAGCGTTGTCTGCCTTTCTGCGTGTTTGACGGGTGGTGATCAGGCTTGTTGTGCTTGGCCTAAGGGCTCTTCAACAGCCGCAGTTTGGGTTTGTAGTTCTTCGATGCGGTAACTGGATGGATCGGCCAATAGTGTGGTGACCAGTTGATGGTTCATATCGTGGCCGGTGAGTTCGCCTTCGAATGCGCCAACGATAGGGTAACCGGAGAGTGATAAGTCACCGAGCGTATCGAGGATTTTATGGCGTACACATTCATCTTCGTAGCGTAAGCCACCTTCATTGACGACGCGGTGGGTATCCAAAACGATGGCATTTTCCAAGGAGCCACCAAGCGCTAAACCGGCCTTTTGCAGTGCTTCTACTTCATGCAGGAAACCGAATGTACGAGCGCGTGAAATTTCGCGCGTATAAGCTTGGCGTGAAAAGTCGATGCTGACCTGCCGTTGGCGTAATAATGGGTGATCATAATCGAGCAAATAGGAAATCTTAAAACCGGCTGCAGGATATAAAGCGCAGCGTTTGTTGCCATCTTTGACTTCGACATGTTTGAGAATGCGCAACACCTTTTTGGCAGCAGATTGCTCACGGATGCCAGCACATTGAATCAGGAACACAAAGGGGGCGGATGAGCCATCCATGATCGGCACTTCAGCGCCACTGACTTCGATGCGTGCATTGTCTACACCGAGACCTGCCAGTGCAGATAATAAATGTTCAACGGTGGAAATCTGTGCTTCATCGGTACCAATGGTGGTGCATAAACGGGTGTCGGTGACATATTCAGCCTTGGCTGGAAACTCAATGCCCAGATCAGAACGAATAAACGTAATGCCGGTGTTTTCTTTTGCGGGGTGCAGAATAAGCTCAATTTTGCGGCCAGAATGCAAACCAATGCCGCTACAGCGAATCGAATGATCCAGCGTACGTTGTGCTATCATCAATGCCTCCTTCAAGGGCTGATTGGTTTTAATCAGCCATCTGTTGTGTGTGGCGAAGCTTGCGGGCATCACACGAATCACTGTGATTTGGATCACCCAAAATACTATTTTACACTTCAAGCCACCAGCAAGGGCGGAATGCTGCCACAAATACCCATAAAACTACAATCGCAGGACAATCTGTTTTAATATACATCAATATATTCAGCCTGTATTGCGATTTATCTTGCCTCTGATGCTCCCGTGAACAGAAAAATAAGAGGCAATTTAACCCGGACTATTTATGAATAGTCCGGGTTAAATAACACACACGGTTTTTTAAGCTTTTAGCTTAACGACCTTAATCCGCCTGACGGCGCAGGAAGGTGGGGACGGCAAATTCATCATCGTTAAAACCAATCTGCTCAAACGACTGCGGTTGTGCCTGTGGGGCTGCCGGTTGTTGCTGGCTTGGCATCTGTTGAACCTGTGTTGCAACGACAGGTTGAATATTTGGCATACGTTGTACCGCTGCAACAGCAGGCTGCTCTTTTTCAATGTGGGTAAGATGCACGGATGATTCACCGGACAAGCCGGTTGCAACCACGGTCACACGGATGCTGTCATCGGATTCCTGATCATAAACCATACCGCAAATGATGTTGGCATCTTCATCGGCCATATTGTGAATAATCGAAACGGCTTCATCGTATTCTGCCAGTGTCATGTCTTCATTGCCGGTAACATTGACCAGAATACCCTGGGCACCGTGAATATCGATATCTTCCAATAAAGGAGAGGAAATGGCGCGTTCCGCCGCTTCAATCGCACGACTTTCACCGGTTGCAGAACCAGAGCCCATCATGGCCACGCCACGTGTTTCGCTCATGACTGCTTTCACATCGGCGAAATCCACATTCATGTAGCCGGTGTGGGTAATCAATTCAGCAATACCACGTACCGCTTGCAGCAGTACATCATCAGCCTTGCGAAAAGCTTCCAGCATGGTGGTGTTTTTGCCCACTGCACCGATCAGTTTCTGATTCGGGATGGTGATCAGGGTATCGACGTATTTGCGTAATTCAGCAATGCCTGCATCAGCCTGCTTCATGCGGCGACGGCCTTCAAAGCTGAATGGCTTGGTGACAACGGCAACCGTCAAGACACCCAGCTCACGCGCGACTTCAGCGATGACGGGGGCAGCACCTGTACCTGTACCGCCGCCCATGCCGGCAGTAATGAATACCATATCGGTATCCTGCATGAATTCAGCCATACGCTGACGTTCGGATTCGGCTGCTTCGCGGCCAACCTGTGGGTTGGCTCCGGCACCAAGGCCGCGTGTGATATCTGCGCCCAATTGTAATTTGCTGTCGGCCATATTGCGTTCAATTGCCTGTGCATCGGTATTGGCGACGATAAATTCTACGCCGCGCAATTTTTGACTGATCATATTGTTCAGCGCATTACCGCCGCCGCCACCAACGCCAATGACCTTGATCTTGGCCGATTGCGCTGCTGTATCCTCAAATGTAAATAATGTTGCCATGCCTTCCTCCTGTGCTTCCGGTGTGTGTGTTTTGTGTGTGCTGTCTGTGTTGCGTGTTACGTATTGCTGTGCGTGTGTCGTAAGTTATTCAGCTGGGTTTAGGGTGTATCTCCGAACCAGCTTCGCATGCGTGTCCATACGCGCGAAAACATGTTTCGGTCTGTGGATTTAATCGGTTTAGAGCTTTGTCTGTAACGCTGGCCGTATAAAATCAGGCCGACTCCGGTGGCATACATTGGGCTTGAAACCACATCCGCCAAGCCGCCAACGCCGACCGGCCTACCGAGCCGAACCGGCATATCAAAGATATCCTCGGCCAGTTCAACCATGCCATTGAGCAGGGATGAGCCGCCGGTCAATACCATGCCTGCGGCGACCAGCTCCTGATAACCGGAGCGCTGCAATTCGTCGCGCACCATTTCAAACAGTTCTTCAACCCGTGGCTCTAAAATCTGTGCCATCACCTGACGCGGCATGGGGCGTGGTGCCCGGCCTCCCACGCTGGGTATTTCAATTTGATCTTCCGGTGGCACTAAAGAAGTCATGCAGGCACCATATTTGCGTTTCAGTTGATCGGCTTCACGTGCCGAGGTGCGCAGGCCAATGACCAGGTCATTGGTCAAATGATCCCCTCCAATCGGGATCACATGGGTATGTCTGATCGAGCCGTTGAGGAAAATCGCCACGTCGGTGGTGCCGCCGCCAATATCGACCAGTACGACCCCCATATCTTTTTCATCCTGCATCAGAACGGCTTCACTCGATGCGACTTGCTCAAGCACCATGTCGGAGACATCCAAATCGCATCGGTTGCAACATTTGATGATATTCTGAGCCGATGACACAGCTCCCGTCACCACATGTACCTTGGCCTCCAGACGTACGCCGGACATGCCGATGGGTTCACGAATACCATCCTGATTATCGATGATGTATTCCTGCGGCAGGATATGCAGCACCTTCTGATCGGCTGGAATATTCATCGCACGTGCTGCATCAATCACCCGATCAACATCTTCACGGCCGACTTCATTGTTTTTGGTGGCCACTACGCCGTGGCTGTTGTAACCACGAATATGTGAGCCTGCGATGCCGGTGAACACCGATTGGATATCAACACCGGCCATCAATTCCGCTTCTTCCACAGCCAGACGAATTGATTCAACAGTGCTCTCAATATTGACTACCACACCCTTGCGTAAACCGCGCGACGGGTGCGTGCCCATGCCGATGACATCGATTTTTCCATCCGGCCCCACTTCAGCCACAATGCAGGCGATTTTGCTGGTGCCGATATCGAGTCCGACCAATACTTGATCATGTTTGGACATCAAATCACCTCCCCATGTCCGGCTGGTCGAACAAACCAGCGTGATTGCAGCCGTGCATCGATACGCCAATGACGATTACGCCAGCGGGGTTGTTGCATGAAATGGTTGATGTGATTGATCACGTTGACCTCGTTGCTCTGCGGAATCAGCCATGAGACACCGCGTGAAAAATAAATTTGCCAAAATTGATTGCTCGCACGAATTTCGCTCAAGCCAGCCAGCATATTATTGCCTGCTTTGTTGTTGCCCTGTTTATTACCAATCAGTCTGTGCTCATCATGTTTGTTCTCATGCAATCGGGCGATCGCATCAAGCATCTGTTTGACCTGCAGCAACTGATCCTCATTGACACGCAATAAGGGTAAATCAGGTGATTCGCCCTGCTTCAATAAACGGTAGGCAACGCCCCGTTCATCAAACAAATGCAGCTGCCCCTGCTCATCTTGCCATAGGGCTGCGGGTACCCGCGCAACAGCCTGGATGCGCATATGATCAGGCAAGATGCGGGTGATGCGTACAGCTTGTAGATCCGCAATATTGGCCAGCCATTGCTGACGCAATGCATCCGGCCGCATACTGATGAAATCTTTGTTTGGCATTGCCGCCAATTGCGCTTCGATGGCGGCTTTGATATCGGCATTGGCGGTGATTTCCCAATGCTTGGTGCTCCACTTGTCATTCAGCCACACAGCAGCGCTTGCCGTCAGCACCAGCATCATGCTGAACATCAGGGTGCGCCCGATTCGTTTGAGATTGAGCCGTTGGCTTTGTTTTTTAACGGTTGGGTCCACACGGCGTTGATTGGAGCGGCTCATGCGACACCTCCAGAAGCAAGGTCTGCATGTTCAAGCCGGGCAGATTCAAGCAGACGCAGACACAGACTGGTGAAATCGATGCCTGCGGCAGCAGCAGCTTTGGGCAATAAACTGGTTTCAGTCATGCCGGGAATCGTATTGATTTCCAGAATCAACGGTTCGCCACCGGAGCTAACTATCATATCCACCCGTGGTGCGCCGATGCAGCCGGTTGCGGCAATGCTTTGCTCGGCTCGCTGCATGCAATAGGCCAGAGTTTCAGCTGGCAAACGTGCCGGACAATAATATTCAGTTGCACCCTTGGTGTATTTGGAAGTGTAATCATAAACACCTGAATGGGGTGCGACTTCGACAGGCATCAAGGCTTTACCATTGAGTACCGATACGGCGATTTCCACGCCTTTGACTGGTAATTCGGCCATCCAGCGGTTCTGTTGATCGAGCTCTAAAGCATGCCAATCATCGGCTGAAACAACATGGTGCAGACCAATGCTGGAGCCTTCGGCGACCGGCTTGATAAATACCGGATAACGCAACGGTCCATCGTCAGTGATGGCGATATTGGTCGGTGTTTTTAAACCTGCAGATTCCAGCACCTGTTTGCACAATAATTTATCCATGCACAATGCCGATGCCGTGATGCCGGAAGCGGTATAGGGAATGCTCATGGTTTCCAACAAGCCTTGCACGCAACCGTCTTCACCGAAGGTGCCGTGTAAAGCGATAAAAGCTGTTTGAATATCTGCGGCCAAAATACTTGCTGCCCAGTTGCCCGTTAAATCGAGCCCAATGGCATCGAGCCCTGCCGATTGCAAGGCTGCCAATACCGCCTGACCTGATTTCAGGGAAACATCACGTTCGGCAGAATTGCCGCCCATCAATACACCCACTCGACCACACGAGAGCTCAACAGAAGGATTATGATTCACGCTGGCTAGCCTCCATCGCTTGAGCGCTATGGCTGATCACGCGTACTTCAGGTTCGAGTTCAATGCCTGTTTGCTGTTGAACCAGATGCTGTGCATGTTCAATCAGGGCAACAATATCAGCACAGCTGGCATCGCCTTCATTGACGATGAAATTGGCATGTTGCTTGGAAAAACATGCACCACCGATAGTAAAACCTTTCAAACCAGCCGCCTCAATCAAGCGGGCGGCATGATCACCGGCAGGGTTTTTGAACACAGAACCGCAATTGGGTTGCGATAAGGGTTGGGTGGCGGAGCGCCGCATACGCATGTTGCGCATACGTTCACGAATCTGTTCGGGATGATCGATATGCAAATCAAACGTGGCCGACAATACCAGAGAGCCTGCGGGCAAGGCGGTATGACGGTAACTGATATTCAACGCATCAGCAGAGAATGTTTGCACATCGCCATGGCTTAACAGCACTTCGACTTGGCTCAGTGTGTCAGACACCTGTTGCGCAAAACAACCGGCATTCATGGCAATGCCACCACCCATATCACCGGGTACGGTGGCCATGAATTCACAACCGCTTAAACCATGTTCAGCACATTGACGTGCCACACGCGACATGCGCGCACCCGCCTCTACCGTCACACTGCAGGCATCGACATCAATTGCATTGAGCTCGCTCAAATCGATAACTAGACCATCAAAACCATCGTCGCTGATGAGCATATTACTGCCGCGCCCAAGCGGCAGAAGCGGTATATGGGCAGGCAGCAAGCGCATACTTGCAATCGCTGCATCCCGGTTGTTTGGCCTGAAATACCAGCGTGCCGCACCACCCACCATCAGGGTGGTATGGCGTGCCATGGGTTCATCTTCAAGCAGTGCGCCGAGTGCGCTGATCTGCCCCACCCAATCCTCGGAGAGGGCAGTTGTAGGTGGCAGCGCTGAATGTGCCGGGTTCATGGGCTCAAGCATCATGGCGCGTCTCACGTATTGCATTGGCCAGACTGCCAATCGATCCAGCCCCCATCATCAATACGATATGACCTGCTGCGAGGGCAGCCGTGGCACAACGTTGAGCCGCATCGAGATCGGCCAATAATGATACATCACGATGACCACGAGCCAGCATGCCAGCTTGCAAACAAGCGCTATCAATGCCTTCAATGGCAGCTTCACTGGCGGCGTAAATGGGTAAGAGTGCTACCTCATTGGCGGCATCAAAGGCACCCATAAATTCATTCATCAGATCGCGTGTGCGGCTGAACCGATGTGGTTGGAAAATGGCTGTAATGTGCCGATCCGGCCAGCATTCACGTGCTGCGGTCAATGTTGCCATCACTTCTTTGGGGTGATGGGCATAATCATCGACCAAGATACCCGCGCCGATTTCACAGCGCTGGAAGCGGCGTTGAATGCCTTCAAATGATGCCAGCGATTGACGAATGGTTTTAATATCTATGCCGAGATCGAGCAATACGGCGATTGCAGCCAGAGCATTTTCAGCATTGTGACGACCCGGCATGGGCAACTGGAAGCTGCCCAGATCACCGAGTTTACGACTGGCGGCACGAAAGCATTGCCCCTGCGCATTGGCCTCGGTGTGCAACAAATGCAGATCGGCCTGCGGGCTACTGCCATAGGTGGTGATCGGTTTATGCAATGACTCTCTCAAGCGCGCCACATTCGGATGTTCATGATGCAAGACCACACGGCCATAAAAAGGTACCAGATTCACAAAGCTGACAAAGGCCTGCATCAGGGTTTCAAAATCGCCATAGTGATCGAGATGTTCCGGATCAATATTGCTGACCACGGCAATCGTTGGAGAGAGGCGCAGGAATGAACCATCAGACTCATCCGCTTCTGCCACCAGCCATGGGCTGGCACCGAGCCGGGCATTGTTACCGCAAGCGGTTAAACGGCCGCCAATTACATAGGTTGGATCCATACTGGCTGTTTCCATGCCATGCGCGATCAAGGAGGTGATGGTGGTTTTGCCATGGCTGCCTGCGACAGCGATGCCCTGTTTCATGCGCATCAATTCAGCCAGCATGTCTGCACGCGGTATCACCGGCACATTTTGGTGATGGGCAGCAATGATTTCCGGATTGTTGGCATCAATCGCAGAAGATACGACCACCACTTGTGCAGCACCGAGGTTTTCAGCTTGATGACCGACATGCACATCGATGCCAAGTGCCGATAAGCGTTTCACATTCGGACTCAAAGATGCATCACTACCCTGCACACTGAAACCCTGATTATGCAATAACTCAGCAATGCCGGACATACCAATGCCACCGATGCCGATTAAATGAATGCACTGCACACGTGTTTTCATCTGCTCACCTCGGCCTTGTCCTGAGCCGACAATAGCGGTAGAAATTCAGCCAACACCTGCAATTGTTTATCGCGTGCAGCCAAAGGTGCCTGGGCAAGGGCTGCCTGACTCATACGTTGCAAGACATTGCCATCAAACAAATGTTTATCGATATGTTCAGCCAGCGATTCAGGGTTCAACGTCTGCTGATCCAAAATCAAAGCAGCCCCAGTTTCGGCCAGCGTATTGGCGTTATGACGTTGATGATCATCAGCGGCATGGGGCAGTGGCACAAACAGGGAGGGTAAACCACAACATGCTGATTCGCTAACCGTCATCGCACCAGCACGTGCCACCATCAAACTGCCGCTGGCATAAAAGGCAGCCATATCATCACAAAAAGGCATCACATCGGCATTGATATCGGCCTGGGCATACATTTCTTGCACTGACTTTAAGGTGTCAGGGTTTGCACCAACGATGTGGGTAACGCTGAAGTCACGGCCTTCACGTGCCAGTAGCTGACAGGCTTGTGGCACGGTTTGGTTTAATACCAGTGCCCCTTGTGAACCACCGAGCACCAGCAAATGTACTGGCTGGTGTGCTTGCCAACGTATTGCAGCAATTGATTCGCGTACGATGTTGCCGGTCACAATGCGGCGAATGCGCTGATTCAAATGATTATTGGCAGCTTCAAAACCGAGCATGATGGCGCTGGAAAAACGAGCCAGGGTTCGATTGACCAGGCCGGGCATGGCATTCTGTTCATACAACACCACCGGGATACGGCTGATCAAGGCGGCTAGCACAGCGGAAATGCTGGCATAACCACCGACCCCAACCAGCAGGTCAGGGCGTTGGCCTTTCCATACACGACGAATGGACAAAACCGCTTTGGGCAGTTCCCATAACAATACACGCAGACGTTGTACGATGCCGGCACCATTTACCCCGTGCATGGTCAGTAACTGCACCTGTTCACCGCGTTGCGGTAATAGCGTTGCTTCCAGACCACGCTCTGCGCCGATAAATGAGACTGCCAGATTTGGCCATTGCGCCCGTGCCGCATCAGCCAAGGCCAAAGCAGGCATGACATGGCCACCCGTGCCGCCACCGGCAATACATAATAATGGGGCGCGATTCAAAGCGTGTGCCCCAATTGATGGCTAGCTATCTCTGATGATGATGCAGCGTTTGAAGCAGATGATTGGCGCTGTCTGGATGATCTTTTTTCATGCCGTTTGTTGCCCGGCATATGACGTTGCACGGATAATACCAACCCGAGCAAAATACATTCACCGAACAAGGCGCTGCCACCATAGGATACAAATGGCATAGGCATACCCTTGGTGGGTAACAAGCCCATCGCAGCACCGAGATTAATCATCAGAGCAGTGCCCAAGGTCACGGTGCAGCCGATGATCAGTAAACGGGAAAACATATCTTCAGTCTGCAAGGCCAGCCACAAGGCGCGGGCAAACAATACAGAGAATACAATCAGGATGGCCAGAATGCCCACCAGGCCGAGTTCCTCACCAATACTGGCTGAAATGAAATCGGTAAACACTTCCGGTAAATAAAACAACTTTTGCACACCTTGGCCGACACCGGTGCCAAACAAACCACCACTGCCAAAGCCCATCAGCGACTGCACCAGCTGATAACCACTGCCAAAACGATCATCCCAGGGATGTAAAAAACTAACGAGACGTTGCATACGATACGGTGCTGCCATCACGGCAATGGCAATAAGCGGGATAAAACCCAATAGCAATGTGCACAGCTGGCGCAGTGGTACGCCGCCAATAAACCACAGGGCAAAGCAAACGGCTGATAACAAGACCGCACTACCGAAATCCGGCTGCAACATTAACAATGCCAGCGCCGCAACCAGCACCAGTAGCATGGGCGCAAGGCCGCTAGAAAAGCGCTGCAAACGTTCGGGGAACGAACCCATATAATATGCCATATAAATGATCACGGCCGGTTTCAATAGTTCGACCGGCTGTAAGGTGAGTCCGAAAAAGGAGAACCAGCGCTGGGCACCATTGATTTCACGCCCCATACCCGGAATCAATACGGCAATCATCAGGATGAAACCCAGCCCCAATACGGGTAAAGCAATCGCACGCCACCAGTTCACATCGATACGCGACAATATCCACATGATCAACAGACCAACGGGAATATAGACCAGCCAATGGCTGATGATGCGCAGCGGATCACCATAACGCACTTCGGCCACGCTGATGCTGGTGCTGTAGACCATCAAAATACTGAAGCTGAGCAAGGCAATTACGCAGCTGGTCAATACAGGGTCCAGCGGAGCCAGCGTCTTTACGCCAGGTCTGCTCATGTCTCTGCCTCGCTTTCAAGCGCTGTTACTGCGGCCATAAAGGCATCACCACGCTGGGCATAATTGTTAAACTGATCCTGGCTGGCGGCGGCAGGTGAGAGCAATACAGGCAGGCCGCTTTGTATCTGTGAAGCTTGTTTGACAGCTTGCTGAATGGTTTTAACAAATTTATACGATACACCGGCAAGCTCAGCCAGGGCTGTGAAAGGTTTTACATCGGTGCCAATAATCAGCATGTATTCGACATGATGGGCGATGGCATCTTTTAATACACTGACATCGAGGCCTTTGCGTAAACCACCACAAATCCAGATGACCTGATGAAAGGATTTCAACGCAGCAATGGCCGCATCCGGATTGGTGGCGGGGGAATCATTGAACCATTCTCGCCCGGCCACAACACCGAGTGATTGCAAACGATGTGGCAGGCCGCGAAACGATGTCAGGGATTGTGTAATGACACTGGCTGTTAAGCCGTAATCGGCAGCGGCTTGCGCGGCAACAGCCAGGTTTAAATGTTGATGGATACCCCGCAGAGGCAGGTCATCAGCGTTGATATTGTGCTTGTTATCATAATGGTGCCAGAACACAGACCATGAGCCATCATGATGCAGTTGCACACCTGCATCCAGATCAGCTGGTGAGCCGACACCAAAGCGGCGTACAAACACGCGCCGTTGTTGCAGATCATGCGCCAAGTCATCCCATTCGGCATCTGCCGGCAACATGGCTTTGTCACCATCACCTTGCTTGGAAAACAAACGCAGCTTGGCGGCACTGTAGGCGGCCATATCATGATGCATGTCGGCATGATCGGGCTGTACATTCAATAAAGCCGCCCACTTGGGTCGAATTGGACTGGCACGTTCAATTTGAAAACTGGATAATTCCAGTACCACACGTTCAGGCTCAATATCATCAATCAATTCAAGCATTGGCCTGCCGATATTGCCACCGGCTTCAATGCCGCCGGGCAATACATCGAGCATGGTGCTGATCAATGTTACTGTGGTGGTTTTGCCATTGGTGCCGGTGATGGCAATGGTATCACCCTGATAAGCCTGGCCGAACAGCTCCAGATCACCATAGACCGGCACATCAGCGAGACGCACAGCTTCTAAAGCAGGGTGATGCCAGTTCACACCAGGGCTAACAATAAGGCGGGCGAATTGTTTCAATATATTGGCATCGAGTGCACCCAGATGTAAATCGATGTTCAGCTCTGTTGAGGCGGTGTGCGATTCATCAAAAGCCTGACAATCGACACCTTGATCAATTAAATAATGCGCTACGGCCTGACCTGTTTTGCCCATGCCGATAATCGCTGTCGATTGGCTGTCGTTGTGCTGCAACATTGTGCTCATCGGATTTTCAAGGTGGATAGCGCCACCAATGCCAACAATATGGAAATGATCCAGAAACGCACAATGACCTTTGGTTCCGGCCAGCCCTTTAATTCATAATGATGGTGAATTGGAGCCATGCGAAATACCCGTTTGCCGGTCAACTTAAAGCTGGCCACCTGCACCATCACCGATACTGCTTCGAGTACAAATAGACCGCCGGCGATAGCAAACAAAAACTGTTGATGCACGGCACATGCCACAAAAGCCAGCGCGCCGCCGAGTGCCAAGGCGCCCACATCACCCATAAACACCTGTGCCGGATACGAATTGAACCATAAAAAGCCCAAACAACTGCCTACCAGCGCGCCGCAAAATACTGCCAGCTCACCGGAGCCCGGCACAAAGGGAATCATCAAATAGGCTGAGAACTTGGCGTGTCCGGCCAAATACACCACCACGGCCAGGGCGCTGGCCACCATGAATGTTGGAGCCACTGCCAGACCATCCAGCCCATCGGTTAGGTTTACCGCATTGGATGCTCCGACCAATACAAACACCACGAATACGGCATAAAACCAGCCCATATCCCATTGTGTATTCAAGAATGGCACATCGACAATGGGATCAGTCATGATCATTAAACCCGTCGCTGCGAGACCACCAAAAAAGCATTGTAATAATAATTTCCAGCGACCGGCCAGACCTTTGGGATCGTGACGGATTATTTTTAAATAATCATCCCACCAGCCAATCATACCGTAACCGAGTGTCACCATCAGTGCCAGCCAGACAAAGCCATTGGTTAAATCCGCCCATAATAGGGTGGTGACGGTTAAAGAAAACAGAATCAACAAGCCACCCATGGTTGGCGTACCCTGCTTAAGCAAATGCGTTTTGGGGCCATCGTTACGAATCGGTTGGCCTTTACCCTGATGTGCTGCCAGCCAGCGAATAAACCACGGACCGATCACCCAGCATAAAATCAACGATGTCACCAGCGCATAAACCGTGCGGAAGGTGATGTACTGAAACAGATTAAAAAATGAATATTGATCGGCCAGCGGATACAGCAAATTATACAGCATGTATCACCTCCGGCTGACTCAACAACTGCACGATTTTTTCCAATGCCATTGAGCGGGATGCCTTGATCAGAATGGTGTGGCGTGAATCAAAGTCTGCATCGGTTAAAGCGGCAAGGGCGGCATCAGTGCTAGCAAACCAAAATACTTTTGTATGTTTGGCAGCCAGCGTCTGCATCTGTTCACCAATGAGATAAACCGCATCCAGCTGACTTATATCCAGCCCTGCGTGTGCCATATCGGAGACATCACCCAGCTCAGCCATATCACCCAATATAGCAACCTTGTTACCTCGCATTGCTTTTAAGGTATCGATGGCCGCCTGCATGGAAACAGGGTTGGCATTGTAACAATCATCGAGAATCAGGCAGCCGTTGTGACCTGTTTTTGTTTGCAAACGGCCTGCTTGTGGCTGCCATGTGGATAAGGCTGCAACAACGGATTGAAGAGATGTGCAAGCCGAGGCTGCATTCAAATGACGCAGCATAATCGATGCTGCAAAAGCAAGGTTCTGAGCCCAATGTGCTGCGGGTAAGCTAAGTGACATATCAGCCTGTTGCCCCTGATATGTCAGTGTTAATGCGCAATCATCGAGCTGCCAATCGACATGCTCGGGTTCGTTCTGCTGCATTGATAAACACGGCGCATGCACTGCGATGTGATGTTTGGCGAAGAGTTCAGCCACACCTGCACCGAGCGCACACCAGTTGGCTCCTTCAAGCAATAAAGCTTTTTCGTTGACTATACCGGCTAGGCCACCGAGGCCTTCGCCATGCGCTTCGGTCATGCCGGTCAAGACGGTAATATCCGGTTGTACGATAGCCGCCAAACGCTCCATTTCACCGACTTCACTGATGCCGCATTCAATGATGGCAATATCAGTATCTAGCGGCACTGCTAACAGTGTTTGTGGCACACCGATTAGGTTGTTGAGATTGGCATGGGTCGCCGCGACCTTTAAGTTCAAAGCTGAAAAGCCTGTTTCAAGCATGGAGCGCAGACTGGTTTTGCCGTACGAGCCACTGATTGCAATGACTGTGGTATCTACCAAACGCTGTCGCCAGGCGTTCGCGATTTGACCAAAAGCCTGCAGCGTGTCTCCCACTTCGAGAATGCTATTGCTCAAATCCAATCTCAGGTTTGAATTTAAATCAGACCACAGAGCCACACCGGCTTTATCACCAATCAATGCCACGGCACGATCAGCCACCGAGGCAGCATACACATGACCATCAAAATTCGCTCCGCGCAGGGCGAGAAATGTCGAGCCGGTTTGAAATATACGACTATCGGTTGTTATCGCACCCATGCTATCCGGCACTGAACCATGCCAGCGACCGCCGGTAGCAGATTGAATATCAGCGCCACTTAACCGCATGCGGCTTGTCCGGCATGCAAACGATGCAGATATTTCTCGGCCATGCTGGCATCACCCCAAGGTAAACGCAGTCCACCAACTTCCATGTAGGCTTCATGACCCTTGCCGGCAATAATCAATACATCGCCATCTTGCAGGTCGGCAATGGCTTCAGCGATAGCCAGCTCGCGATCGAGCTGCAAATGTACTGTGGCAGCATAAGGCTGACGCATGCCAAGCTCGATTTCAGATGCGATGACAGCTGGCATTTCACCACGTGGATTATCCGAACTGATCCACACCACATCAGCCAGATTGACTGCGATCTCACCCATTTGTGGGCGTTTTTCACGGTCCCGCTCACCACCACAGCCAAACAATACCATCAAGCGTTGGCGGGTAAGTTTCCGGGCGGCTTGAAGGCAGCGCTCCAATGCTTCCGGTGTATGGGCATAATCAATATACACCTGTCCCAAGCCGATATCGAGCTCCTGCATGCGGCCGGGTGGGGCGCTGATGTTGCGTAATAAATCAGGTAAATCAGCCAGTTCAACTGCCATCGACACCATCAAGGTAAGAGCCACGCAGGCCACATTTTCAGCATGGAAATCACCCAGCGGGATATCTTCGATGACCACTTCTGCATCACGGTATTTCAAGCGTAACAGGCCGGGCAACTCTTGCTCCCAAGCCAAATCCACATCATCACGAAACAGGCCATGGCCATACCAACAGGCCTGTTCCGGCGCATGTTCACGCACATCGGCATGATCAGCATTGGCAATTACATTGCCACCGTGCGATGCGGTCTGCTGAATAAAACCGGTTTTGGTGGCTAGATAAGCAGCATATCCACCATGATCCTGCAGATGATCGTGTCCCATATTGGTCCAGATCGCAGTATTAAAATCCAGCCCAGCAATACGTTCTTGAGCAATGCCATGTGAAGAAATTTCACATGCCACCGCATGCACATCTTCGAGGCAGGCTGAAGCTAGCATGGCGTGCAGGGTCAGCATGGATGGTGTTGTATTGCCTATGTCACGAATATCATTGTTATCGCGCATCCAGCCCAACGTGCCACAACTCCAAACCGGTTTATGTTGTAAGCGAACCAGTGCGTCGCGCAGCATCCATGCTACGCTGGTTTTGCCATCGGTGCCTGTGATGCCGTAATAATGGCTGCTGGCACCTTCGGTACGAAAGATGCGACGCAATAACTGCCCGGCTTGCTGCATATTCTTCAAACGCAGTACGGGTAAATCGGTTTCAACATCCATGCCGACACTGATAATGGCCACAGCACCCTTTTCGCGTGCTGATGCGGCATAGGCATTGATCTGATCCCGGCTGCGCGGCAAGCACATCAGGGCATAACCGGGGCGAGCCAAGCGCGAATCATCGCACAGACCCATGATATGAATGTCATCTTGTGGTGTGCCGGTAGCGAATTCGATACTGCCCAAGTGGCGCGCCAGTTCAGACAATGAAAATCCCTGCTCCAGTTCTGTGGCACGTGTTTGTGCCGATTGTTTGATCAATGCCTGTTTCGAAAACGACTGTTGCTTGGCTGGCTCGTGCATCACTGACTCATTCATTTAACCACACCTCCAGCGTTTGCCCGTGCTCCAACACGCTGGTGAGATTTGGTTTTTGGCGTGTCACCCAGCCGGAGCCATGCACATGCAGGCGCAGTCCGCGTTGGGCGGAGAAACGGCGCACTTCGCGCATCGACATGCCGAACAATGATTCGTTATCGAAGCTGTGTTGTGCTGCTTTCACTGCCATGGTTTGCCAGCCCTGTGATGCGTTTGCATTGTTGAGATCATTTTGCTTTGCGGCTTGCAGTTGATCTTGTGGCGCAGCTGAAATGCCCAGATATGGCAAGACACTTTCCGCGATATGACGGAAGACGGGTGCTGCCACCTGACCACCGTAAATACTCTTTTTCGGTTCGTCGACCAACACCACAATCACCAGTTCAGGATCAATGGCAGGCGCAAAGCCGGCAAATACCGCATTGTATTTACCCTTGCTGTAACCGCCTCTCGGATTGGGTTTTTGTGCCGTACCTGTTTTGCCGGCCACACGATAACCGGCTGGCACAGCTTTCCAGCCAGTGCCATCTTTACTGGTTGCATACTCAAGCATCTGGCCGACCTGATGTGCAATCGATGCACTCATAATACGCTTCGGTGTTTGCTGTCCAAGCCTGTCGGCAAACAGTGTGGCAGGCAAAAATAGACCATCGTTGGCCAATACGGAAAATGCCGTCGCAAGTTGCAACGGCGTGACAGCGATACCCTGTCCGAAAGCGATATTGGCAGTTTCGACTGGCCCCCAGCGTTCGGGGGGAAGCACAATGCCGGAGGATTCTCCACTTAAGCCGGTGTCGCTGCGCCTGCCGAAACCGGCTTTTTGCATCATGCTATGCAATGAGTCCGCGCCGATATCCATGGCTATTTTGGCTGAGCCGATATTGCTGGAATGTACCAACACACCGGTCACATCCAACCAGCCTTCAGGGTGATCATCATGGATGGTGTAGTCAGCCACCCGCATCGAACCGTTTTCACAAAATATTCTGGAATCCGGTTGCCAGCGACCTGAAGCGAGTGCGGCGGCAATGGTGAATGGTTTGAGTGTTGAGCCGGGTTCGAAGACATCGGTAATGGCCCGGTTGCGCCATTCACCGGGATGATAACGGCGAAAATTGTTAGGATTATAGCCCGGCCAACTGGCCATGGCCAAAATAGCGCCGTCTTTTGGCCGCATCACCACCACCGACCCACCTTTGGCGTTCTGTTCACGAATGGCCTCGGCCAGCGCCGCATAAGCAATGCTTTGAATTGAGGCATCGAGTGTCAAGGTGATCGCTTCACCTGCTACAGGCTGACGTAACCAGCTGCCGTTTGGTAGCGAATGACCACGTGCATCACGTCTGACCTGTCGCAAACCGGCTGCTCCGGAGAGCTGTGTATTCCATGTGCGCTCAATGCCTTCCAGGCCGCGTCCATCAATGCCGACAAAACCGAGCAAATGACCTGTTTCAGGCCCTAATGGTTGATAGCGCTGCCACTCGGTTTCCTGACGCACACCGGGGATACCCAAGGCCATCACTGTTGCCGCCAGCGTTGGCGGAACCTGCCTGGCCAACCAGACAAAACCGTTGCGTTTGTTTAATTTTCGCTGCAGTTTTTTATATGACAATCCAAGCGCCTTGGCCAGTTCTTTGACACGGTTGGCAGGCACTTCATCGGCGATTGCTGCAATGGATGGGATTTCGATACTTTCAGCCAGGATGCGACCCTTTTGATCCAGAATCGGGCCGCGCGGTGCAACGCTGACAAATTGACGGTAACGTTGTTTCTCCGCTTTGTTGGCCAGCTCATCCGCCTGAACCCATTGTAAATCAACAGCGCGGCCAGCCAGCGTCAAGATGCCGAGCGCTAACACCACAGCCACAGCCTTGATGCGGCGTTTGATGAACTTGTGTTCGTTATGATCCGATTGGCGACTCATGGATGAATGACCTGCATGGGATTCGGTGGTGCCATGTTCAGTTTGTCTCTGGCATACTGACGCAGTCGTTCAGGGCGTGTGAGGCTGGCAACTTCCAGGCGCAATCGATTGGATTCCTGGCCTATCATCTGTTTCGCTGCTGTCACGCGCTGGCTTTCGAGTGAAAGTTCATAGCGCAAGTGGGATAACCAGATTAGTCCACCGGCAAACACAGCGGCACTGGCCGGTACCAATAACCATAATTTCAACCATGCGGGCATCAGTGTAGACCGCCACAATAACCGGCCAGCTTCACAGCTTCGGCTTCGGATAAGCGTTGCGCGACCCGCAACATGGACGAACGGCTGCGTGGATTGGCGGATATTTCCTGCTCATTGGCGCGAACAGGCTTTTTCTGCAACCAGCGCATGCTTGGTTTTTTACCACAGACACATACGGGCAGAGCAGGTGGGCAGGTACACGGACGCACGGCCGTTTCGATGAGATCGCGAATGCGGCGGTCTTCACCGGAATGGAATGAAATAACGGCCAGCTTGCCGCCGGGTAACAGCGCATCCATGGCTGCACGAATACCTGTATCAATCTGATCCATTTCGCCATTCACCCAAATGCGCAAGGCTTGAAAGGTGCGGGTGGCGGGATGACTGCCGCCATAACGGGCTTGTTTGGGCACGGCGTGAAAACACAGATTTTCCAGATCGGCGGTACTGTGCAGGGTATTGTTATGCAGAGCCTTTAAGATGGCACCGACAATGCGACGTGCATAGCGCTCATCGCCGAAGCTGCGCAACACATCAACTAACTCACGTTCGGATGTATGTTCAAGCATCCGGCTTAAAGGTTGACCGGCACTGTTGTCCATGCGCATATCCAGCGGCCCATCCTGTTTGAATGAAAAGCCGCGCTCTGCATTGTCCACCTGCGGCGATGAAACGCCCAGATCGAAACCAATGCCGTTCACCTTGCCCCACGCCTCGTTTTCAAGACTGGCGCTGAGCTGAGCGAAATCACTGTGGCAGATGGTGAAGCGCTGGTCTTGCTGTTCGAGTGCTTTTCCTGCTGCAATAGCTTCAGGATCGCGGTCGAGCGCAAGTAGTCGGCCTCGGCTTGAGAGTCGTTTGAGCAAGGCTCGACTATGTCCGCCACGGCCAAAGGTGCAGTCGATATAATGCCCGTCAGGACTGGAAAAGATGGCATCGATAAATGCATTTCGCAGCACGGGGATGTGCTCGGCGTATGCTGTTGTCTGTTCTGGTTGCTCAGATTGTTTTGATTGTTCTGAAGGCTCTGTGTGGTTTGAGCATTTTGCTTGCCCTGGCTCTCTTGAATTTCCCACATCACATATCCAGCTCGAAATCTTGCAAGGCCGCCAAATCAGCTTCCAGCTGTTTGTCCCAGCTCTGCTTGTCCCAGATTTCAAACGTTTCTCCGGTGCCGGCAAAATGCACAGCACGGGATAATGCCGCATGCTCTCTAAGCACGCCGGCCAATAATACACGTCCCTGGCGATCGGGTGAGAAGACCTGTGAGGGTGTAATGACAGCGCGTTTAAACGAAGGTTTAAGTTTGGCCGGCATGTTTGTGATGCTGGTTTGCAAGCGTTTCCATTCGCGTGTCGGATAAGCAATCAAACAGCCTGTATTGTGTGAGCGGGTGATGACCAATAGCCCATCGGCATGATGGGTTTTTAAGGTGTCACGAAATGGAGCCGGAATGCTTACGCGTCCCTTCTCATCCATATTATTACTGAACTCACCCTGAAACATTACCCTGCTCGCCTCTCCCACGTTTATCGTGGCTCACTTACCCACATTTCCCCACCAAATGCCAATAGTGTCCCCCTGACCACCCTTGTCAACCCACTTTTCTATGTATTCATCAGGCTGGTGCATTGCAGCACAAGGGCTAGCTTGAAATAGCTGTAATTACAGTGGTGGAGGAATGTGGGGAGCGGGTGAGCCTGGCGCTGGTATATGCAGGAGTTTTGCGCAATGCGCTATCCATCCTATATCGCCAAGATCATCAAATAACCGCGCTGTGTTGGGGGAATATCAAGCCAAACTCGGGCGCATACATATCATGTGATTTTTCTTTTCATGCTGTCTTTCACTAGAGACGCAGCGTTAGAAATGTTATTCAGCGCACAAAATTGACCTCTTGCGGTTGGATTCTAATTGACGGCGAAGGCTATCGCCTTTAAGTTGCTCAGGTGTTGAAAGTCTGATGTGCGAATATGCTTTCTTTGACATGATTGCGACTCCTGTAAGTGTAAAGCCTTTATATCTGTCAGTTGGAATCCGACGGCTTTAACGAATGAGGCCGCAGTGTGTACTCTGCGGTAAAGTCTTTTTAATTATTTTGATTTCAAAAGGTTAGATGGTGTAATACAGCATGCGTTTTATTGATGAAGTAAAAATTGAAGTTCGAGCGGGCAATGGCGGCGCTGGCTGCACCTCGTTCCGACGTGAAAAATATATCCCCAAGGGCGGCCCTGACGGTGGTGATGGTGGCCGTGGTGGCCATGTTGAATTTGTGGCTTCGGGCAGCAAAAACACTTTGCAAGAGTTATATCTGCGCAAACGCCTGATTGCCAAAAACGGTCAGTCCGGCATGGGTTCGGATTGCCATGGTAAATACGGTGACGATATCATCATGGAAGTACCGATCGGCACGATGGTACGCGATGAAGATGGTCATTTGCTGGCCGATTTATCCGAACAAGGTGCGCGCTATATTCTCGCACGCGGCGGCGAAGGCGGCTTGGGTAACGCCCGTTTTGCCACCAGCACCAATCGCGCTCCACGTTATTCGCAATCAGGCACCGAAGGCGAGCAGGGCATTCGTCATCTGGAATTAAAACTGATGGCCGATGTAGGCTTGCTGGGTTTACCCAACGCGGGCAAATCCACATTGCTGGCGCGTATTTCCAATGCTCGTCCCAAGATTGCCGATTATCCCTTCACCACCCTCAAGCCTAAACTGGGTCAGGTATTTATGGATGATGGTGATGGTTTTGTGGTGGCCGATATCCCCGGCCTGATTGAAGGCGCGCATGAAGGGCGCGGCCTCGGTGATCGATTCCTGCGTCATATCGAACGTACAGCGGTGTTGCTGCATCTGGTGGATTCATGTTGTGAAGATGGCAAAACTGTAGCTGAGCAAATCGACGAAATTGAAACCGAGCTCAAGGGTTATGGCGAAACCCTGTGGAATAAACCGCGTTTGCTGGTGCTCAATAAAGCCGATGCCTTGCTCGATGATGAAAAAGAAATAGCGCTGGCTGCAGCGCATAAAAAAGATCTGCCGGTGTTTGTGATCTCAGCCGTCAGTGGCGATGGCGTGACCATGCTGCTGCATAAAATTTATGAGCGTGTACTCGATATGCGCCAACAAGCCTTGCAAGCCTCCAAGCCAGAGGACATCGACACCGCATCATGATTCAATCCCGATCTGATCTCGCTCAAGCCCGTCGCATCGTGGTAAAGATCGGCAGCTCTTTGCTGGCCGATGCAGAGAGCGGCATTCAGCAGGATGTGATTGATCATTTGGTGGGTGAGGTGGCGCGTTTGATGGCGCTGGGCATTCAGGTGGTGATTGTCACCTCAGGCTCGGTGGCCTTGGGGCGTGTGCGGCTGAACTGGCTGGATCGTGAATTATCGGTGCATGAGAAGCAGGCTGCAGCGGCCATTGGCCAGCCGAAACTAATGCGCGCTTATGGTCAGGCCTTTGATCGGCACGGTTTAAGTGTGGCGCAAATGCTGCTGACCAAAGACGATCTCAGGCATCGTCGCCGTTATCTGAACACCAGCAATACCAGCGAAACCCTGTTTTCTGTCGGTGTTGTGCCGATTGTGAATGAGAATGATACGGTTGTGGTGGCTGAAATTAAATTTGGTGACAACGATAGCCTCGGCGCACTGGTCAGTCTGGTGGTTGATGCCGATCTATTGGTCATGCTCACTGATGTCGCAGGGCTGTATGACAAAAACCCGACTCAGCATGCCGATGCCAAGCGTGTTGATATCATTCACCATTTGAACGATGAACATATCGCCATGGCCGGTGATGCAGGCTCATCCTTCGGCACAGGTGGCATGGCCAGTAAACTTTCTGCCGCCAGTGTAGCCACCGGTGGCGGCGTGGCAGCGGCCATTATCAGCGGCCAAAGCAAGGGCACGCTATCGCGATTGTTGGCAGGAGGCGATGAAGGCACACTGTTTTTGTGTGGTGAAGATCGACAAACCAAACGCAAACATTGGATTAGCGAAGTCCTGCAAGCCGCTGGCACCATTCATATTGATCAGGGTGCTGCCAATGCGCTATTAAAAACTGGCAGCAGCCTGTTGCCGGTCGGTGTGACGGCTGTGGATGGTGTGTTTGATAAAGGTGATTGTGTCACCATTGTTGATGCCGCCAATACCCCAATCGCAAAGGGTTTATGCAATTATACCGCCGAAGAGATGCGCCTGATCATGGGGCATGGCAGTGATGAGATTGAAGCTATTCTGGGTTTCCATGATTTTTCATCACTTATTCACCGTGATAATCTGGTCATCACCACAGCAACGTTAAATTCAAACAGCCCCAGCGGGGATAGCACATGATAAGGGGACAACAATGACAGATGCAGCAACCATTATGCAGGCACTCGGCAAGCACGCCAAAGAGGCCGCCAAAGCCATGCGCATGGCCGATACCTGCGCCAAGAACGATGCTTTGACGCGTGCTGCCGCTATTATGCGCCGTGATATGCCGGAGATTCTGGCTGCCAATGCCATGGATATGCAGGCTGCCGAAGCCAATGGTTTGGAAGCTGCATTAAAAGATCGTTTACTGCTCAATGCTGAACGCATTGATGCTGTGGCTGAAGGTCTGGAGCAAATCGCTGCCCTACCTGATCCTGTGGGGGCGATTGATAATCTGCGTTACCGCCCGTCCGGCATTCAGGTTGGCCACATGCGTGTGCCTATCGGTGTGATTGGTATTATTTATGAATCGCGTCCCAACGTCACCGCCGATGCCGCAGCCCTGTGTCTCAAATCCGGCAATGCGGCTATTTTACGTGGCGGCTCCGAAGCTATTCATTCCAACCGTGCCATTGCAGCCTGTCTCAGGCGTGCGCTGGTTGATTCAGGCCTGCCTCAAAACGCCATCCAGTTGATCGACTCCACCGACCGGGCGCTGGTGGGTGCGCTACTTAAAAGTGATGCCTATGTCGATGTCATCATCCCGCGCGGCGGCAAATCATTGATTAAGCGTGTGATGGCCGATTCACGTGTGCCGGTCATCAAACATCTCGATGGTATTTGTCATGTGTATATTGACGCCGATGCCGATGCAGACATGGCGCTGAACATTGCCGTGAATGCCAAAACCCATCGTTATGGTGTGTGCAACGCCATGGAAACCCTGCTTATCCATCAGCATGCAGCAGCCGTCACAGCGCCAATCGTGCAAGCCATGATCGATAAAGGCGTAGAAGTACGCGGCTGTGATAAAATCCGCGCCTTGACGCAAAACCTGAATGTAAAAGCTGCCACTGCCGACGACTGGTCAATGGAATATCTGGCGGCTGTGTTATCAGTGCGCATCGTCGATGATTTCGAACAAGCCGTCGAACACATCGCCGAATTCAGCTCTGGTCACACTGAAAGCATCGTGACTGAAAACTACGCTGCCGGTCAGCGTTTCTTGCGTGAAGTCGATTCATCATCAGTCATGTGGAATGCCAGTACCCGCTTCGCCGATGGCTTTGAATACGGCTTAGGTGCCGAAATCGGCATTTCCACCGACCGCCTGCATGTACGCGGCCCGGTTGGTCTGGAAGGGCTGACCACACAAAAATGGATTGTCTTCGGCAATGGCCAAATAAGACAATAATTAAAACCAACACCCGCCGCATTCTAAATGCCTTATTCCGCGTCATCCAGCCAAAAGAGACACTGGCGAAGTTAAGATGCGTTTGACTACGAAGGGCTGTTGTTGGGCAAAGAAGATTCAGCATGACCTGATGGCCTTCAGCGATATCTTCCCGCTGGTTTGTGATGATCGTTCGAAGCCGTATGGCTGGTCATGGATGGCCGATGGTAGTGTGATGGATATTCCACAGGCTCAGAAGGTGAGCAAGTGCTGCTTGAAGCAACTGTGAATGATACCAGTGAGCCTCGCTGGTGGCTG
>JAUZQK010000118.1 GCA_030951025.1 Mariprofundus sp. | reverse complement strand
TCCCGATAAGGGGACGCACAACAGCCAAGATAGGTAAGCTCCCATTCGACAAGTATCGGCTCAGACGACATGTTTGCCATTCGATCAACGCAGGGGCGCTTTCGCTAAACCTTCTGCCTGTAATACTACACGATCAAGTTCGGAGATCAAGCCTTCCACACCATCCACACTGGATGCATTTTTCTTCAATAACTCTCCAGCCAGATTCAACGCGACCAGCGTCAACAGGCGATCAGAGCCGACAGAAGCACCCATTTCTCGCAGCTCATCAATGTTTTTCTGCACCAGCTCCGAAGCGGCCAGAACCTGACTCGGATCTTCATCTGTTAAAATAGAAAAATTGCGTCCCATCAAGGTGATTTCAACAGGGTTAGTCATGATGTTTCTCCCTGCTCGGCAATCAAACCATCGAGCTGCTCCATCGCATGTTCAACACGGGCTTTGGCTTCCAAACGACCATTTTGCAGTCCTTCAAGTTCACTTTCGAGTTGCTGCACCTGATCCCGTCGTTTGCGCAGCTCATTTTCAGCAATGCGCACCACCTCACGCATACGATGATTATCGGCAATGGTTTTTTCCATATTGCGACGAATCTGCGATAAATGTTCACCGAGTGCTTGGATACGCTCTTCAAAAGCTTGTTGTGGAGTTTCAGACATGGTTCATATTGAATCACTTTCAGCTACAAAGTTCAAGGCACAAGCGCAGCCTCGATATCTGCCAGGAATGGAAACCAGTTAATCAGCCATGCCGCGACCACACTAAAGCTACCCAAAAAGATTAAACCACCCACCAAAATCAACAACACACCCGACAGTTTTTCAACAATGGCCAGGTGTCGTTTAAAGCTTTGCGACCAGCGTAAAAAAGCATCGGTTGCCAGTGCCGCCAACAAAAATGGAATAGCCAAACCCAATGAATAGGTGGCCAACAAGGCAATGCCGTGCATCAATTCAGCCTGAGCGCCGGCAACCGCCAGAATGGCGCCAAGAATCGGCCCGACACAAGGTGTCCATCCAAAAGCAAAAGCCGAACCGAGAATCAGCGCGCCCATACCATGTTTGGCATTGATACCGCCCGTGTCAAAATGCGCATCCATCATCAAAAATGGAATACGAATAATACCCGTATAATGGAAGCCGAAGACCACAATCACCAAACCGGCGATTTTCCCCAGCACCGCCAGGTGAGATAACATCCACTGTCCCAGCAACGAAGCCGACGCACCCAGCAGGATAAACACCAGACTAAAACCGGCCACAAACCAAAAAGACTGTATGACTGCGCGTCGCCGCACCGAGGCATGCTGCCCATCCTGCTGGCGCAAATCATTCACCGATACACCTGAAATATAAGATAAATAGGCTGGCACCAGAGGCAATACACAGGGTGATAAAAAGGATAACAACCCCGCCAACAAGGCTCCAGCAAAACTCACTTCAATCATAAACTCTCCAATGCGCGTAAATTAAAACAGTCGAATTAAGCATCGATGAACAGCTGTAAATATCCAATCAACACTTTCCGAGGCATTGGTCTTTAAGAATCAAATCTCCTTACGCAGTTGTTGTGCAAGCCATGCCGCATATTGCTGCGTAGTCTCTTGTATGCTCCAGGTAATTTCCGGCACATCATAAGCATGGTGCTGTTGCAAATAATCAGTCACCCGGTCTTTGCATGCCTTGTTTGTTTTGATATTCAAATAATATTCTTCCGCCTGTTCAATCGCGCCCTGCCAGCGGTAGATAGAAAGGCCAGCCCCTGTTATTTGCACACAGGCACAGCAACGCTGCTGCATCAAGCCATCGGCTAAACGTTTCGCATCGGATAACAAAGCAACACTGGTATGGATCGAATATATTTTCTGCATGGGCTATTATTAACATTTATCGTCCCAATCGAAAGAGGCTTGTTCATCTTGCCAACTCAACGAAGGGCTTGGAGCAAACGCAGCCCATGGCAATAGCAGGAATTCTCGTCTATAATGGATAGTGAGTGCAGTGGAGGAAAGGGGGCATGAACTCAAATCAATTACCTGTTTCCGGTGGTATAGCTATTTTTTTCGCCGTGATTATCGGTTACTTTATCATCGACCCATCAGCCTTGGATGGTTTTCGCCCGGGCGGAATTAGCAGTCAAATAGAGCAGGTCCACGGCATCGAAGATGTACAGGCACGCCTGTGGCAAGACCCTTTTGCCGCTGCTGCAGCGCATCGACGCGAAAAACACCGAAAAACAAGCCCCCAGCAGCTTCAGCTTGCTGGAAAGGTAGATATCCCCCCTCGGAATAAAGAAAAATCCACGTCTGTCAATATAACGGTCAGGCCAATAAAAATGACCGCTGCAATCATAAGCAAGCATTCTTTTCAGTCGCTTTTGGAGCAAATTAGCATTCAGTCGAAAGAATCCAAACAAAAGGTGGATATACTAGCCGTGATGGTTTCAGCCAGCCCTTACACTGAAAACAGAGAAACAAGGTTGAGAAAGCGTTATGCGGTGATTGCAGGACTGGCAGCATCGGGCTATCAACCACAAGAGTCGGCGCATATCGGCTATGTGGATGATCTTAAAGATTCAGATTGCAGAAAAAATCATATCGGCGAAAAAAAGTTACCCATGCTTATGCCCTTTGAATGGTTCAAAAATAATGACAATAAATATACCCTTCTGCTTTGGCTCGATGAAGATGCTTTTTCTTACAGTCCTTTGTGTAAACTTAATTTTTTATTCAAAGCCGAGGACGATACTTCCCAAAGTCCAACAGTCTTTCAAAGCTCTAAACTGGGAAGAGTCTCAATAATAGGCCCACATAACTCGGGCACTTTGAAGGCGATGATTTCCGAGCTAGATAAACCAAAAAATAAATTACCTTCTTTAAAAAATGTGTTTTTCTTTTCTGCAACGGCGACGGCTGCAATGGAAAAATTGATTAACATCAGCCCAAAAAGCATTGATAAACCCCAACAAAACACCGAGTCATACGATCGAAAAAACAGGGAATATCCCGAATATCCCATTACCCGAAAGTTTTTATCCAAGCAGATTATTTTCTTTCGGACAATTGCCAATGATAAAAAGCTAACAGATCAGTTGGTGATTGAAATTAAAAAACGCTTGTTTGATTGGAATCCTTGGCCAGAAGATAATAACAAGGAAAACAACTTCCAGATCGCATTGGTTTCAGAATGGGACACACTGTATGGACGGTCACTACCAGAAGCTTTTATTGCAAGCGCATCTGATGCATTCATGGCAACGGACAAGGCAACGTGGGCTCAGGAGCACATTTACCGATTTAGCTATCTGCGTGGTATCGATGGTAAGGTTTCCAATGCACGTCAAACGGGAGAAGGTAAATTATCCAACACGAAGGAAGGTGACACCAAGAGAGCCCACATGGAGCGCCCGGAAGGCACCAGCCAAAAAGACTATCTCAGACGGTTAGCCTCCGACATGGCGCGAACGCATCAACGACTAAAAAACAAAGGTACTAAGGGGATTCGCGCAATCGGCGTATTGGGCAGCGATGTTTATGACAAGCTATTGATCCTGCGAGCCCTGCGCAAACAGTTTCCCAAGGCCATATTTTTCACAACCGACCTTGATGCGGCCTTGCTGCATCCTGACCAATTTCAGTGGGCACGTAATATGCTAGTCGCATCTTCATTTGATTTGAAAATAGCCAGCTATTCCGATATTAAGCAGATGAAAGAGGCTATAGAAAAGGGGGCTGTTCAAACAAGCTATTTTCAAATGCTTCTAGATGTGACAAAAAGAACAATCCCTCAGAATCGAGATGCTTATCAAACTTCGGTGTTTTTAAGCACCATCTGGGCAGCAAATCCTATTCTTTCCAAAAGTTTAGCAACTAAAATGACAGATGCAATAGATAAGACAAATGAGGGTGGCGGTTCTCTTCAATACATAAGACGGCGAAAAGACTCTGACAGCTTCCAATTTATCACGGCAATTGACAACGCTGCTATTATGGCCATTCAGGAGACCTTTGATCAGGTGTTTGGCAGTTATATCGATCCAAGGGTTTATGAAATAGGCAGGTTCGGGGCTACAGATTTAACTGCCTTTGATTATGATAAAGATGATGAAACCCTTCAATTAAACCCCTTTTATCCACTACCTATGAAGCCCATATCTATCCGGGCGATGATTATGATCACCTCCAGCACAGTAATGTTGAGCTTGTTATCATTCTTGTTCTGGCGTCGTTGGATTACCGTTGCAGATATTAATACTAATAATAAATTTCGCGATTCGATGAAACGCGAGGATATTAAAGCGATACAGGCCGCAGTCCTTGCCGTAATAATCTTGGGGGGATGTTATATTTTCCAATGTTCGGAAAAGACTCTGATGAGATGGGTATTCTTTAATTATTTTCTCATT
>JAUZQK010000117.1 GCA_030951025.1 Mariprofundus sp. | reverse complement strand
TGTGATGCTTTCAAAAGAACTGGAGCAAAGAGATGAAAGCTTTGTGCGTGAGTTTTTTCTGCCACTGGCCGGGCAGCCCACCACGCTACCCGAACGCTTCATTCCGGATATTGGCTTTTTGAAACAACATCGAGAAGCGGTGTTTGTAGACCATGCATAACAAACTGCCTGAAATGCTCACCCTGCACGAAGATGCCTTTTACGAATCTTCCACCCGTCCCTGCACATGAATCCTCTACTTTGGCTGAACCAGTACAGACTGGTGAAGATTTATATTGCCGCAGAGACGGATTCCTTTTTCAACCCCTTCAGCCCTTTTAGCTTACCCAGGCCAGCGGCAGTTAAAATACACCAGACCGCAAATAAGGCGCCTGGAAGTGCTGCTTCTGGACTAAAATGTTTGAGGGCTAGAACCACGCCCAACCCAGCATTTTGCATGCCGATCTCAATGGCCAGTGTGACCCGATAGCGCTGGTCAAAATGGCATGCGCCAGCAATAAACCATCCGGCCAGATAGCCCCCTGCATTCAAAGCAACAACCAGTGCAAATACAATCCAGGGTATCTGCGCGATGCGCTCCTGATTGGCTGCTACGGCATAACTACAAATAATAATGATCGCGAGTGCCGCAAGATCCGGGGCAATCTGCTGGTAATGTTTTTGATATTGCGGCAAGCGATGGTGAATGAGCATGCCCATCAGCAATGGCAAGACTACCGTCAATAGAATTGTTTTCATCATCGGCCAGAATGGAATATCCATGAATGCGCCACCAAGCCATTCAACCAGCAGAGGCGTAAGTAACGGTGAAAGTGTTGTTGCAAGCATGGTCATGGCGATAGAAAAGGCAATCGCACCACCGAGCAAGTACGAAATCACATTGCTCGCCATCGCGCCTGGCGCACAGCCTACAATAATGAAACCAAGCGCCATGCTGGCTGGAACGCCATACCAGGTAGAGAGCATCGCGGCTCCAAAGCCAAGTGCAGGCATCACACTAAATTGTACGGCAACCCCAATCATGACCGTGCCGGGTTTTGCCAGTGCTTCTTTAGCTTCCTCCGGTTTCATCACAAGGCCAAGTGCAAACATGGTCGCCGCAAACAGCCATAGGAAATATGCCTTAAACACCAAAAACACAGCGGGGAAAAAATATGCCCCAATAGCACCGGCCAAAGTCAACAGTGCAAGGTTACGAGAAAGAAATTGCCAGGTCATTAGAATAATAGCCTAATATGTATGGATCATTCACTCCGCTTGTAAGCAAGCCTCAGCCGGCTTTGCGGCATAGATAATCCACCACCAGACGTACACCTGCACCAGTGCCTCCCTTGGCGGAAATATCGTTGCCCTTCATATTCCAGGCTGTACCCGCGATATCGAGATGCGCCCAAGGCACATCAGCCACAAAGCGGGACAAGAAACAAGCCGCTGTTATCGTGCCAGCTTCACGGCCACCGATATTGCGAATATCAGCAATATCCGACTTGATCTGTTCCTGATACTCCTCATGCATGGGTAGCTCCCAGACACGATCATAGGTAAAATCACCCGATACTTTCAACGCTTTTTTCAGTGCTTCACCCGTACCCAACAAACCAGTCGCATGCGCGCCCAGCGCAATCACACAGGCACCTGTCAGGGTAGCAAAATCAATGATTTCGGCGGGTTTTTGCTCGGCGGCATAGGCCAGCGCATCGGATAAAATAATGCGCCCTTCGGCATCGGTATTCTGAATTTCAATGCTGATATCTTTATTATAACCACGCAGAATATCACCCGGTTTATAGGCTGCTGCACCGAGCAGGTTTTCAGTCGATGGAATCACACCGAGCACATTGATGGGTAAATTCATCGCGGTAATTGCTTTGAATATACCCAGCACGGCAGCTGATCCACACATATCAAACTTCATCTCCTCCATCAACGCACCCGGTTTAATCGAGATGCCACCTGCATCAAAAGTCAGACCTTTACCGACCAGCGCAATTGGTGCATCGCCTGCTCCCCCACCCTTGTAATCGAGAATAATAAAACGCGGCTCTTTGGCCGAGCCCTGATTCACCGCCAGCAAAGCATCAAAACCAGCCTGTTCAATGGCTGCTTTATCCATCACGGTGACATGTAAATCTTGATGGCTCAATGCTGCGGCCTGATCACCCAAAAATGCCGGTGTACATACATTGCCCGGCTCATTGGCCAGGTCACGTGCCAGAATTGTGCCGCTGGCAATGGCTTTCGCACGCGCCACAGCAGCTTCTGCTTCTGCCAGATCACGCCGCGTTGATAACATAATAGTCACCGAACGCAGATCGCGGTGGCCGTCATCTTTTTTATGTTGGTATTTATCGAATTTGTACAGTCCCAGCCATATACCTTCTGCAATCGCCTGCACCTTTTCACCCAACGATGCACCACGCACCACCAGTTCCGACAAGAAAAACGACACATCGCGCGCGCCACTGTGATCGAGTTTACGCGCAGCTTTTGCTGCCAGAATACGCAGTTTGTGCAGGCTTAATTGTTTTTCTCCCCCCACTCCGAGCAACATAATACGCTGTGTGAACGTACCCTCAACATCATACAATGTTCTGCTGCCACCAAATGTCCCCATGCAATCAAACTTGCGTAGAAAGCTCGGCAATACCTTGCCAGTCGCTGCCTGCAATGCCTCACCCGATGCGGTCAGCTTGCGCCCGAGCAGTAATGGCATCACCACCGCATCGTCGCGTTGTTTGTCGGCATGGCCTGCTTTCACATTCACTTCAATCATCATATACCTCATTCATTCACTCATTCACTCAACAGCTTTAAACCTAAAATCCAGATACTCAGCATAGCTGCGATATGCAATCAATCCCGCCAGAACTCAGGAATTAAAAGCACAAAAAACGTATATATTTCCAAACGCCCGAGCAACATAGCAAAAATCAACACCGACTTCGCCATATCCGGTAACGATTCATAATTACCTGCAGGCCCCACTTGACCGAAACCCGGTCCTGTATTGGTAATGCAGGCCGCAGCAGCAGTGAAGGCTGTCACCATATCCACACCGGATATCGCCACAAGAGCCGCCACAATCACATAACAAACAATGAATAATACCGCAAAACCCCACAATGCTTCGGTCACATCCGGCGTAATACGATGTTTACCCATCTTCACATGAATCACACCATGCGGATGCACCAGACGACGAATTTCACGCAAGCCCTGACGGAATAACAATAAAATCCGCACCACTTTCATGCCACCACCGGTTGAGCCTGCACAGGCACCGACAAACATGGTCAACAACAATAACAGCGTTGCACCCGCCGGCCACAGGCCGTAATCACTCACCGCAAAGCCGGTTGTGGTCGCAATCGAGACGACATTAAACAGCACATCAATACCTGCATCAGTCACAGCATCACTCGATGCAAGAATTGCACTAATCAACAAGACCAGCACACATATCCATACAATATAGGTGCGAAACTCTTCATCCTTAAAATATGTCTGTAAGGAAAAACCACGCAATGCAGCCGCAAAATGCAAGGTGAAATTGATACCGGCCAGCACCATGAAAAACACACCGGTCAGCTTTAAAGTCGGACTATCGAAATAACCGAAACTCGCATCATGGGTGGAAAAGCCACCAATAGCGACCGTACACATGGCATGATTTATCGCATCAAAGGTATTCATGCCACCCAGATAATATGCCAGTGCACAAATCATTGTCATACCCAGATACAAATACCACAATAACTTGGCCGTTTCTGTTACCCGAGCCGTTAGTTTATCTTTCACCGGCCCCGGTGTTTCCGCCTTAAACAGCTGCATGCCACCCACACCCAGCAAAGGCATGACCGCCACAGCCAAGACAATAATCCCCATGCCTCCTAACCATTCCTGCATCGAACGCCAAAACAGAATTGAATGCGGCAATGTATCGAGGCCGGATAATACCGTTGCTCCAGTCGTGGTAAGCCCTGATGCCGACTCGAACATCGCATCAACCATCGAGGGCAAAATACCGGTTGTCCAGAAAGGCACGGCTCCAATCAAGGCCAGTGTTAACCATGCCAGGGCAACAATCATAAAGCCGTCACGGTGGGTTAAACGCTCCGGCGCTCCGCCTCCAAAACGCATCATCGCCAGCCCGAGAACCACCACAATCGCACCAGCCTCTAAAAACTCGGCCATGTGCCCTGCATCATAATACATGGCAACAAAGGCAGGCACGATCATGCTACAGCCATACAGGCTGACAAGAATACCTATGGTCCAGATAACACCCTTAGGATGCATACATATTACCCGGTTGCATACAGAACAGCATTGCCATCAAAAGAACTCCAGATGCACTTCAAACAGCTTTTCAACAGCCACAACCGAATCACTGGTCGTCACCATCAAGACATGATCATGCGACTGCACCTGAATATCACCATTGGGCACAATCACCTCACCATCACGTAAAATAGCACCAATCACAGTATCATCCGGTAAGTTCAATTCACGCAAGGGTGTATGCAAAATGGTGCTGGTCTCCAGGGCTTCTGCTTCAAGCACCTCCAGATTCCCATCCGCCAGAGATGCCATGCCATGAATCCTGCCCTTGCGCACAAAACTCAAAATCGATGCAACCGTTGATAAACGCGGCGATACTGTCACATCGAGGCCAATCTGACGCACCAACTGTCCATAAATCGAACGATTCACCAATGTCACCACATGCGGCACACCATAACGTTTGGCAATTAGGCTACTGAGGATATTGGTTTCATCATCATTGGTCATGGCCCGGAAATCATCCCTCTGATCAGGGGTTTCTTCTTCCACTAACTTCTGATCGAGTGCATCACCCTGGATCACCACGACATTATCAAAATGATCCGATAACCACTCCGCCCGTTCTTTATTGTGTTCAATCAGTTTCACCAGCGAACCAGCTTTTTCCAGCTCTTTGGCCACGATAAACCCGATATGTCCACCACCAACCATCAACACATTACGTCCATGTGGCGAATGGCAGGTAAAATCCAACACCCGCATCAAGGGATCGAGTTGCTCTTTGGCCACAGCCACATAAATACTGTCACCAGCCAGTAAAACAGTTTTACCATTGGGCACACGCCAGCGCCCATTGTGTTCATGTGCCACCACATACACACGCAAATCACCCATCACTTCAGGCAGTTCCATCAACGATAAACCCGCTAAATTACTCTTCGGACGCACGGTAATTTCAACCAGTTGAATGGCGCCATCAAAAAACTCTCTGGCATCCAAAGCACTCGATACATTCAAGCGCCCCATCACCACCTTGGCCGCTTCCCCTTCCGGCGAAATAATTTCATCAATAGGCAAATCATCACGCCCGATCAAACCTTTATCTTTATGTGCGACATAATCCGGTTCACGCACGCGTGCCAATTTGGTAGGCACCTTAAACAGCGAATGTGCCACCTGGCAGGCCAGCATATTGATTTCATCATTGGTGGTCACAGCAATCAGCAAATCAGCATTTTTAGCACCGGCTTGCTCCAGCACACTGGGGTAAGAGGCTTTGCCACATACCGTTTTCACATCCATAGCATCAGCAATCACTTGCAAACGATCGGCATCCTGATCGACCACCGACACATTATTGCCCTCCGAAGATAATCGTCTGGCAATATGATAACCGACTTCTCCAGCCCCTAGAATGACCACATTCTTCATGAGGACTCCCTCTGTTGCCGCTTATTCTGGCTCTGATCCTTCTGACTCTGATCCTTCTGGCTCTGATCGCCCTGACCCTGATCTTTCTGACCCTGATCGCCCTGACCCAAGCGTTCCTGCTGCACCAGGCCAAAGGCTTTAATTTTGCGATGTAACTGGCTGCGTTCCATGCCGATATCCGCCGATGTACGGCTGATATTCCAATCATGTATATCCAAATGCTGCATCAGATAAATACGCTCAAAGGCTTCACGCGCATCATGAAAGCTTTCCATAAGCCGTTCAGACTCCATTGATTGCGACAAAGCCCCGGCCTGATGCGGCGCTGCTAATATGGATCCCAGTTGGCTGGATGCCAGTTGGCTGGATGCCTGCTGGGTCGATGATTGATCCGGCGGCAACATCGTTGATAAGGTCATCTTCTCACCCGGCATGAGAATATGGCAACGCTCAATATAATTGCGTAACTCACGCACATTGCCCGGCCAATCGTATGATTTTAACGCCTCAACCACTGCCGCATCAAAACCTACCGCATCCCCACCCAGAATATTGGCCTGCTCGTCGGCCAGCGTTTCGAGCAATAGCGATAAATCATCCAACCGTTCCTTTAACGATGGCATACGAATCGACACCACGTTCAAACGATAATAAAAATCTTCGCGCAATCGCCCATCCCGCAAAGCTTGCTCCAAATCACCCGTACTCGCGGCAATCAAACGCACATTGCTCGGCAGCGATGTCGGATTACCCAAACGCTGAATCACCCGTTCTTGCAATACACGCAGCACCTTGGCCTGAGCTGCCAAGCTCAATTCAGTCACCTCATCAAAGAATAACGAACCATGATGTGCCGCTTCAAAACTGCCGCGCTGGGCATGCAAAGCTCCAGAAAATGCGCCTTTTTCATGCCCGAACAATTCCGAATCCATTCTGCCCGCCAGCACACTGGCTGTGTTGACCTCAACAAAGGGAGCCGCTTTTCTCTTTGATGCCACATGTAACATGCGTGCTGCAACCGCTTTACCCGTACCATGTTCACCCAGCACCAATACCGGCGCATCCGACATCGCTATACGTTTAATCAGCGCCCGCACCTCACAAATCGCAGCACTATCACCAATCAATTCCTGACGGCTTTGATGCACCACATCCTGACGTTTTAAATCCCTGTTCTCCTGCTCCATGCGTCGCTTTTGCACGGCATTCCTAGCCAAAATCATCAAACGATCAAACGACAATGGTTTTTCAACAAAATCAAATGCACCCTGCCGCGTTGCTCTGACTGCTGTATCAATGGTGGCATGGCCGCTCATCATGATTACCGGCAAGGATTCATCCATCTGATGGATGCGCGCCAGTGTTTCAAGGCCATCAATGCCAGGCATCCAGATATCGAGCAAGACACAATCCACCGGCTGCTTACGCAAACGCGCAATGGCCTCTTCACCGGAAGCCGCACAGACCACCAGATATTCTTCATCCTCAAACAATCCTTGCAGGGAATCGCGGATCGGTTCTTCATCATCGACTATCATGATGCGTGCAGTCATGTTTCCTCCTCAATCACGTATCCACCTCGGTTATTGTCCTCTTCGATCATGTATCTACTTCGATCTGACGGGGCAGTTTCAAACAAAAATGGGTGGGTTTAGCCAATGAAAGCAAGCTGAGCTCACCGCCATGATCTTCAGCGATACGTTTGGCAATCGCCAGCCCCAGACCTGAGCCATCCGATTTGGTTGAATAATAGGCTTCAAACAAACGCGCTGCAGTTTGTTCATCTATGCCCTCACCATCATCCTCGACATGCCAGGCCGCAAAGTCATCACTGACTTCTGAATACAAACGCACAGCACAGGTTTCAGAAGTTGCAGCCAGGGCATTATCCATCAAGTTGATCAGCACCTGACGCATTTGATCCGGATCACAAACACAACAGCTATGATCATCGGCATCAATTTTAACATGAACCCGATTATAACCGTGAAACAGCTCATCCATATCACTGAGCAGGGTATTCACCGGCACCTGCCGCAATTTAGGCTGTGGCATACGTGCCAGAGTAGAGAAATCCGAAATCAAACGTTGCAAACGCTCTGTTTGATCGATGATCGCCTTGGTACAGACATCAAATACCTGTTCATTATCCACTTGTGATCGAAAGCGCCGTTGCAAGCGTTCAGCCGAGAGTTTGATCGGTGTTAAAGGATTCTTGATCTCATGCGCCAAACGCCGTGCCACTTCAGCCCAGGCTTTGCTCTTCTGTGCTTCAGCCAACGCCGAGATATCATCAATCACCAACAAAAAACCTGAAAATCCGGTGCCACTGGCACTCAAGCGCACGCCGCGCGCCAATACATGCAAGCTCTTACCCTCGGCCAGGGGAATATCAAATTCACGTTGTAAATATTCATCCTGCTGATGCAGCAGCTCATTATAAAATTCACCGATATCATGTAAATTACCATGACTCAAACGTAAAAAGTCAGCGCTCGGTGCCCAATCGGCAGGCAATTGCAGAATATCGCGCACCGCCTGATTGAGTAGCCGCACACGCCCATCGGCATCCACCAACACCACACCGGATTGTAAATTGGCCAGCAATGATTCAAGCACATACTGGCGCTGGCGGCTGCTATCCAAGGCTTTGGTTAAATCCTCTTGAGCCTGCTCAATGGCTTCAACATTTTGCTTTAACCTGTTCGCCATGGTATTAAATGAGCGCCCCAACGAACCGAGTTCATCACGCGGGGAATCCAGTATTTCCACATCCAGATCACCCTCAGTCACCCGGTGCAGCGCCTCGGCCAAGTCACCAATCGGCGCTGTCAAACGCCGTGCAAACAGCAAAGCCACAATACCTGCCAGTAACACCACCACCAGTGTCACAAACAACATAACATGGGTGAATGTTGTACGGATGGTTTGGCGATTACGTTCCAGTTGCCGGTAATTACGATAATCAGCTTCCACCGAACGGGCATTTTGAATCACTCCGGCCGGCAATGACACCTCCACCCGCAACAAACCCAACACAGCAGTAGAACCCACCAGTGGCGCAAAACCGACCGCTACTTCGCCATCATCATTGGTTACCAGCTCCGTTACCACACGCCCCAAACGCATCGATAAACGCGCTGTAAGATCGGA
>JAUZQK010000116.1 GCA_030951025.1 Mariprofundus sp. | reverse complement strand
GACCCTGACTGCACAAACACTGACTGTTCGAGGTTGGCCAACATGCGAAGGTCATACGTTTCGTGCTATTATTATAACTCTTGGCAGCAGTGCGCGGCTAAAGCCGCACCTCCGGGGCATGCTGAATAGTACGTTTTATTTTCGGTGTTGGCTTGAAGCCTGTTGAGCGGCATAGTGTTGAGTATTGCAGGCAGCGAGTCTTGGGTTGGATGGGAGTTTGAATGAATATTCATGAATATCAGGCGAAAGCGATACTGGCTGAATTTGATGTGCCGGTGCCAAGAGGCATGGCTGCGATGACAAGCGCCGATGCTGTGGCTGCGGCCAAATCTCTGGCGAGCGATGTTTGGGTGGTAAAGGCTCAGATTCATGCTGGTGGACGTGGTAAAGCCGGTGGTGTGCGTTTGTGTCGATCATTGCAGGAGGTTGAGGCGGCCGCTGATGATTTGTTGGGCTCGATACTGGTGACCAAACAAACAGGCCCTGCAGGTAAACAGGTCAATCGCTTGTATATCGAAGAAGGGTTGCAAATTGATCGTGAGTTTTATTTAAGTCTGCTGGTGGATCGCAGTAATGAGGCGATTGCGTTTGTGGTGAGTCCGGCCGGTGGTATGGATATTGAGCAGGTTGCAGCCGATACACCGGAACAGATTATGACGCAGGTGATTGCAGCCGATGCGGTATCTGAGCAGGAAAGTAGAATAATGGCTGAGTGGCTGGGGTTGAGCGCTGATCAAAGCGCTGAATTTCATGTTTTGGTGGGTAACTTACATCGATTGTTTCGCCAGCAGGATGCCGCCATGCTGGAATTAAATCCGCTGATGCTCAGTGCTGATGGCCATTTGATTGCGCTCGATGCCAAGTTTGTGCTCGATGATAATGCCCTGTATCGCCAAACAGCGCTGGCCGAGCTGCGAGATCTGGATGAAGAAGATCCGCGTGAAACCGAAGCATCGCAGTTTGGCCTGAATTATATTGCACTCGATGGGCAGATTGGTTGCATGGTGAATGGTGCAGGCTTGGCCATGGCGACAATGGATATTATTCAACTCAAAGGTGATAAACCGGCCAACTTCCTGGATGTTGGTGGTGGGGTGACGGTGGATGCGGTGTGTGAAGCGTTCAAGTTATTATTCAGTGATGGGCATGTGAAAGCCGTGTTGGTGAATATATTCGGTGGCATTGTGCGCTGTGATATTATTGCCAATGGGCTGCTTGAAGCGATCAAAACGCATCCGATGTCGGTGCCGGTGGTGATGCGTCTGGTGGGCACCAATCAGACCGAGGGCAGGGCGATTATCAAGGATGCCGGGCTGGATGTGCGCTGGGCTGATGATTTGGATCAGGCGGCTAAATTCGCTGTGGCTGCGGCACGGGGGACTTTGTAATGGCTGTACTTTTAGATCGCAATACACGGGTGATTTGCCAGGGCTTTACAGGTAAACAGGGCTCATTTCATGCCGCACAAATGATTGATTATGGCACTTGCTTTGTCGGTGGGGTGACTCCGGGAAAGGGTGGTCAACGTCATTTGAATCTGCCTGTGTTTAATACTGTGGCCGATGCAGTCGAGCAGGAGGGGGCGGAGGCGACAGTGATTTTTGTGCCGCCGCGTTTTGCGGCCGATGCCATTGTGGAAGCAGCCAAAGCTGGTATCCGGTTGATCAACTGCATTACTGAGGGTATTCCGGTGCAGGATATGTTGTCTGTTAAACAGGCTATTGCTGATATCGATTGCACCCTGATCGGGCCGAATTGTCCGGGCATCATCACGCCGGGCGAAGCGAAAATCGGTATTATGCCGGGGCATATTCATTTGCCGGGTCGCATTGGTGTGATTTCACGCTCAGGCACCTTAACCTATGAAGCGGTGGCTCAACTTACGTCTACCGGTTTGGGGCAGAGCACATGCATTGGCATGGGCGGTGACCCGATTCATGGGCTGGACTTTATTGATGCACTGAAACTGTTTGAAAGCGATGGGCAAACCGAAGGGGTTGTGATGATCGGTGAAATCGGTGGTTCCGATGAAGAAAATGCAGCCGATTATATTCGTCAGCATATTTCTAAACCGGTGGTGGCATTCATTGCAGGTGCGACGGCACCGAAAGGCAAACGTATGGGGCATGCGGGTGCTATTATTTCCGGCGGCAAGGGTACGGCAGAAGCGAAGTTTACGGCTTTAGAAACAGCCGGAGTAAGCATCGAACATAACCCGACCCTGTTGGGGCAGCGTATGCTTGAGTTGTTGCGTTGATACTTTAACGGGAAGGAGCATGTCTTTGTCTGGAGGGGGGCGCTTGGGGGATCATCTGATTGCATGCCATGAGTGTGATGCGCTGCACCATTTGCAAGCCTTGCCTGAGCAATGCGAGGCATATTGTGCAAATTGTGATGCTCTATTGTATCGCCATGTCGGTGAGCAAAGCATCCATCGCAGTCTGGCTTTACACTTGACCGCACTCTTGCTGTTTATCATCGCCAACAGTTTTCCATTCATGTCTTTAAAACTGGCCGGGCGGGTGCAAACCGATATGTTGTTATCGGCTCCGATGGCGTTGTTTCAGTTGGGCATGAACGATTTGGGTTTGTTGGTGTTGTTGACCACGATTGTATTCCCTTTGTTAACCATGCTGGCTGGCTTGTATTTACTTGTTCCGGCCGCGCTTAATCGCAAGGCTTATGCAATGGCTACGGTCTTTCGGGTATTACAAGGCTTGATGCCCTGGAGTTTACTCGGTGTATTCATGCTGGCGGTATTGATTGCGATTGTGAAATTGCTTGATCTGGCCGAAATTGAAGTGGGTTTTTCATTGATGGCGTTTGCGCTGTTGTTGCCGGTGAGTGTGATGGCGCAAAAGGATATGGATAGCGCCATGTTTTGGCCGCATGACATGCGTCTACCCTCAGCTGAAGTTTCTATCGATAAATCCAATGACATATCTGATGATATACCTGATGAGAAACTTGGGCGGGCTTTGCAGGCTGGTTTGTTGCATTGCCATACTTGTTCGTTATCGGTTGCTCAGGCAATGGATCAGAGTATGGATCAGGGGGGGGCTTCACATTGTCCACGTTGTGCTGATCATTTGCATGCCCGCAAGCCTGATAGTATTTCACGCACATGGGCTTTGCTGATTGCAGCGATTGTGCTGCTGCTGCCGGCAAATATATTACCTATCATGACCGTCACACGTTTTACGCTGGGTGAACCCAGTACGATTTTATCCGGTGTGGTGCATTTGATTGCTGCGGGCATGTGGCCGTTGGGGCTGATTGTGTTTTTTGCCAGCATCATGGTGCCGGTGAGTAAACTGATGACGCTGGTGTTTTTATTGTATTCGGTGCATGTTCAATCGCGCTGGAATCCGGTTGATCGTACACGTTTGTATCGTATGACAGAGATGATTGGTTCATGGTCCATGGTTGATATCTTTATTATCGGTATTTTAACATCGTTGGTTAGCCTCGATGCCTTGGCTACCATTGAACCGGGCATTGCTGCCAGTTATTTTGCTGCTTCGGTGGTGCTGACGATGTTTGCAGCCCAGAGCTTTGATCCGCGATTGATTTGGGATGCTCTGGATGAGCAGGCCAGTGAAGAGAGTAAACACATGCATCATATGCCTGAAGCAGGGGACATGATGCTGGGTAAATTAAAATGACAGGGGATGGTTTCATGCACAGGCGATGCAAACTCAGGCAATGCACCATGAAAGCAGGGCATTCAGATGACTGATGCTAATCCGGACTTGCCGGATGGGCAGGCGGTGGTGAAACAACGCCGTTCATTCTCGATTGTCTGGCTGATTCCGCTGTTAACCCTGTGCATTGGTGTGTGGTTAATCATTAAAACCATCAATGAACAAGGGCCTGAAATCACCATCACCCTATCCACGGCAGAGGGCATTGAAGCCGGTAAAACGCTGATCAAATATAAAGATGTAAAAATCGGCATGGTGAAGGCATTGAAATTCACCAAAGACTTTAAACATGTCATACTGACAGCACGACTCGATCCTGCGGCTGAATCGTTTTTACATCGAGATACACGTTTCTGGGTGGTGCGTCCGAAACTCAGTTTACGTGGTGTGTCGGGCTTGAGCACGCTGGTTAGCGGTTCCTATATTGAAATCGATCCGGGTCATGGTGCGGCGCATTATCGTTTTACGGCTTTGGAAGAAGCGCCGATCATAAAATCTGATGTGGATGGTATGCGCATCACCTTGCTGACCGATAAGCTGGGTTCGTTGGACATCGGTTCACCGGTTTATTATCAGGGTATTCAGGCTGGTGAAGTCTTGGGTTACGAACTATCGAATGATAAACATAGCATTTTTGTGCATGCCTTTGTGCGTGCCCCTTATGATGAACTGGTGCATGGCAATAGCCATTTCTGGAATGTCAGTGGTATTGACCTCTCGGTCAGTGCGGATGGGCTGGAATTGCATACCACATCGTTACAATCGATGTTGTATGGTGGCATTGCGTTTGATTCACAAGCTGTGGCCGATAGTCCGGGTGAAAAACCTGAAGATATCGTATTCAGCCTGTTTGCCAATTATGATGAGATTATTGCCAAAACCTATACCCGTAAATTTCGTTTTGTGGTGTTTTTTGATGGTTCAGTGCGTGGCCTGAGCGTGGGTGCGCCGGTTGAATTTAAAGGCATTCAGGTGGGTTTGGTGACCGATGTGCGGCTGGAGTTCGATAGCTCGAATGCCAGTTTCCGTATTCCTGTGATCATTGAAATAGAGCCGGAACGTATCGTTGAAAGCAATGTGGATGGTGATGTGACATCGATTCAGGTGTTGGCAAGTCTGGTATCACGCGGTTTACGCGCCCAGTTACAGACCGGTAGTTTATTAACCGGTCAATTGTATATTGCACTGGATATGCATCCGGAAAGTCCGGCGCGTTTGTTGGCCAAGGGGGATAAAGGACTACCTGAAATTCCTTCGATTGCTGGTGGCTTTGATCAAATCACTACCTCATTACAAAGTATTCTGGCCAAGCTGGATAAGGTGCAAACCGATAAAATTGGTGAAGATCTGGCGGCCTTGATGCATGGTTCGAACGCCTTGATCAATGATCCCTCAGCCAAGCATTTGATGGAGGAGTTGCATGCCACACTGGGCTCATTCCGCCATGTGATCGAAGCGCTGGATAAACAAACCGAACCGATGGCTGAAAATCTCAACGCAGCCCTTACTGCCGGCCGCAAAACACTGGATCAGGCAGAAATAACCTTGCGTAACATCAATGACACTCTCGATCCGGCTTCGCCATTGCAATACCGGGTGAATCAATTGAGTCAGGATTTATCGGATATGGCACGTGCAATTCGATCCTTTGTGGATTTGTTGGAGCGTCATCCCAATGCTGTTATTTTTGGTAAACCGCAATCAGGAGAACAATAATGAGCCGAGTATATTCTAAGCTGTTGGCTGTCTTCTTCATGGTGTTGTTATTGACTGGCTGTGGTGCAGCGCGGACGCAGTATTATGTATTGAATACGATAGCTTCGAAACCAAACCAGACTGTGAACAAGAGCCCTAATGTGAACGAAGCTTTGAATGTAAACAAAAGCCTGAGCGCAAACAAAAGCTCGAACGCAAACAAAACCGTTCAACAGATTGCCATTCGCCAGCTGGAAATCCCCCGTTATCTGGATCGGCCGCGCATGGTTAGCCGTGATGCTGAAAATCATTTGCGCATTTCCGAAACACATCAATGGGGTGGCCGTTTACGTGATGATCTGGCTCGCACCCTGAGTGATAATCTGGCTGATCGACTGGGTTCGGTTTCGGTGTTTACCGCCCCGTTTCCGGGTTCGATGCATGCTGATGTGTCGTTTCTGATTGATGTTCGACAGTTCGAGTTACTGGCTGATGGGCATGTCTATTTAAAGGTGCGCTGGCATATTCAGCAGCCTGGCCAGGCGACCCTGAGTTACTTTGATCAGATGCATAGCGAGGCTATGATCAATCAGACTGATTATGCAGCCATAGCTGCGGCGATGTCCCAGCTTGTGGCTCAGTTATCCGATAACATGGCCATGGCGATTGTGAACCTCTCAAAACCATTGCAGCAGACAGAACCATAAATGCATGCTGCTTTGAAGATTTGGGTGGCTACGATACTAATAACCATGCTGATGTCCGTATCAGTTGAGCTGACACCGGTGATGGCGGCAGGTGTGACCTTGAAGCAGATGTCGGATAAACATTCGCAGCAACGGGCTAAGCTTAGCGCTACGGATATTATGCAAGAATCACTCAAACGGCATGAATTATATCCCTATGTTTATGAGGAACAGACACTGGTGATGGTGGATGATCAGCAACGTCATGATGTGCGTCGTTTGTATCGCTATTCTCGAATCGAGCCGGATGGTGCATTTAAAGCGATGATCAAGTTTGTCTATCCTGAGCTTATTGCCGGATCGGCACTGATTTTCATACGCCATCCAGATGGTAAACGCACAAGTCAATTGTATTTGCCATCGCTTGGCATCGAGCCGATTGATTATGTTGGTGGTGTTGAAGATGGCCAGTTGCTGGGCAGCGAGTTTTCAGTAGAAGATTTGATGCCGGAAGATATGCGTGAGTTTGTCTATCATCGTGAAAAGGATATTGTTGATGCCGATGTGGTGTATTTTGTGTTGCAGGCTTTTCCTGCCGATGGCAGCCATATTCGTCGCACCTATGAGAGCCGGAAACTGCTCATTCGGCAGGATAACTTCTTTGTGGCGCAGATCGATTATCGGGATAAACAGAATCATTTGATTAAACGGCAAACTCGGCATGATATTCATCAGGTGAGTGGTCAGATGTGGCGTGCCGATATGGTTATCGTGGAAAACTATTTGAATCATTACCGTTCTATTTTAAAAATCGATCGGCGTGTGTATTCGAGTGATTATGTGCCAGAATCAATGTTTGATGTGGCGCAGTTTGGCGTGGTTAAACGTCAGGTTTCTGAGCCTCAGGATATTTCGCAGCCAGAGTCAGCAAGCGCGATGCATGAAGGGGAGACACCATGAATTGGATGTTGAAGTTCGGATTACAGCATCGTGTGTTATTGCTGTTGATGTTGGGTGTTTTGACGCTGGCTGCAGCGGGTGGCATCCAGCTTTTACAAGTCGAAGCAGGCATTGGCAGCATGGTATCGAAACAGAATCCTGACTATTTGACCTATGAACGGGTGGTGGATGAATTTGGTTCGGATCAGCGTACGCTGGTTTTTGTGCGCGACCCGGCTTTATGGACTGCGACGAAGCTGGCCGCATTAAAAACATTGCATGAACGTTTGCTGGCTTTGGATGTGGTGCAGGGGGTGGAGGATATTTTCACTCTGCGCAGTCTGCGTGGAGAGCAGGGGCGTATCAGTTCGCAGTTGTTGATTGATCATCTGCCTGAGAATCAGGCTGAAATCGATCAGCTGAAAAAGGATATTCTCTACAATCCCCTGATTAAGGGTAATCTTGTTTCAGCCACAGGTGAAGATCTGGCCTTAATGCTGAGCTTGAATTCAAAAGCCTTGCAACAGATGGATCATCAACAAATATACACCGCGATACAGCAGGTTATCGAGGCATCGAATAAAGACTTTGAACGCTTGTTTCAAATTGGTTCATCGCGCATTCAGATGGAAATGGAGCAAACGTTATTTTCTGATATGCGTACACTTGCGCCGCTTTCAGCCGCCGTATTGTTGTTGGTGATTCTGTTGTTTATGCGCAGCGCCATGGCGGCTTTTATCCCCTTGTTAACTGCCAGCATCAGCTTGATCTGGACACTGGGCATGATGGGTTGGTTGGGTATTCCGGTGAATATTCTCAGTGCCATGCTACCAACCCTGATCATTGTGATTGGCTCAACTGAAGACACACATTTGATTGCATCTTTTATGGCAGCGAAAAAACAATATCCGCAGCGGGATGTGGATTTCTGTGTGCAACACATGTTACAGAAAATGACCTTGCCATTGTTATTGACCGTGCTGACAACCGTACTCGGCTTTGCAGGTAATATTTTTAGCAGCATGGATATGATTCGTGATTTTGCCATTGCATCGAGTTTTGCCATGTTGGCCAATGGTGTGATCACCTTGTTGCTGGTGCCTGTTTTGTTAACTTTACTGGATCGGCGTGATTTGCGTCAACATAGTGGTGTTGATGAAAGCTGGTTTTCCAATCTGGTATTAAAGCTGAATCAGCAGTCGAATGTATTGTTTCAACGTGTGTTGCTGGCTGCAACCGTGTTGTTGTGTGCTTTCTTTTTGTTTGAGGCATCCAAGTTGTATGTCAGCAACGATCCGATGTCTTACTTTAAACAGGATCATGCTCTCATCCAGGATGCCAATGCGGTCAATGCTCATTTGGCAGGCATCAAGACATTTTATATCACGCTCGAATCGGATACCGATCAAGCTTTTTTAAGGCCGAAGAACTTACAGAAACTGGCAGATATCGAAACCTTTATAGATCGTCAGGCTGTGTTTGATCGCAGTATTTCACTGGTTGATTATATGAAGTTATTAAATCGTGAATTTCATGTGGGTGATGAACATTGGTATCAGGTGCCGAATGATAAAGGGATGGTGGCGCAATTGTTGCTGTTCATGCATCGCCAGGAACTCAAACAATATGTCAGCCATGATTATCGCCGTGCAGTGATTGTGGTGCGGCATCATATCAGCGATTCCAATATCTTGAATCGTAATGTTGCAGAATTACGTCAAGCTGCAAAGGAGATTGCCGGAGCAGATATGGGCGTATTTGTTGTGGGTGAAAATCTGATGGTGAATGAACAGGCCGATATGCTGCTGCATGCACAGATTGAATCGTTGATGATTTTCTTGTTTATTATTTTTCTGCTCATGTCGGCCTTGTTTACTTCGTTTAAGGGCGGCCTGATTGCACTTGTACCCAGTGTGATTCCGGTTGTGCTGATGTTTGGGGTGATGGGCTTGCTGGAAATTCCTTTGAATCCGGGTACTGCGATGGTGGCGGTGATAGCGATTGGTATTGCGATTGATAGCACCATCCACATGCTGTCGCGTTATAATGTACATAGCCGCAATATGGGCGATGCCGTACTGGCCACACAACAAGCGGTACGGGATGAAGCCTTTCCCATGATTGCTACCAGTGTGGCTCTGGCGCTGGGATTTGGTATGTTGCTGGCCTCTGATTTTGCTGTGATTGGTCAGTTTGGTGCATTGGCGGCAGCAACCATGTTGTTTGCCTTGTTTGCCAATCTGGTTGTCACACCATTGATTATGTCGCGCATTCGATTGGTGGGGCTGTATGATATTCTGGCTTTATCAATCGATAAAGAAGCCTTGCGGGATTGTAAGTTGTTCCATGGCATGTCGGATTATCAGATTCGAAAAGCCATGCTGATTTCTGAAGTGATTGATGTTGAACAGGGCCGCAAGGTGATTGAGCAGGGTAGTATGGATCGCTGTATGTATCTGTTGATTGAAGGTGAAGTGGATGTGGTGCATCACGCCAAAGGCGGTGATGAGACGATAGCCAGATTAAAGCCCGGTGATATTTTTGGTGAAATTGCTTTTGTGCATGCCATGCAGCGCACAGCCGATGTCTGTGCCGTCAATGCTGTATCGGTAGTGAAGTTTGATTGTGATCGCCTGAAAAATGATCTGCGTTATTTCCCGCGTATCGTGGCCAAACTGAATTTCAATATCAGTTATATTCTAGGTGAACGCCTGGCTGGCACGCTGAAGGATTGATGCTTATGTATTGCGCCCCCCGGAACTCCGCGAACAAGCGCCTTGTTGGCAACTGCGTAGGCTATGCTGTGGCTTTCTTGGGCATGAGATACCAGAGGATAAATCCGACCAGAAATAAAGCTGGAATATCACCTAATAGGTTAGCCCTGTCCGTTACATCAACGATAGCTTGAGCTAACATTATTCCAGCATGGACAATACTCGACCAGATCGTAAACCATATAAGGCTTGTATTAGCCATGGGAGCTTTCGCAGCTCTAACCAAAAACACTCCTAATGTAACGTAAATTCCCATAATCATTTGTTCGTATTCTGCTTGTGGCGGAGTCCAACTCCAACCTGAAGGCCATATCCACATCATCATTGCTGGCACACCCACAATGAAAATAACGCCAAATACATAAAGAGAAAATTTCAAATACTTGAGCTTTTTTTCTTGTTGCATGAGATTTCACCTCTTGTGGTTATTGAGACTGTTAACTACTTACTTCCTTGTTTCAGCATAGCATAGCAAGGTCGACGTATTGTAGGCAAGGGCGCGCATGAAAATCTGATTACTTATGAAGCTCAGCCATGACGATCACCGGCATGCTATGGTAAATTTTCGAGTATATTAGCGCTGCTAACATTTTTAAACCATTCGATAGCTGAATCTTATACGTCATCAAGAAAACCTTAGCCACGAATTACACGAATTCACAGAAGGTGAATTGTGAAACAAGAGAAACTCCCCTGGGGGACGAATTAAAAACCTATGATTATTGCCTTATTCGTGCCCATTTGTGTAATTCGTGGCTTGATTGTGTTCCATTTCTGTTGAAGTAGACCGTAAAAAAGCTGAGCCTTGTACGTAATCAGGAAAGATTTTGTCTTTCCTCTGCGTAAATTTGCGTCCTTCGCGGTGAAAGCATTTGATTTGCCTTTGATCGAGAACACCTTCACCTTTTCTATGTATTGTCCTACAATCGAGTCATGAAGATGATGATGGTTGTGTGGATATTGTTGTTGGGCTGTATGCCTGCGACTG
>JAUZQK010000115.1 GCA_030951025.1 Mariprofundus sp. | reverse complement strand
ATCAGTGAGGCAGTCTCCCTGCCGGTGGAAGAACGTGCCTTGGTGGTTGATTCTTTGCTCCGTAGTTTAAATCAGCCAGAATCAGAAATAGATAAAGAGTGGGCAAATGTTGCGAAATTACGACTGGCTGAAATACGCTCTGGAGCAGTAAAAACAGTGCCCGGAGCAGAGGTATTTGAAAGGGTTTGGCATAGGTTTGAGAAATGAGCTTCTCGTTTCATCCAGAAGCGGAAGAAGAATTCAACCATGCTATCGATTATTACGAAGATATAGAACCAGGACTCGGGTATGACTTCGCGTTGGAAGTTTATTCAACAATTCAGAGGTCAATCGAATTTCCAAAAGCGTGGGCTATACTCGAAGGGGAAATCAGGCGGTCATTGGTAAGACGCTTTCCCTATGGGGTTCTGTACTCCGAAGAACCAAATGGGATATACATTCTGGCTGTTATGGATCTTCACCGTCACCCAGGTTACTGGAAAAGAAGAAAATGAAAAGTTGTACAAATTGCTCCACCAAAACAAAAAACCGTTTCGCGATTTTCGGCGGGGGAATGACGGTGCCTGGCATGACTTATTACAACGAGTTCTCTGTAACGAGATTTCATTTTACGTCGCTAACGCCCAGTGACATGGGGAAGCCCCCTCTCGAATTTTTAGGAATTTTTTTCTGATAGACGATTCATAACATACTTATGAAGGACGCTGGACATCAGGGTTTGATAAGGAAGCCCCTCAATTAAGGCTCTCTCTTGCAATAGTTCAAGATCCCTTTCGGACATTCGAATATTGACACGTTTATCTTTTTTGAATGTGCTTTTTGCCGCTGCTTTATATTTGCGAATCTCGGAATGATCCGAAACAGATACCCATTCTTCACTATCATAAGAATGCAGGATTTCTTTTTCTTCTTTATCAAGTTTAAGACTCATTAGATGCCTCCATGTAACTCTTGGTTGCTTTTCGACTTGGGATAATTGTCTTCAAGAAAATTTCAGTGTCACTTTCAACAAATGGAATCAAATAGGCATAGTTTTCAATGCGAACAATAAACATTTTTTGATTCGGATACTTTAATGCATTTGGGTGTCGAACAATATCCAGTAAGCCATCTCTTTCAATGTGATAAATCACTCGCTCAAAAGAAATACCGCGTTCTTTAATGAGCAACTTATCCTTATCTGAATTCCAAATAAAATGCTTCATGTCTAAATATTAGTACATTGTGTGCCTTTTGCAAACACATGCATTAGCGGCACCTGGCACGACTTGTTAAGTTGTTTGTAATATCATTGAATGAGTAGTCCGAGACAGCGGGCGATTTCGTGGATTAAGAGATTATTGAACTGGCGGATTTGATCGGGCGCAGGCATTGTGCTTTGGTGATGAAGCTGTGCAATATCGCTAGTATTGATCCTGTAATTACCAGTTCCGGGCGCAAAGGCTTGGGCAATGCATCGGCGCTTGACCGGGAGGTTTGGGGCGAGTTCCATGCTGATTGGGATAAGCTGGCTACGGAATGCCTGCATATCCATGAATGGATTTGACGCTGCCAAAAAATAGACTGGCCTGATGCACAACTGCAATCCCTATTTATACCGTTGGAGGAATAAATCATGAATGAGCAAATCAAACGTAATACTCCGGCGCTGGTCGAACAAACACTGGCCAATTACGGAGCATGGGATGCCGTTTCATTTTTACTGATCTCCCATCACCTGCGCCAGACAAGCTATGAGGCATGGCGCATGGGTGAAGTGACATGTTTGGAAGATGTGCTCACCGGCAACCCACAACACATACTCGATATGCTGGATACAGCATTGCGACATGCCACATCGATGCATCTGATTAGCACGCCGACCACATGGAGCGGCTGGGGAAACAAGGCGGAGCAAACCCTGCGTTTATTTCACGATGATAGCATCAATGCCCGATTCCAACAGCGCTTGTCACCGTCAGCCGACAGGCCCCAACTCGATCTGTTCATGGATGCGCCACAAGTCATTTTACTGAATAGTTTACGTCAGGCTCTGCTCAAACGTAGCCCGGAATGCGATGCACTGTTTGATCGTGCAATGGATGAAATACCCCATGAAGCAGCACTGGTGCGACTCGACATCATTCGGGCAGCGATGGGTACAAGCGCCATTGATAGGCCTGTCGCATGGCTGACTTATTTGAATGAAGTGATTGCGCCTACTGCCCGTGATGAATTTTCGCATCGCAGCATGGATATCATGGCACCACTTTGGCGCACTGCGGCCCATGCCATGCAGCCCATCCCCTTCGATCCCGACCGACCCGATAACCATGCCAGCTATGCCTTTCTGTTGGCGCATGATTGGGAACAATGCCTGGCATCGCTTGAGCAAATCCCCGACTGTTTTGAACAGGCCGGACTATATGACCGGCGCATTGCCACCCTCGCCGCCATGCGCGAACATCAAGCCGAACGCGCAGCCTGGATCATGTACTGCTGGTTTTGCCCCGATGCTGCTACGACAGCGCTAGAACAAGCCGACCTGCATGCCTGCGGACTGCATGGATTATGGCAAGATTTCTCACAACTTGAAAATGAACAAAACATTGGCGATTTCCCTGCCCTTATTGCCCTGATGAATCTCTCTCCTGATGATCAAACGATCATATTTGAACATGCCGGGCACACGACCGGATTCCAACATTATCAACAGGTTCTTGCCCTGCTAGCCAGCGAACAACAAGGTGATACCGATATCGAACGGCGTAGTGCCCTTAAAGAGAGCAGCCCATGGCTATTTCAAGTTTTTATGGCAAGCCGACTTTGACATGCAGCCTGCAAAACCCTCATGCGTTTATTTGTCATGCTATGCTGATTCTATATTCCCTAGATCCTGCATCTAAAGTAAGCTCCCGCCCAATCTAAAGGTAGGATAAATGCCAGTATTCACTGATATCATTCGAGGTATCCGATGGGGAGTTTCTTATGTTGCAATGTCTAAATGATTGGCGTGCCGAATGCAGTGCAGAGCAGCTGGCTGCATTTGATGCGCTGCTGGCAAAACAATGCGGCACAGCAATTAGCAAGACCACCATCAACAACCGGTATGCTGGCAGTTTTCACAAAGCACTGATCAGCCGAAAGGTACTGAACGCGGCCAGCACAACAGAGCCGTTTGCGCTGCGCCCTTCCTCATTAACCGCTCATGTCGATGCAGGGGTAGCGCTGACCCACAACATTGCCAAACATCAGGGCTGGTTCAACGCGGATAAAAGCAATGAACAAGAGAACACAGCCGCCGCAATCTTATTGCAGCGCGGCGTGATCTTTGAACGGGATGAGCATTATTGTCTGGCGGCTGAATGCGTTGTTGAATTGCGCTCGGATAGCGCTGTAAATGATTGGCCAACACTGGCCTGCAACACGCCCAAGGCCATGCTGCATCAACTGGTTCCAGCTCAGGCTCAGGCCACCATGCTGCAGCCCAATGCCAGCCACAACGAGATGGTTGCATGGCTGATGGTGCATGGTTTACAGGCCAGAGAAACGAATATTATCGATCAACTCGATGCATCGGATTGGTCGCTGTTACTGTTATTGCAACAATGTGATCTTGGTGATTTTGATGCACTACAGGGGCGTTACCCCGAATTACCCAGCATTCAGGTGACCCAATACTATTATTACAACGATAAAGAGGTATTCAGCCCCCGCAAAGCACTCGAGCAGCGTATGCCTGCGCAGTTGATCAAACTCTATCGCCTCGGCCTGATCGGCATTAAAACCTTTAGTGGCGACAACACCACAGCCGATATCACGCTGTGTTTAGAAGCGCAGAAAATCTTAAAACCATACTGGGAAAAAGAGCGTCAGCGCATTGTAAACCAATTAAAAGAACAATGGCAGGCTGAGCCTTGCGATACCGAATACCCTTCCGCATGGTCGATGGATCAAGACCTGTGGCGTTTGTGGATCATTTTACATTTTTTACCGCCTGGCATTACCCAGCAAAAGAAATTACGCAAACTCGATATTAAAAAAATTGCAGCGCTCATGCACAATGATAACCCGGCTTACATTGAATTCATGTTATTCGGTCTGCTCACATCAGAGCTGATTATGCAACAGGGTACACAGCTTGTGCCTTGCGCTATCAATTGGAAAACATGGCAAAAAAACATGCGCGCCGTGATATGCCAACAAATGCGCAGCTGGGATGCATGGGATGATCAGGATGAAGATCAGGCATTCAAGCTGTTGGCAACATTGCCCACAACATGCTGGCTGAAACTCGATGAAGTGATTGAATGGTTACGCACCCAATCGAGTGGCTCAGTCATCAATGCCGACTGGATGGCTTTGTTTACAGGCCAGCATAGTGCTGCACTGCATCATTTGAATTTAACTCAGCGCAGTATTTATCTGTTGCCGGAGTTTCGTTTACTGGTGCAAAAAAAGGCTGTCAGCTTCCCTGCCCCCGGTTGGCATGGTGCCAATAAAAAAGCCAAGGTTCATGGTTTTATATCCGCAGCGGGCGAGATTCAATTGCCTCCGGATTGTAATCACAAAATACTGCAGCAACTGGCTGGCTGTTGCGGCATCAGTGCCATTGAACAGATGATCACCCTGCAACTCGATGAAAAAGCCATCCAGCGCATGGGCACAGACAAGAGCGCCCTGAAAAAGACAAAGGCCTTGCTGGAGTCCTTGCTATCGCCATTACCGCAGGCGGTTGCATACCTGTTTGATAAACAGCAATCGCAAACAGCGGTCGCTCAAATTGCCGCCACCTCCATGTTGATCATGCTCAACGATGTCGCGGCCATTCATAAACTGCATCAAACAGGTTTTGAGTTTTCCCAACCGTTCAAAGATAAACCCGAACTGGTATTGCTCGATGCATCGGCCGATGCATTTGCCTTTGTTCAGGCCTGCAACGATGCAGGTATTCTGCTCGATAGCTTGATTCAAGCGAAACAATGGATCAGTGGTACAGCATCGATCCATGCATGGATGAACATCAATCAGGATCGGGAAGGCCAGTGGTTGGAAATCAGCTACCAGAAAACACGCAGCAGCAAACCGAAACAGACCATTGCGCGCATCGATGCCGATTATTATGGCAGCATTCGTATTCAGGCTACGCGCAAAACCAAACAAGGTTACAGCCTGCTAAAATCGACCGTGCAGCTGCAAGCCAAACACGTATTACGTATGCGTGAACTCGATGCTGATGAGGCGAACGATCTAGGCTTGGACAGGCTATGAGTTATCACCCCGAACGCCCCTTGATTGTGCAGGGTGATCATTCGCTATTGCTGGAAACGCATAATCCACAATTCAATGCTGCTCGCGATGCCATCTCCCCCTTTGCCGAACTGGAAAAGTCACCCGAACATATCCACAGCTATCGATTAAATCCATTAAGCTTATGGAATGCAGCGGCGGCAGGCCACACACTGGCAGAAGCTGAAGCGGCACTTCACGATTATAGCAAGTATGCCATTCCGCCCAATGTGCTGGAAGAAATGCGCCGCACCTTCGCCCGTTACGGGCAGTTAATTCTCACCAAGGACGATGAACACACCCTGCGTCTGACCATTTCTGATCCATTCATTGCTGCGCAAGTCGCCAAAGAAAAAAGTCTGGTCGATAAGCTCAAACAACAAATCGCCGACAATATTTTTCTGATCGAGACAGCCCAGCGCGGAGCCCTCAAACATGCCTTAATTAAACTCGGTTTTCCGGTTGATGATCAGGCTGGTTTTAAAGATGGTCACCAGTTCGATCTGAACCTGCGCAGCCATACCTTGTCCGATGCTCACGCATTTGGACTGCGCGATTATCAGCACAAGGCCGTTGAATCGTTTGTTGCATCCGGCAGCCATGGAGTCATCGTGCTGGCTTGCGGTGCAGGTAAAACCATCGTCGGCATGGCCACCATGGCACGCATCGGCATGACGACTTTAATCGTCACCCCCAACACCGCTGCCGCCCATCAGTGGCATGCCGAACTGCTCGATAAAACCGACATCGATGCGGAAAACCTCGGTGAATACACCGGCGCTCGCAAAGAGATTAAAGCCATCACCATTGCCACCTATCAAATGCTCACCCACCGCAGCAAAAAAAATGGAGAGATGGCTAATATGGGTGTCATCACCGAACACGAATGGGGCTTGATTGTCTTTGATGAAGTGCATGTCTTGCCCGCCCCGGTATTTCGGGCGGTATCCAATATACAAGCCCGGCGCAGGTTGGGATTAACCGCCACCCTGATTCGCGAAGATGGTTTGGAGAAAGATGTATTCTCACTCATCGGCCCCAAACGCTATGATCTACCCTGGCGCGAACTGGAACAATCCGGCCATATCGCCGAAGCGCATTGCATCGAAATTCGTGTACCGATGTCCAAAGACGATCATTTTGCCCACGCTATTGCCGATGACAAACGCAAAGCCTACCGCATCGGGGCTGAAAACAAGATCAAGGATGAAGTCGCCAAAGCGCTGATCGAAAAACACGATGGACTGGGTATTCTGGTCATCGGCCAATACATCAAACAGCTCACCCGCATTGCCGCAACACTCGGCGCGCCAGTCATCACGGGTCGTATGAGTTCAGCCGAGCGTGAACGCTTATACGCGGCTTTCAGAGCAGGCGATATTCGTTTGCTGGTAGTCTCCAAAGTGGCCAATTATGCTATTGATTTGCCCGATGCCTCGATAGCCATTCAAATATCCGGAGCCTTCGGATCAAGGCAGGAAGAAGCCCAACGGCTCGGTCGCATCCTGCGCCCCAAAGGCGGCCCAGCCTATTTCTACACACTCGTATCAGCTGAAAGCGAAGAACTGAAATTCGCCATCAATCGCCAACGCTTTCTGGCCGAACAAGGTTATGATTATCTGATCGAAGACTGGGGTGATGCCGTTGATTGATGAGGGCGTTTGTGAGAACTAAAGTGAAAACTAAAAGGATGGCATCCGACTGAATACAAAATGTAACTATTCAGCACCTATCATAAATACGGGCTTTTTGCCGTCAAACAACATTACCCTGCCCATCCACGCCATGCAGATGAAATACGCTCTTTGCCAAATCAATGCCGATTGTCTTAATTGTTTTGCTGCTGCTATAATTTCTCATGGTTCGTTTCGCTCCTTGGTTAATAGATTTGTCCTCTCCGGACTCTTCTATTATGGCACATTACGATGCCGTATGGGAGCGGAACGGACCATCCCATTAG
>JAUZQK010000114.1 GCA_030951025.1 Mariprofundus sp. | reverse complement strand
TGCTGTTGTAAATCTGCTGGCGTGTCATTTCAACGGCGGCTGCAGTGCCACAAATGCGGCAATAGACATGTTTGCCATCGGCAGCCATGGCTGTAATGGGCACGGCTGATGATGCCCAGTGGTTCATGATTTCGATGGCTGTACTGTGATCGCTGGTCAGGCGCAGGGTTTGCTCGGTTTGACGGTGCGGCAGGATTTTCATCGAGACATCAAGCAATACACCGAGTGTGCCGAGGCTACCGGCCATGAGACGGGAGACATCAAAGCCTGCGACATTTTTCATGACTTCACCACCAAAACGCAATATTTCGCCTTTGCCATTGATGATGCGGCAGCCGAGTATGAAATCACGGCATGAGCCGGCATAAGGTCTGCGCGGGCCTGAGAAGCCGCAGGCGATGGTGCCACCGAGCGTGGCACCATCGCCATAATAAGGGGGGTCAAAGGGTAAACGCTGTTTGTGTTCATCGAGTGCATCGGCCAGCTCGGATAATGCTGTGCCGGCTTTGGCTGTGATGATTAATTCGGTGGCTTGGTAGTGGATAATGCCTCGGTGCTGGCTGACATCGAGTGGTGCGCCTGTTGCCTCGCGGCCATACCAGTGTTTGCTGTTGCCGCCGACGATATTGATGGCTGTAGCGGTTTGATAAGCCTCCAGCACTTGCTGTTGAATAGCGTCACTGCAGTCAGCCGTTGCTAAGTCGGGCATCAGAAACGCTCCAGTTCGGGGTGGGGGAGTGCTCCATTGTGCACATGCATGCGACCCAGCTCGGCGCAGCGGTGCAGGCTAGGTACGGCTTTGCCTGGGTTGAGCAGGCGCTCTGGATCAAAGGCATCTTTGACGGCAAAAAACTGTTGCAACTCACCAGATCCGAACTGCACACACATCGAATCGAGTTTTTCGAGGCCAACACCGTGTTCGCCGGTAATGCTGCCACCGACTTCCACACACAAAGCCAGAATTTTTTTACCAAAGGCTTCGGTGCGTTGCAGTTCTCCGGCCTTATTGGCATCGTACAAAATCAGCGGATGCATATTGCCATCGCCGGCATGAAAGACATTGGCTACAGGTAATTTATAGTCTGCCGACCAGGCCGCAATCTGGCGCAGCACTTGTGGTAGGGCTGCTTTGGGAATGGTGCCATCCATACAATAATAATCGGGAGCCAATCGGCCGACAGCTGGAAAAGCTGCTTTGCGGCCAGCCCAGAATTGTAGGCGTTCGGCTTCATTTCGGGATGTTTTTATATTGACAGCACCGGCTTCTTTGAGCACCTGTTCAACGGCGCAAATATAATCGGCTACACCTTTTTCAGTGCCATCAATTTCACACAATAAAATGGCTTCTGCATCGGTGGGGTAACCGGCATGAATAAAGGCTTCAGCCGCCTGAATGGCCAGTTTATCCATCATTTCAAGGCCTGCGGGCACAATGCCTGCGGCAATAATATCACCGACAGCCTGAGCCGCCTTTTCGATATCATCAAAGGCCGCCAATACCACCTGAGCCATGCTCGGCTTGGGTAATAGCTTGACGGTGACCTCCATAATCACCCCGAGCAAGCCTTCAGAACCATGCATCAGGGCGAGTAAATCATAACCGGGTGAATCCAGCGCAGCTCCACCGAGTTCGATGAGTTCACCATCCATGCCAAGCATTTTCAAGCCGAGCACATTGTGCACCGTCAATCCATATTTTAAACAGTGCACACCGCCGGAGTTTTCAGCCACATTGCCTGCGATAGTGCAAGCAATCTGCGATGAAGGGTCGGGTGCATAATACAGCCCCAAATGTGCCACGGCTTCAGAAATGGCCAGATTGCGCACGCCCGGCTGTACGACGGCGACACGGTTGTTGGTATCGATGTTCAGAATCTGATTGAACTTTGCCAAAGACAACACCAGCGAATCTTTTAATGGCATGGCTCCGGCTGCCAAGCCAGTGCCTGCACCACGCGCCACAACAGGGATTTGACTGTCATGGCAGAGGCGCAAGATGGCTTGCACTTGCTGCAGCTGATCTGGCAGCACCACCACGGCAGGCAGTTGGCGATATACCGATAGCCCATCACACTCGTAGGGTTTGAGTTGCTCTGGACTGCTTAAAATCGAGGCGGCAGGCAATAGGCGCTGCAGCGCCAGCATCAAGGCTTGTTTGTTTGTCTTATCCAAGGCTTGGATTCAAGCTTCAAGACCGTGATCTGCAAGCAGCTTTTGCATGCGCTGGCATATCTCTTCAGCGTCATCAGGAGAGTAGGGCACGGCGCTCACTTTGCCCCAAACCGGAGCTGGCCATGCGGCATCGCTGGTGTGGCGTACAATATGGTGGATATGCAGTTGCGGCACCATATTACCAAGTGCTGCGATATTGATTTTATCGGCCTTGAAAGTCTGTTCGATACAGCTGGCCAGTGCACTGGATTCGCGCATGAACTGCTGTTGATCGCGTTCAGATAATTGATGGAGTTCACGCAGTCCTTCATCGGAGTGGTCATCTGAGTGATTACATGGATGTTCGCGCTGAGGTAGCAGAATAAACCATGGATAATTGCTGTCATTCAACAACAGTAACAGACAGAGTGGGAATTGTCCGACAATAAAACAATCCTGTTGCAACTGTGGATGTAAGCTTTGTTTCGGCACAATCATGATTGTTGCGCTTTGAGACTTTGGCTTAAAAACCGGTCCAGCTGGTTGGCAAACTGTTGTCGATCAGCCTGATTGAATGCTGCAGGCCCCCCGGTGATGACACCACCACCACGCAAATCATCCATAAAATTGCGCATGCTCAAGGCGCTGCGAATATTATCAGATGTGTACATCTCACCACGGGGATTCAGTGCAAAAGCACCTTTTTCAATCAAACCTGCAGCCAGTGGGATATCTGCTGTAATACCCAAGTCTCCGGCTTCAGCATGATCGATGATATAAGCATCGGCCACATCGGCACCTGCAGCAACCTGGATGCTGCTAATGTAAGCGGAGTTGGGGTGTTGAATTTTACTGTTGGCGACCAGTGTTAAAGGCAGGCGCACACGCTCTGCCGCACGGAATAGAATTTCCTTGATGACCTTGGGGCAGGCATCGGCATCAATCCATATTTTCATGGTGTTACCATTGTGGCGTAACTGACTGGCGACTGGGCATGGCCATAGTCATAGTCATAGTCATAGTCATAGTAACTGGGGTGCTTGTATGATGGTGGCCGCATTAGCTTGCAGCGAGGCGTTGATTGGCGCGCATCAAATCGCGTGGGCGGCCAATGTCGAACCAGTAACCGTGATGCAAAAAACCATTGCAGCAATCACTCGCCATACATTCCCGCAGACTGCGTGCCAGTGAAAAGCTTTCATTGTCTTCATAGTTCTGAAATACCGAATCATTCCAGACGGATACACCGGAAAAGGTATAGCGGTCATATCCATTCATCGTCACATTGTTGCCATGCAGGACAAAGTCACCGAGCGGGTTATGGGGTGGGTTCTCTACCAGAGCAAGGGCTGCACCATGCGCAGGCAAGAGTTCAGCCAGACGTTGTACATTAATATCAGCCAACACATCTGAATTGTATACCAATACAGCTCCATTGCCGGGTAATAAGGCGAGGGCTTTTTTTACACCACCACCGGAATCGAGCAAATCCTGTTCATGACTGATTGAAATATTACAGCCGAAACGCTGACCATCCCCCAGATAATCAGCCAGCTGATCGGCATGATGGTGGGCATTGACGGCGATTTCGTGTATGCCTTGAGCTGCGAGAGAGCGAATCACATGGGTGATGGCAGGCAGACCACCTATTTGCATCAATGCCTTGGGGCGCTCATGGGTCATCCATTTTAAACGTGTACCCAAACCTGCAGCAAGAATAACAGCCCGATCAATATGTTTCATTGTAATCCCCTTTGGCATCCCCATGTTATGAGTTGTAGTGATGCCGGATGACGAGCCAAGTTGCATTGCAAGTTTATGAACGTCCCAGCTTTTCCAATAACTCAGGCAATACAGCCAAGGTTGCCTCGCGCCCCATTTCGATTTCCTGCTCTGGATGCGAGAAATCATACCATTGTGTGAATCCAACCAGCGGTTCAATCAATACGTCCGCATAGCCTTTGTTGTATTTACGCAAATACAACGATTTGATTTGCGTGGCCCAGTCGAGCATTTCATATACATTGCCCGGCTCATAGTCTGCACTTGGTCGTGCACCGACATTAACGGCCAAAACCAACTGCTCCGGTGTTGCCAGCATTTGTGCTTCCTGCGCCGGTACATCC
>JAUZQK010000113.1 GCA_030951025.1 Mariprofundus sp. | reverse complement strand
CTGTTCCTGGGTGCGCGAACTGAGTGTATTGTTACCCTCAGCAATTTCATCAGCCCCCAAACCCACTTCTTCAGCCGTCATGCGCACATGACCCATCACCGCAGCCATTTGTTCAGCGGCATTGTTATTGGCCTGCTTGGCCGCATCAAACATACCCTGATAATCATTGCTGATACGATAACTCAGGTCGCCTTTTTCCAAGGCTTGCAGACCTAAAATGATGTCATTAATGCCTTGCTCGGTGACTGCCAGGAGTTCATTCAGCGATTGACTTAATTCGCCAATCTGACCCGTTGCCTCACCTATTTCGATACGGCTGGATAATTCACCACGTTTGGCCGCCTCTACCAAGCCTTTCACATCATGTTCAATCATCTGCTCCAACGCCACATCTTGCGTTCGATCCAGCCATTCGGTGACCGTAGCAATACGATTACCCTGTGCATCGAATACCGGATTGACGATAATCTTCACCCATGTGCCCCCGAGATTCATATCCGGAGATTCAAATGTTGTCGTCAGATTATCCAGAATCCGACGCTGATGCGATGGATCTTTGTGGAATACATCGATGCACGTCCCAATCAAGCCTTTCGCATTAAAATTCGGTAGTTTTTGTTTAAAATTGGACTCATTTTTATCCAGCATTTTTTGCAAGGTATCGTTAATATAAATAATATTATGATTTTGATCGGCCATCATCACATTGGCTGTCGTACTATCGAGTGCCGATTGAATACGAGCCGCACGATTGAGCTGCTGGCGCGAATCATTGACCATATAACCCTGTCGAATCTGCAATACCTTGCTCACACGCAATAAATCACCCAGTTCATCACCACGGTCAATATCAATATCAGAATGAAAATCACCTTCTGTAATCTGAATCAAAGCATCCGTCACATTTCTAACACCCGGCAAAATCACTCTCCAGACAAATAGAGAACTGCCAACCAACAATGCCGCAAAACTGCCACCAAGTTCGTAAATCAGCGTATGGGTCAAACTTTCCACACTCGCGCCAGTTACAATCTGTGCATGCAGATCATAACCCACATTAGCAATCATACCCCCAATCACCGCCAGACCTGCAAAGAAACGCTGCGCAATACTACGATTACTCCACAAACCCCCAATACGTTTGAATAGCGTTGGCTTTAGGCTGGCCTTGCCCCGATTGATCTCATTGTAAAGCTTGTTGGCTGCTTCAAGCTCTTTGCGTTCAGGTTTATGGCGTACCGAGATGTAACCTGTCACCTGCCCATCTTCAAGCACCGGTGCCACATTGGCTTTCACCCAATAATGATCACCATTTTTGCAACGATTTTTCACCAATCCAATCCATGGACGACCCGCTTTTACTGTATCCCATAAATCCTTGAACGCTGCTTCCGGCATATCTGGATGACGCACCAGATTATGATTCTTGCCCAGCAACTCCTGTTCAGAAAAGCCACTGATGGCCACAAAATCGGGATTCACTTCTGTAATAAGGCCTTTTAAGTCGGTGGTTGAAACCAGAATTGAATCATCAGACATTTCAATTTCCTGATTGCTCACCGGATGATTCTTTCTCATTTCACTTCTCCCTTCATTGTTAAAGCCGATATCAGCTCTTGGCTTTAAGCACAGACCAGTTCTTTTTCGATTGTTTTATGTGGCTGGAACAAGATTGCTTGATGTACAAGTTTATGCATATCAAGCAGCGCAATCGTGTCCTGAGCCTGCGTCACAAAGCCTTGCACAAAGGCATTGGGCATTAAGTCGGCTTGCTTCGCGCCGCCCTGATTCAAGCTAATCTGCTGAGCATCGATGCCACACACATCAGTCACTGCATCAACCACCAGAGCCACGACAATATCTTCAGCCGGGAAATTGATGACAACAAACACCGTTGTCGGGCTATCAGCGCGCTGCGGCAAAGCCAAACAACTGCGCAGATCAACAACGGGTACAACCATCCCGCGTATCTTGATCACACCCCGCACAAACTCCGGCGCGCTCGGCCATGCGGTTACTTTTTCACTGGCACGCAGCTCCTGAACAAATGCAACATCCACAGCATATTCAGCACCGGCCAAACTCAATATAAGATACTGGCGGACATCTGATTTTAATTCTTCAATAGCCTGCATCGTCATCTCCCAAGCAAATATTCTTGCTCGGAAAAATACAAAACTATCATGTCAGCATGATGACTTCCTCGTGTCAGCTTGATGACATGACCATTCAAATAACCATGTTTGGGTGATTTACAACGGCCTGCGACTGCCCTGAAGTTAGTCTATGTTGTATTCAATAATGACAGCCTTTTTTAAAACTCTCGCCAGACATCATCTGCTTCAATCAATAAATCGGAATTGGCTTTAACAATCTCCCGCACCTGTTGTTTGGCGCGTTTCTTAATCTGCTTGGGTATCTTCGTGTGTATTTCCATCGCAGCAGCTTCTGGCACAACTTCAGGCTCATCACCAATCTGGAACAGCGCCACCTGCTGACGTAGATCACCAGCCTGATCATTGAGTCGCTGACTGACTGCCGCAGATTCTTCCACCATAGCTGTATTCTGCTGGGTATTTGAATCGAGCTGTGCAATGGCCTGATTAATTTGATCAATACCTGCTGTTTGCTCGGCACTGCCTGCATCAATCTCGGCAATCAAATCACTCACTTTAGCTACTGCAGCAATAATCTCATGCAACGACTGACCGGATTCATTCACCAGCTTAGCGCCAGATTCAACCGTCTTCAGACTACTTGCAATCAAGCCTTTGATTTCTTTGGCAGCTCCTGCCGAACGCTGCGCCAACGTACGCACTTCACCGGCAACCACAGCAAAACCACGCCCCTGCTCACCGGCTCTGGCAGCCTCAACGGCTGCATTCAAAGCCAATAAATTCGTCTGAAAGGCAATTTCATCAATCACAGCGATAATATCAAATACCTTTCGACTACTGCTTTCAATCTCGGACATCGCCAGAATAGCCTGCTTGGTAATCGCCCCGCCCTGCTCAGCCTGCTCTTTCGCACCTGTTGCCAGCTGATTGGCCTGACGCGAATTATCGGCGGTATGCTGAACTGTGCCGGTAATCTCTTCCAAGCTAGCAGCTGTTTCTTCCAATGCTGCAGCTTGCTCCTGGGTGCGCGCACTCAATAAATTATTACCTTCAAACATTTCACCGGCGGCAGTATCCACCTCAGCCACCGCATTACTGACATGAGTAATCGTTTCAGCCAATTTCTCGGATGTCTGATGAATCGCCTGTTTAATGGCATCAAATTCACCTTCATAATCATTTTCAATACGGTAGGTCAAATCGCCAGACTCAATTGCCGCCAGTCCTTTGGTTATATCTTCGATTGCACTGGCAATGGTCAGGGAGAGTTCATTGCTTGATTTGCCCAGCTGCAAATAAAAACCCTGCCTGCCACTCTCTGCAATTCGACCCGACAAATCACCACGCTGAATGCCCTGCCATACCGGTTGCAACTCCTTATTAAGCATTTCAGATAACTTCTCTGCTGTTTGATTGCTGGCCTGTTTGATATCATCAAACTTACCTTCATAGCTTCGGCTAATGCGATAATTCAAATCACCCTGTTCCAGGGCCTGTAAACCAGCCACGGTATCATTCACTATCGTTTCCATCTGATCGTTTAAAGCATTTGTTGCCTGTGCCAGATTCAGATAAAAGCCCTGTTTTCCATCCGTATTCAAACGCCCGGACAAATCACCATGCTGGGCAGCCTGCAATACCGGTTCTAGCTCATCATTCAATAGTCCGGTAAGATTATAGCGCATGCTTTGCAGCGCACGCATCAGTTGACCCGCCTCATCAGAGCCATAGCCGGGATCTGAGTTATCATTTAATCGATTACCAAAGCCGCCACCATTCGATCCTCCAGACGATCCTCCAGACAAATCCCCGGCCGCAATATCCTCAGCCATGCCTACAGCCTGACGAAATGAAGTGGTTAAACTGGTGATAATCAACCATGCCAGCATGATCGAGAGAGCAATGGTTAAAACACAGGCAATAGCCAGAATAGTAAGTTTTTGTATAGAGCTGGTTTCGATAGCAACAATCTCGGCATGGGAATCCTCCAGCAAACGGAGTTCCGTTGCTCTGAGCAACTCAATCTTGCCGGACATGGCCGCGAACCAATCAGACGCTGTAATACCAAAACCGCCTCTTTTCCACTTGCGCTGAACCGTTTTTCTCATTTGCGCCACCTGACGCACCTGCGGACTATCCATCGCCATGCTCATCATCTTACGGTAGTGCGACTGGCCTGTTTGCATGAACATCGTATCATAGACATGCTGCTTGGCAGCCAATTCAGCCAAGAGCAGCAACTCGGCTCTATTAATAGCATCTTTCTCAAACACATTCATTAACAAGCTACGTTCTTGATCCAAATATTCTTCCAGCGACATAAATGTCAGTATGGAGTTCTGCATCAGAGCCAAGTCCGCACTCAGGGCAAGTTCAGGGTTAAGATCGAAGGCTTCATTGGCATAATTGGAACGCACCATGCCACCGAACACATCAAACAGACTCTCGTTCAGGGCTGAATATCTTGCCTCAACTTTTTTCGGCATCAACATCAATGCATCCACTGATTTTCGCGTTGCATCGAGCCCTCGCAGTTGCTCAGTTGCG
>JAUZQK010000112.1 GCA_030951025.1 Mariprofundus sp. | reverse complement strand
TGATGTCTGGCAGAACATCATGGATGGGCAGCGTTGGCATGGGGAGATTATAGTCCGGGCTAGCTGAAGCTAAAGCACTTGCAATAAGTTTCCTGATTACGTACAAAGATCAGCTATCTTACGGTCTATTAAAAAAGCAAGAGAACGCAATGCTGTAACTAAAGGCAGAATCACAAGCGATCCACGAATTACACGAATGGACACGAATATGGCAATAAGTATAGATTTTTAATTCGTGTAATCAGAGGCAAAGGTTTTCCTATGACTATTAACGGTGTCAGCAGATCCCTGAACTCTCGCCAGGAAGAGAGCGACACCCTCTTTAAAGTGTTCAACCATCTTGGCTTCTTCAGGATATTTGTGGTTCGTTGTGATATCCATATCACCGGTTTGATAATCAAGCTGTCCGCTAATCCAGTTGCCTGACTGGGCATTTACTTTCAGCTGGATGGACGTATCGCGTTTATATTTTTTTGATGTGAGATACAGGGCATAAAAATCTTCACAGATCTCATCGACTGTAAAACCGGCGATATAATCTTTTTTGTGTGTTTCTGGCATTGAGGGCTTCTCCATGTTCATCTGTTTGTTGATTAACAAGTATGAGTCCAGCCTAACATAATAAGTTTTTTATACGTTGTATATTACGGCTCAAGAAATCAATCGAGTCAGCCCCTAATTTCACAAACAACTCAATAACCCATGCCAGGCACCTTTAGGTTTGTTTCCAGCTTTGTAGCCGCTTCCATTCTGGGCTGTTGCTGTTGCAGGGTGTGATCAATGGATGTATTCAGCTGACTGGTCAGCCGCCACGCTGTGATGCCTACGATCAGCGCTCCGAACAGCAACAGGCAATAGGAGAGCGCCAGCTTTAATCTAAAGCTCATCTCGCCGCTACTGTTGTTGCGTTGTTCATGACCCCACCATCCAAACTGTAAGTCGATACGTGTTCGTGACGAACATCATTATCATATAATCTATCGAGCCGGCAAGGGAGAACCGTAATATTGATGTGGCATTATGATACACCGTATTCACGCGAATGGTGGAGGCATGGTGAGTAGGGTATGGTGGTGGGGTTATAATGGTGTTCATGATGGGGAAGGCAAGGCATTACACCGTGTCCCCGGCAGCCGTTAACGGATTCTCGTGTGAGCAATCAAAGCGTGCCTTTCGATCATCCGGAGTTGCACGATGTCGAGGGTCAAGCTGTTGCTGGCGGCTCGATACTTAGCCCATAAAACATAAAGAAAGCAGAATGTTGAGGTACGGGTCTTTAGTTCAGTTTAAGCGCCGGCTTGCAGCTGTTGCCATAGTTTTTCGCTGACCGGCCCCATGGTTTCGCTGGCACGGCGAAAGAGATAGATATCGATGCTTAATGCATCGAGTTGCGAACCTGTAAGCTCCAACAAACGACCATTGTTGAGTTCATCGCTAATGCGGTGGCGAGGCATGCGTCCCCAGGCGGCACCAGAGAGAATCATGCGTTTTTTCATGTCAAAATCGTTGACCAACCATTGTGATGCAGCTTCAAGGATGCCTGCAGATTGTTGTTGCTGCCGACTGGTGTCGCGTACCACAACCTGAACATATTGTTCCAGATCAGCTGCCAGGATGGCTGGATAATGCTTAGCCAGTGGAAAGCTGGCCGAGATAACACTGATCATCTCGGTGCTAGTCAGAGGCACTGCTTCGATATGGGGCTGCGGCATAAGGTGTTCGGCAATGGCGAAGTCCACCGTTTTCTCTTGCAAACGTTCCAGTGTGCCCCCCATGTTTTCAACTTGCAGGTTCATGCGTGTGGCAGGCGCGGATTCGGATACCTGTTTTATCACGGATAATATTTGTTCAACCGGCGCAATGGCACTGAGCGCAATTGAGATTTCGGTTTCTTCACCTTGAGAAAAGTGCCTGGCAATGCTGCTTAGTTCTGAGCAGCGTGAAAGAATGCCTTTGGCTTTGCTGTAAAGCACCTGCCCCTCAGCGGTTAAAGCGGGACGGTAGCCTTTACGATCAAACAAGGAGAGTTGCAATTCCTGTTCCAGTTTTTTGACCGCGATGCTGATGGCTGACTGGCTGCGAAATAACGATTCGGCCGCCGCATGAAAACCACCCTTTTCGACAACGGCACAGAGACAGCGTAATTGTTCCAAGGTCATCTTGCAAATGTAATTGATATATTTTATTAATCAAGATCATGAGTTATTTATGCTTTTTGATAATCGTAAAGCAGGCAATGGTTCGGCCATCAAACTACTGAGCCGAGAGGAGGACAGAATACGATGTTACGCAATACACCCACATCTTATGGTTTGCTGAGCATGCTCCTGCATTGGTCTATGGCGATTGTAGTCTTTGGCATGTTCGGACTTGGCTTGTGGATGGTTGAACTTAATTATTATGATCGCTGGTATCACGATGCGCCTTATATACATAAGGGCATGGGCATGCTGCTATTGATGTTATTGTTGTGTCGAATCAGCTGGCGGTTGATGAATGTGCGCCCTGATTTGATGGGGGAAGCTTGGGAGCGAGTCATTGCATTGGCTGTGCATCGTTTGCATTATGTGTTGTTGTTTGGGCTCACTATTACAGGTTATTTGATTCCGACAGCTGAAGGGGTTGGCATTGATGTGTTTGGCTGGTTTACTGTGCCTGCCTTGTTTACCTTCAGCAAAGCAGCCGCAGATCTGTTCGGCTTGTTGCATTTATACCTGGCCTGGGCTGTGATGGTGTTGGCAGCAGCGCATAGTGCGGCGGCACTGAAACACCATTTTGTGGATGAAGATACAACATTATTACGAATGCTGGGCATTCATCCAAGGAGAAGAAAATGAGATTGAAATATTTTATGGCGGCGCTGATATTGCTGTTCACGTGGATTTCAACGGCGCAAGCGACTGAGCAATATGCGTTTGATATCAAGGGTCAGCATGCTTTTATTCAGTTCAAGGTGAAACATCTGGGTTACAGTTGGTTGATGGGTGATTTTAACCGTTTTAATGGATCGTATAGCTATGACGAGAAAAACCCGGCCAATAATAGTGTGAAGGTTGAAATCGATGTGGCTAGCTTGTTTTCCAACCATGCCGAACGCGACAAACATTTGCGCAGTGCTGATTTTTTTGATGTGGCCAAGTATCCCAAGGCCTTGTTTGTGAGTACATCGTATGAAGATAAGGGCAATGGCCGTGGTTTGCTGCATGGCGATTTCAGCTTGCGTGGGGTCACCAAAAAAATCACCTTTGAAGTCACTCAGATCGGAGCGGGTAAAGATCCGTGGGGAGGCTTTCGACGTGGTTTTTCAGGTACGACTACACTGCATTTATCCGATTATAACATGCTCAAGAGTGGCATGCTGGGAGCGGCAGCTGAAAATGTAGAGCTATTCTTTTCTATCGAAGGTGTACGTCAATAATTTCAACAATCTCTAAAAAGGAGTAACACATGAGCGAAGCAACCATTGCGGCCAAAGAGCCGGCTGTACTCGAACTGGAACCGGGCACCTATTACTGGTGCTCATGCGGAAAATCCGCCAATCAACCTTTCTGCGATGGGTCGCATAAAGGTACGGAGTTCACACCTCAGGTGCTTGAAATTACCGAAAAGCAGAAGGTTGCTCTGTGCCAGTGCAAACGCAGTAAAAATGGTGCTTTTTGTGATGGCAGCCATGCCAGGTTGACCGATGAATAAGGCTGTAGATGATGGCCAGGATCCGGAACGCATTAAACGCCCGTGGGAAGAGCAATACCGCGATGATGATGTCGAAACCATGCCGTGGTTTTGTCCCGATCTCGATCACGATGTGGCAGCAGCGCTTGATGACTTGAATATTGCACCGGCCACGGCACTGGATATTGGTGCAGGCCCTGGCACACAAAGCATCGCCCTGGCAAAGCTGGGCTTTCAAGTCACCGGTACAGATATTTCACCATCGGCGGTGAATAAAGCGCAACTGCGAGCGGAGAAAGAAAACGTGGTTATCAGCTTTGTGCATGATGATGTATTGCAAACGCAGTTGAATGCGACGTTTGCGTTGATTATTGACCGTGGTTGTTTTCATGTCATTGAACCAGAGCAGCAGGCCGACTATTTGAAATCTGTTACGCATTTACTCGATGACGGTGGTTATTTGTTTTTAAAAACATTTCACAAACAAGAGGACTGCGAACAAGGCCCGCCGAACCGCTTTGAAGCTGCTGATATCAGCCAGATATTCGCCGCAGACTTTGATCTGATCGAAAGCCGTGATTCGGCATTTAAAGGCAATGCGGACTTTAGCCCCAAAGCGCTGTTTTGTGTGTTAAGAAAATCCGGTTCGGGCGCATGAACAAGATCAATCAACATGCCCTGCTCAAGCTGAAAGTCTTAGACGTGAAAGCAATGGAGTTTAGTTGAATGGGCATGTTAATCGATGGTGTGTGGCAAACGGATGATGGCAAATGGGCAGCTGACGATGGAACGTTCCATCGTGGCCAGGCTCAGTTTCGTTGCAGCATTGGTGATGAATGTTTTCCAGCCGAGCTGGATCGTTATCATCTCTATGTCAGCCTGGCTTGCCCGTGGGCACACCGCACACTGATTTTTCGGCAGCTCAAAGGCTTACAGCAGATTATTCCGGTCAGTATTGTGCATCCACACATGTTGGATCAAGGCTGGCAGTTTGCCGAGCCGGAACCACTGTATGGTTTTACACATGTGCATCAGTTTTATAGTAAATCCGATGCTGGGTATTCCGGTCGCGTGACTGTGCCAATATTGTGGGACAAACAGCAAGACAGGATTGTCTGCAACGAATCGGCTGAAATCATTCGTATGTTCAATTCAGGTTTTGATGCACTAACGGATCATCACGATGATTATTATCCCACCGAACTGCGTGCAGAGATCGATGAGATCAATGCCTTTGTGTATGACCATATCAATAACGGCGTTTACTTGTGTGGTTTTGCCACCAGACAAGATGCTTATGAGGCTGCATTCGAGGCGCTGTTTAAGGCGCTCGACAGACTGGAATCGAGATTGGCCGGTCAGCGTTATCTGCTCGGTAATGCCATTACCGAGGCTGATTGGCGTTTGTTTACCACGCTTGTTCGTTTTGATGCGGTGTATGTCGGCCATTTCAAATGTAATCGCAATCGCATTAGTGATATGCCCAATCTGTGGGGCTATTTGCGTGATCTTTATCAGCAGCCTGGCATTGCTGAAACGGTGAATTTTGAGCACATCAAGCAGCATTATTATTACAGCCATGAGTCGATCAACCCGACCCGTATTGTGCCCCAGGGGCCGGCGCTGGATTTTAATACTCCCCACCAGCGCGAGGGCTTGATACGATGATCAGCATACATACGGCGAACAGCGTGCCTGAAGGGGATGGTATCGTTGTCAAACGCTTGATGCCCGCACATGGGCTGCGTAACTATGATCCGTTTGTATTATGGGATCATTTTGATATTACAGGCGGTGGCTTTCCGGATCATCCGCATCGCGGTTTCGAAGCCATCACCTATTTGTTCGATGGTGGCATGCATCACACAGATAACCTTGGCAACAAGGGCGTTGTCCATGCTGGCGGAGCTCAACGCTTTACAGCCGGCCGTGGCATGGTGCATTCGGAGTTTCCGGATGGGCGCGCGCACGGCATCCAGTTATGGATCAATCTGCCGCAGCGTTTGAAATCGCTGGCACCGGATTATCAGCAGTTACAGGCCGATCAAATTCTTGAAGACAATCAGGATGGCATCACGATTCGTCACCTTGTTGGTGTAGATGGTGCGATTGATTTGCATACGGCGGTGGAATACCTGGATGTGCGCATGGCCGCTGGCACAACATTGCAACGCAGGCCTGCCGGGGGCATGCGCGGCTTTATTTATTTTGTGCAAGGCAGTGCTGAGATGAATGCGGTGAATATTGAGCCAGGACAGGCGGCTTTTATTGATGCGCTTGAGATGGTGGAAATTCACAGTGCCGATGCAGTGCATTTCATGTGGTGCTTTGGCAAGCCTCACCATGAAGCGATTCATCAGCATGGCCCTTATGTCGATTAGAGTGGGTACATCAGATTAACGCATCAGGCTTTCAACCATATCCACAACGCCCATAGCCGGTTTTTTATGGCCTAAAATATCACGTAGCGTTGCACACTCGCGGCGCTGTTGATCGGCGGCTTCTGTACCGCGCAGCAAAGGTAAAAGCTCGGTGAGAATATTATCAATGCGACAGTTTTCCTGTACCAGTTCGGGCATGACTGCTTTGTCACCGAGGATGATATTGGCCAGCCCTACACAGCGCACCTGGATCAGGCGACGGGCTAAAAAAGCCATTAGAGGAGCAGCTTGATAAATCAATACCGTCGGTGTGTTCCACAAAGCCAGTTCCAGTGTCGCCGTACCCGATACGGCGACAGCGGCATCGGCTCGCATGGCATAAGCAGTTTCGGTGCGCTCGATGGGCTTGGCTCCGAGTTGCCATAGAGCCTGCAACTCATTTTGATCGACACCGGGTGCCAACGGCACAACGCAGACCAAATCGGTGATCTGTTGCTGTGCCTGGGTTAATACTTCAATCAACAAAGGCAAATGTATTTTGACTTCCTGTGGCCGGCTACCCGGCAATAAAGCCAGCAGCGGTTGATGTTCAGCGATACCAATATGCTGTTTCAATTCAGCTTTAGACCATCCTTGCTGGCAAGTGATGACACTCGGGTTGCCGACATATTCGGCATGCGCAATGCCATGCTGTTTAAACCATTCGGTTTCAAAGGGCAGAATGCAGGCGAGTCGATCCTGGGATTTTATGAGTTTTTTTACCCGCCAGCTGCCCCAGGCCCACAGTTTGGGGGCTATAAAATGAATGACAGGAATGCCGAGTCGTTTGAGTTTACGGCCTAGGCGCATATGAAAACTGGAAAAATCAACCAGAATGGCGACATCCGGCTGATGCTCTGTGCAATGCGATAGAATAGATTGTTCAATGCGGCGAATGCGCCCCAATGAGCGCATCACATCACCGATGCCCATGACATTGAGCGCATTGATATCATGCATGGCGACACAGCCCTGTTGCTGCATCTGGCTACCGGCGATGCCGCTGATGATGGCTGAGGGAAAACGTTGTTTGAGTTCGGTGACTACGGTTGCAGCATGAAAATCACCGGATGTTTCACCCGCACTGATAAAAAATCGTGTCATTGCTTGGGGTTGATGAGTTGGACCCCATCACTGGCTGGCGATATCAATGCCAGTGCCATACACAGAAATAGCCAATTGATCAGCCAGTTGCATGAATCGCTGGCGTTCTATGATCAGTGTTTTGCCTGCTTCCACCGCCAGTAGATTACAGCCGCAGCCATGCATGACTTCGAGTGTATCAGGGCCGATGGCTGGCACATCAAAACGTAGATCCTGATTTGGTTTGGCCACTTTGATCACGGCAGCCTTGCCGCTGCCGAGCTGGCCACCGCGTTTGATGGCTTCATCGGTGCCTTCAATGGCTTCAACCGCCAATACGGCTTGATTCTGTACGATGATGGTTTGGCCGATATCGAGGCCTGCAATACCCTTGGCCTGTTCGAAACCAAAGCTGATATCTTTGTCTCTTTTCTTTGCCACCGGCCCTGCCAGATGATCTGCTCCAGCCAACATATCACCGGCATACAATGTTTGATCGATCAGGGTAAGGCCGCCTTCGGCCAATAGGTCGGCAATGGTATGCATAATGGAATCATCACGCCGGTCTTTTAGCCGCAATAATCCTTTCATGGCGGTTAAATCGGGTCTGAAGTTACGAAAGAGATGCAGTTTGCGCACCTTGCCCGCCATCACCACTTCTTCCACACCGGCGCGTTTGAAGGCTTTGATCATGCCGCCGATTTTGCCGACGTGTAACCAGCAGGTGGTGGCGGTCAGCTTTTCAATTTCCGGATTGGCTTCTTCACGCGCGGCGACCGTATGCACTTCAAAGCCTGCGGCATGTAAAGACACAGCCAGTTCAAGTGGAAAGTGACCATAACCTGCGATCAGACCAATTTTTTTCATGTCTGATTACTCTGAATCGCGACCATGTGTCGTCAGGCCACGCTGGGCACTGCGCACAAAGCCCACAAGAGCTTGTCCGGCGGCATCATCGGCCTGCAATAATGCCTCTGCTTTGGTGACTTGTTCATCCCGTTTACCCTTTTCCTGCAATAGTAAACGATAGATTTCCTTGAGTTGGCCGATTTGCTTGAGATTGTAACCTTGTCGTTTGAGGCCAATAATATTCAAACCACTTAAACCGGAACGATAACCACCGGCCAGCAGGCAATAGGGCGGTACATCTTTGGTGACACCGGACATGCCGCCGATCATGGCCAGCTTGCCGATGCGCACGAATTGTTGAATAGCCGAGAGGCCACCAATAATTGCACCATCATCGACTTCAACATGACCGGCCAATGTCGAGCAATTGGCCAGCACAATGCGATCACCGAGCAGACAATCATGTGCCACATGGGTGTAAGCCATGAGCATATTGTGATCACCTATTCGGGTCACCATGCCACCACCTTCGGTACCGGCGTTAATGGTGGCATTTTCACGGATTTGATTGTTGTTACCAATGATGACTTCAGATGCTTCACCGTGGTATTTTAAATCCTGAGGGATTTGACCAATGGACGTGAATGGGAAAATACGATTGCCGGAGCCTATGCTGGTGTGGCCGGTAATCACCACATGTGACATCAGTTCGCAGTTGTCACCAAGCCTGACATCAGCACCAATAACGCAATAAGGACCTATGGCAACATCATTGCCCAGTTCAGCTTTGCCATCGATTACCGCCGTAGGGTGAATCATGATCAAACGTCGTCTTGTGGGATCAAGGTGGCTGTTAGTGTGCCTTCACAAACCAGTACACCATCAACAAAGGCTTCCCCACGTAATTTCCATAAAAAGCCACGGCGGCGCAAACAGGTCAGTTCAAAAATAACCTGATCACCGGGTACAACCGGCTTACGAAAACGTACTCCATCAATGCCGGTAAAATACACCAGATAATCACGATCATCTTCAACCGATTGAAAAGCCAGCATGCCACCAGCCTGTGCCATGGCTTCGACCAGCAACACCCCCGGCATCACCGGGTGAGAGGGGAAATGACCGGTGAACTGGGGTTCATTGATGGTTACATTTTTCAAAGCACGGATTGACTTGTCTTTTTCAATATCCAAGATGCGATCAATGAGCAGAAAGGGATAGCGATGTGGTAAACGCTTCATGATCTCATCAATGTTTAATTCAGGCATGCTCTACTCCATCATTCAGGTTTGTGAATTTTATTGTTGCGATGTGCTTTCCAAAGCTCGGGCAGCTTGGTTGTCAGGGCAGATACTTTTAGCCATAAACGGTGTGGCATGGCCGGAGCGCCGGCATAAATACCGCCTGCCGCCAGATCAGACAGAACACCGCTCTTGCCGGCCAGTTTTACGCCATCACCGACTGTGATATGTCCCGCAATACCTGTTTGACCACCAAACTGACAGCCTGCACCGATATGGGTGGAGCCGGAAATGCCGACCTGGGAGGCCATCACCGTGAATGCACCAATGCGCACGTTATGGGCGATCTGGATTTGATTGTCGAGTTTGACACCGTGCCCAATCACCGTATCACCAATCGCACCACGGTCGATGCAGGTGTTGGCACCGATTTCGACATCGTCTTCAAGAATCACGCGACCCACTTGTGGTATCTTAAGGTGCTTTGAGCCACTCCAGGCATAACCGAAGCCATCCGACCCGATAATTGCACCGGACTGCAAAATCACCTCATTGCCTAAAACACAGTGTTCGGCAATCACAGCCTTGGCATGCAATAAACAATCCTCACCAATGCTCACAGCTTCACCAATCACACAACCAGCACCAATGCGTGTGCCCTTGCCAATGCGCACATGGGCGGAAATAACTGCGCCAGCACCGACATCCACATCGTCGGCCAGCTCGGCGCTAGCATCAATGATAGCTGAATCATGACGAATGCCTTTGGCAGCAATATCCGGATGAAAGAAACGCTGCAGGCAGGCAAATGCATAATAGGGATCATCGACTCGGATGACACACTGCCGGGCATCAACACTGGCATCTCGAGAGAGCAGAACCGCTGCTGCCTGAGTGGATTCCAGATCAAGCCGATAACGTTTGTTGGCCAGGAAAGAGAGCTCTGTTGCGCTGGCATCAAGCAGCGTATTGATGCCGCTTATCTGCGTTGCATCAGTCTCGTTCTTGCCGCATGCTTCTAACTGACCGTTGACGAGCCTTGCGGCATCAGTAAGTGATAATGTATTTGGCAATGGTCGGCGGGGCTTATTTGTCGAGTAGTTTGGTGATATCACCGGTGACATCGTGTTTGGCATCGACATAAAGAAATACTGGGCGCGGGATAATCATATCATAATGATGACTTTTGCCGTAGGCAGTAATGACCTTTTGAAATTTTGCCATGCTGGCGATGTCCATGCTGTTTTTCTTGGCCGCAAGTTCTTCCTGCGCATCTTGCTGTGCACGTTGAAAATTCTTGCCCATTTCTTTTAAATCACGCTGTTTTTTAGACAAATGTTCCTGTGACATGGCCAGCGACTGACGCATGATATCTTTTTCAGCACGATCAATTTGGTCTTTTAAGGCTTTGAGCTGAGCCAGCTTTTTATCTCTCAAGGCTTTGAGGCTTGTCATGCCACTCTGATATTCAGCGGTATTTTGCAGGGCAGTATTGATATCGATATAACCGATTTTTAATTCAGCCGCCTGTGCAGATGTGAATCCGAATATGCTCAATGCAGCAATAGATGCCACCAGTGCTGTTACCTTCATTGTTTTAAACATGACCTTCTCCTTTTCGGTTGAACAATAATTTTAAGTGCTTGAGTTTAATCGTTTTAAGTAACGAAAAGCAAGCCAGTAATGCTTCTAACTTTTAAACAAGGTAGTCTTAAAAGGCTCCACCCAATACAAACTCGAAGCTTCTTTCTATATCTCCGGGCACGGTTTTGATCGGGAAAGCCCAAACCAGGCCGACTGGGCCTACAGGTGAAGCCCATTCGATAGCGAACCCTGCCGAATAGCGGATTCGAGATACAGCAAATGGTTCGCTGACACTCAGGCTCAGATTACCCACGGTGGTGGATACCGAACCCCATAACGTAGCAGCATCAGCAAAGACGATGCCGCGCACACCTGCAGTGCTGGAGATGAAGGGGGGTGGGAAGAATATATTTAATGATGCTTTGATCTGTTTGTCCGCACCAATGGCTTCTTTTGTGACAGGGTCTCTTAGGCTGATGCCGTATGAATCGAAGCCACGGATGCTGCCAATCCCTCCGAGTGAATAGCGGCGGTATAAGGGTACGGCTGATTTTGAATAGGGGCGAATAATCGCGCCGGAAAAGGAGGGGTTGATAACAAACTGATCGTCTTCACCAAAGGGGAAATAAGCCTTGCTGGAAAAACTCGATTCCCAGAACCTGGTTTTGCCACCAACGCCTGAAACACCAAACGTTAACGATTGCACATGGCCGCTGGTGGTGGAAATAAAACGGTTGCGTGTATCCCAGCTCAGCGATTGAATGATTTCACCGATTGTTTGTTTGCCTTGTTGAGATAAGGTGAGAATAGATGAATTCACAGGCACCTGAAGCAAGTTGGTGCTGTTGATTCGATAGCTGATGCCATAGCTTACTTTATGGGTAATGGGGAGACCAAAGGTGAGGCCGCCGCCAACGGATTCAGTCCGATAGGTGACGGTAGTCAGAGGATCGGTCTGCTGTTTGAAGACGTTGATCGAAGCGCTGATATTGGAGCCTAAAAAAAACGGGTCGGTTAAACTGGCGTTTATATCCTGGGTGATGCGGCCATACTGACCATTCAGGCTGGCTTGATAGCCCTTGCCAAACAAATTGGACTCTGAAACCTTGGCGGTTAAGATGACTTTTTCGCGTTGGGAGAAGCCCATGCCGCCTGAAATTGAGCCAGTTTTCTTTTCAGTGATATCCACTTTCATACGCACTTTATCCGGTGCGGAGCCTTTGGGGTGAGAGATGCGCACATCTTCTACAAAGGGCGCACGTATTAATGCTTCTTTGGATGTTTTAATTTGTGAACCCGAATAACGCGCGCCTTCATTTTGAATAAGTAATCGACGTACAATCTCATCATTTGATTTTTCATTGCCGCTAATATCAATGCGTTCGATATAGACTTGTTTGCCCTTTTCGATGTCAAAGGTGACAGCCACGGTATGGTCATCAATGTTCCGGTTCAATAATGGGGTGACAGATGCAAAAGCATAACCTTCATCACCAACACGTGCGGTGATGGCGGCGATACTTGTTTGCATATCGCTTAAAACGTAAGTTTTGTCCGTTTCGAGTTCAACCAGATCTTTAAGGGTCTGTAGATCAGGAACCAGATCACCTTGGATTTCTACGCTGCTGACGGTGTAGGGAGAGCCTTCATGCACACTAAAGGTGAGGGAAAAGCTTTTTTTATCTTCAGCAACAGTGATTTGCTTGGATTCGATTTTCATATCCAGGTAACCATTGTTCATATAAAACTGTTGCAGCATTTGCCCATCTGCTCCAAAGCGCTTTTGATCAAAGACATCTCTGCTATTCATCATGGTGGTGACATCCGGTTGTTTGGATGCGATTTGACCACGCAAGGTGTTATCACTGAAATCTTTGTTGCCAATAATATGAATGCGATTGATGCGGGTGACTTCACCTTCATGGATTTTAATAAGCAGATTGATTCTGCCATCTTTCAACTCGGTTGGAATGAAGGTGACCTTGACTTGGTAAAAGCCCTTTTTTAAATAACCCTTGATTAAGGTGTTACGGTCTTTTCTGCGATTGACCGGATTAAAAATACGGCCGGGTTTTAATTTCATACGCAATTGCAGATCTTTGCTTGAATGCTCTTCGTTGCCTGAGATGGTGATGTTGGCAATTAATGGGAACTCTTTCACCTTACATGTCAGCTTGATGCCACGCTTTGTTTTTGAGCCGATGAAACTGATGTCAGAAAAGAAACCGGTTTTGTACAAATGGCGTACATCGCGACTGAGCTTGCGGCGATCGAGCTTTTGACCAACTTTGGTCTGTAGCTTTGCTAAAATGGTTTTTTTCTCGACAAAATGATTGCCTGTAACATCGATTGATAGAATCACATCAGGATTGTTGTTCGTTTCGGCAGCGATAAGTAATGAACTTTGTGAGCTGAACAGAACAAGCGTTAACATCGTAGCAGTCAGCAAGCATTTGATTGAGCGGGTCATATTATCCTCTGAAAAGACGTGAGATATCATTGTAAAATGCAAACACCATCAAGCATGCGATGAATAATAATCCAATCATCTGGGTGAATTCCAATACTTTGGCAGGTAATGGCTTGCCTGTCAGCTTTTCAATGCCGAGATAGAGCAATAAACCGCCGTCCAGAATTGGGATGGGCAACAGGTTTAATACCCCGAGATTGACTGAAATCAAAGCCAGAAACCCGACAAAGTAAACCAGTCCCATCTCGGCCGTTTTACCAGCTAACTGTGCAATCGCGATCGGGCCACCGAGATTATCGGGGGAAATGGCTGATGTCACCATTTTACCAAATACATTCAACGTCATGGCGGTGATTTCCCAGGTGCGGGTAAAGCCATAGCTTAACCCATCCCAGACACCCATGCGGTACATCTCGGTGCCATGCATAGCACGTGATGCCAGCTTGATGCCTAGTCGTCCCTGATTGTTGGCATCTGCTGCGGGGGTGACTTGCAATTGCAGCAGACTTTGATCACGCAAGACAACGAGTGTGACCGGTTGTTCTGACTTGGCTTTGATTTTCTCAATCAACTGAGACATATTCGAAACTGGCCAGCCATTAATTTGTTTGATTACATCGCCTGCTTGCAGGCCGCCGTGTTGGGCTGCCGAGTCGGGCATGACATGGTCAATGCGTACAGTTAAACCGGGATTAAAACCAAGCACCTGATCCGACACATCGATGAGTAGAGGGTCTTTTTGCTGTGTTGGTAACTGCATGTTTAATGCAATACTGCTTTCATCACGTTGAATTTGCAGGGTTGCTGAGGATCCCACCCGTTGCTTGAGTAGCTCTTCCATTTGCTGCCATGAATGAACCGTGTGTTGATCAACTGCCGTGATGCGGTCATCAACCTGCAGGCCAGCCTTTGCAGCGATCGAGGCCGGTGCAATATGCCCCACGATGGTGGGTAATACAGCCTGACCCATCCAGCCAATCAGCATATATGCGACGATTGCAAAAATGAAATTATAAGCCGGCCCTGCAACGGCAACCGCCGCCCGTTTCCAGATGGGCTGATTATTGAATGCGCGTGCTTTATCCTGTTCGGATAGCTTGGCTTGTTCATCGGAATCTTGCTCGTCGGGGTTCTCGCCCAACATTTTGACATAACCACCGAGTGGAATGGCGGCAATCACATACAATACTTCCTGATCTTTGCTGCGCCATGAAAACAATGCAGGGCCAAAGCCTATGGAGAATTTTTCAACCTTGATGCCGAGCCGACGTGCCATTGAAAAGTGACCGTATTCGTGTACAGCAATCAATAGGGCGATGGCAACAACAAAGGCCAGCGATGTATGCAGAATTTCAATCATGGTGTTTAGCTCCCAATATTTCAACGCTCAGCGCTCTGGCGTGGCCATCATGCGACCATACCTCATCGAGTGTGGCTACGGGGATATTTTCCACCCGTTCAAGCACCTGCTCGACAGTATTGACAATGTCCATAAAACCGATCTTGTGATCTCTAAAAGCGGCATTGGCGATTTCATTGGCGGCATTGAAGGCAATGGCCAAGGTGTCGTGGCCTGCCAGCACATCCTGCACCAGACGCATGGCAGGGAAGCGTTCAAGGTCGATGGCCTGGAAACTGAGCTGGCCTGTTTTGGCCAGATCCAACCATGCAATACCCGATGCGAGTCTGGGTTGAGCCTGCATGGCATAGGCAATTGGCATGCGCATATCCGGCATGGCCAACTGTGCCAATACCGATCCATCAGCATATTCAATCATGCCATGTACAATGCTTTCTGGATGAATGATAGCTGATAATTTGTCGGGCTTGATATCAAACAACCAACGCGCCTCAATCAGTTCAAGGGCTTTGTTCATCATGGTGGCGCTATCGACACTAATCTTGGCACCCATATCCCAATTGGGATGGGCAATGGCTTCTGCCGGGGTGACACTGTGTAAGGTGGCAGGATCTCGATCGCGGAATGGGCCGCCTGAAGCCGTTAAAATAACCTGTGCAATGGAGGCGTGATCATGGCCAATAAGGCACTGGTGAATGGCGGCATGCTCTGAATCGACAGGCACCACATCGGCTCCGGATGCTTGAGCTGCAGCCATGAAAATATGTCCGGCTGTAACCAGACACTCTTTATTGGCCAGTCCAACCCGTTTGCCTGCTTTGACGGCGGCCAATGTCGCCGGCAAGCCTGCTGAACCCACCATGGCCGCCATGACCATGTCCGTTTCGGGGCTTGATGCGAGCGTAATAGCTGCATCCATACCGCTTTCCAGTTGTACGCCTGCAGGCAGCTGGCCAGTCAACTCCTGGGCTGCATCTGCATCTGTCATGACCACCCATTGAGGCTGTAACAGGTGGGCCAGCTCCAGCATTTTTTCACTGTTACGATGACCAACCAGTGCAAATGCGGAAAATTTATCTGGATGCCTGAGCATGACATCTACCGTGCTGCAGCCGATTGAGCCGGTGGCGCCGAGTAGGGTCATGCGGGTGGTGTTTGAAACAGAGTTAGAGTTGGTATGGTGCATTAAATCAATCCCCACAAGAGCCAGGTTACAGGCACGGCCATCAGCATGGCATCGCTGCGATCCAAAATACCACCATGGCCGGGTAACCAGCGACCGCTATCTTTTGCGCCGATCAGACGTTTTACTGCGGATTCGGATAAATCACCGAGCATGCCGGCAATCACAGCGATGATGGCGAGAAGGATTGCCGGTAATAGTGGCAGCACATCCCAGTACAGCCAGCAGCCAACGGCAACAGGCACTGCAAAGACCAGGCCGCCGATCGCACCTTCTACCGATTTCCCCGGACTGATGGCCGGACATAATTTACGTTTGCCGCAGGCGCGACCGACAAAATAAGCGGCTATATCGGATGTCCAGATGGCTAGACAGGTGCCGATGATTAATCCCTGACCTGTGTTGCTCAGGTGGGTGTCGGCGATGGCCAGACAGAAGGCAAATAGCCATGCCAACATCCAGATGCCACTGAAAAAATGATCAAATTCCGGGGCTTGTTGGCGGGCCTGATAAACAAAACATGCAAACCAGATAAACGCAGTCAGCAACAACCATTGAATGTCGGCATGAAAAGAGAAAGCCAGCCATGTAAAAAAGGCAGTGCACATGTACAACCACGGTTGACGCAGTTTGAGCAATAAAATCAACTCGCAACTGGTGAGCCAGCCGAATAATGCCAGAGCGCGCTCAAACCAGGGTGAGCCGAGGTGAAAATACCAGCCCCACACGACGATCACCAGCACGATGGCGGTGATGATGCGTTTGTTTAATTCAGTCATGCTTTTGATCAATTGCTTGTAGCTGTTCGCTGGTTAAACCATAACGACGTTCACGAGCCTGATAATCGTCAATGGCGTGTTGTAAATGCAGTGCTGAAAAGTTTGGCCACAATACATCGGTAAAATACAGTTCGGCATAGGCTGCATCCCATAAATGAAAATTAGAAAGGCGTGTTTCACCACCGGTGCGAATGAGCAGATCAACTGGTGCAATATCTCTGCACCACATGGCATTGCGCAAGCTGGCTAAATCCAGTGCAGCCAAAGCCTGTTGGGGGCTCGTCGCGTTGATGGTTTGTTGCACAATAGCTTTGACCGCAGCCAGTATCTCTTGTTGGCCGCCATAATTCAGACATAAAATTAAATCGATGCCATCATTAGAAATGGTTTGCTGGCAGGCTTGTTCAACAGCTTTTTTTGCCCCGCGCGGCAGGGGCGAAATATCACCCAATACACGAAAACGTACATTTTGTTGCATCATGCTGGGCAGGCTTTTGGGTAATAAGATGGCCAATAAGCTCATCAGTCCACGCACTTCCAGCTTGGGACGATTCCAGTTTTCAGTCGAAAAGGCATACAACGAGAGTTGTTTGATGCCTTGGTTTTGTGCCCAACCCACAATGTCGCGGGCAATTTCAGCACCTTTTTTATGGCCTTCAATACGACCTTTACCCTGCGCTTTTGCCCAGCGCCCATTGCCATCCATGATGATGCCGACATGGTGTGGTGGCTTGGGCGATATTTCGGGTGATGTCTCCGTACAGACTGGAGGCATCAGACAGTCAGAATATCGTTTTCTTTGTGTTCAATGATCTGATCGGTTTCAGCCACAAACTTATCGGTTATTTTCTGAATTTCATCTTGTTGGCGCTTGCTTTCGTCTTCAGACAAAGCATCGTCTTTGACTTGTTTTTTGATGTGATCGTTGGCATCGCGGCGCACATTACGCAGCGACACCTTGGTTTTTTCACCAGCGGCCTTGACTTGCTTGACCAAGTCTTTGCGGCGGTCTTCAGTCAATTCAGGCAAAATGATGCGAATCACTTCACCATCATTGGATGGATTCAAACCCAGATCTGATTTTAGAATAGCCTTCTCAAGATCGCCGAGGATGGTTTTTTCCCAAGGTGTAATCATCAACATGCGCGGTTCAGGTACAGAGATATTGCCAATTTGAGATACAGGCACATCTGAGCCATAATAGTTTACCCGCACATGATCCAGCAGGGCTGAATTGGCGCGGCCGGTACGAATACTGGCCAGCTCTGATTTGAGCGCGGTAATAGATTTCTGCATTTTATTTTGAGTGTCGCTAAACATTTAACTCTCCTGCACCAGTGTGCCAATGGCTTCGCCTGTGACTGCACGCAGCATTTGCCCAGGCTTGGTGACATCAAAAATGACCAAAGGCATCTGATTATCACGGCATAAGGACATTGCCGTTGCATCCATAACGCCGAGACGTTTGGTCAAGGCTTCTGTGAATGTGAGTGTTTCATATTTTGTAGCATCCGGATTCTTGGCTGGATCAGCGCTGTATACACCATCAACCTTGGTGCCTTTGAGTACAGCATCAGCCTGAATCTCCATAGCACGCAGACTGGCTGCCGTATCGGTGGTGAAATAGGGGTTACCAGTGCCGGCGGCAAAGATAAGTATGCGGCCTTTTTCCAGATGACGCACCGCACGACGGCGGATATAAGGTTCGGCAACTTCTTTGATTGGCAGGGCTGAAATCACCCGCACTGTAGCGCCGTGTGATTCAATAGCATCTTGCAAGGCAATCGCATTCATGACTGTTGCCAGCATACCCATATAATCAGCGCTGGCGCGATCCATGCCTGATGCTGTGCCGCTCATGCCGCGAAAGATATTGCCACCGCCAATGACGATGGCCAGCTCAATGCCTGAGTTCTGAACTTCGATTAACTCACCCGCCAGACGATTAATGGTTTCGACATCCACACCGAATGCAGTGTCGCCCATCAATACCTCGCCGGAAAGCTTCAGCATCACCCGTTTGTACGGGCGATGCTCTGAACGATCTCCAGAAGCTTCAGTCATGAATGATTATCCGCCTTGAATTTGAGCTGCTACTTCAGCTGCAAAATCTTCTTCTTTTTTCTCGATGCCTTCACCGAGCTGGAAACGAGCCATCGAGACCAGCTTAGCATCACCGAGAGCCTTGCTAACTTTTTTGTCCGTGTCCATGACAAAATCCTGTTCCAACAGACAGATCTCTGAATAGAACTTGTTAAGCTGGCCGCTGACGATTTTTTCAACAATTGCTTCCGGCTTACCGCTGGCAATAGCACGTTCAGATAATACTGCGCGCTCACGCTTGACTGAATCGGCATCGACATCATCACGGGCAATAAACCTAGGGTTTGCTGCTGCAACATGCATGGCTACGCCGCGAGCCAGATCGGCTTCTATTTTGCCTTCAATACCGATCAACACACCGATCTTGCCGCCAGCATGGACATAAGAAGCGACCACGCCTGTAGACACTTCCGTGCGCACAAAACGGCGGATGCTCATGTTTTCACCGATGGTGGAAATCAGTTGCGAGAGCGCCTGCTCAACATTGTGCTCGCCATCAAAATCCAAGGCTTTCAATGTATCGACATCAGCAGGGTTTTGTTTGATGATCAATGCTGCGATAGCATTGACAAAGCCAACAAACTGATCGTTTTTACTCACGAAATCCGTTTCGGAATTGACTTCCAAGACTACGCCGATATTGCCTTCGGATATCGACACAACGATACCTTCAGCAGCAACACGACCGGCTTTTTTGGACGCAGCCGCCAAGCCCTTTTTGCGCAAGAAGTCGACAGCGGCATCGATGTTGCCATCGGTTTCAGTCAATGCTTTTTTGCAATCCATCATGCCCGCGCCACTAATTTCACGCAGTTTTTTTACATCTGCAGCAGTAATAGCCATTTTAATCTCCGTAATATCTTGTATGTTTTACAGCTTATGCTGCTGGTTCTTGTTCGATGTCAACAGTCATGGCTTCAACGATATCATCACCATCTTCAGCGTTTTCCAACTGCCAGGCTTCAGCACCTTCGAGCAATGCATCAGCAACCTTGCTGCAAAACAAACGTACGGCGCGAATAGCATCGTCATTACCTGGAATGATATAATCAATGCCGGATGGGTCGCAGTTGGTGTCGACTACGGCAACCACTGGTATGCCTAGTTTCTGGGCTTCTTTAACAGCCAGTTCTTCTTTGCGTACATCAACAACAAACAGGCAATCAGGCAATTCGTTCATTTCCTTGATGCCGCCAAGTGAGCGTTCGAGCTTATCGAGCTGACGCTGCAGACCGAGCGCTTCTTTTTTGGTTAACAAATCAAATACGCCTTCTTCTTTCTGGCGCTGCAAATCTTTCATCTTGCGTACAGACTGCTGTACGGTGGTGAAGTTGGTCAGCATGCCACCCAACCAGCGGTGGTTTACATAGTAGTGGCCTGCACGGGATGATTCTTCTTTGACTGCATCGCGAGCCTGACGTTTGGTGCCGACATACAATACGCGGCCGCCTGCTGCTGCGAGTTCTTGCATGAATGAATAAGATTCATTGGCCATGCGCAAGGTTTTTTGCAGATCAATAATATGAATGCCGTTACGTTTTCCGAAAATATAAGGAGCCATTTTCGGGTTCCAGCGGCGGGTCTGGTGACCAAAGTGTACACCTGCTTCAAGCAGTTGTTTCATTGTAAATTGAGACATAATGTCCTCCGATTGTTTGTTTACCTCCACCGCCAATCACCCGAGTTTGATTGTGTAGCTACCAATCACGGGCACAATGGATTAGACGATGTGCGTATTCGCTCATTTTTGAGCGGGCGCGCTTTCTAACGAAAAGTATATAATATATCAAGTGTTAGCCTTTTCTGTGTAGCCTTTTCCGGCCTGACTGGAAAATGTTGCAGATTATAAATGCCGGGATTATGCTCTAGCTTAATTTATTCGATGGGAGGATGAATGCTATGTGGAGAAACGGCTTTAGCGTTGGGGTGATGGCGGTGAGCGTGCTGTTGGTGTCGGGTTGCGCCAGCATTATTGGTGAGGCACCGGATGCGGGTTATTCTGAAGCACAGGCCAATACGCCGAATCTGATAAATGATGAAGAAAAACTACGCAAGACACTGATTGCGCTGCGTAAGCAGGATAAAATCGCACAGGCAAAACGCATCGAGGATGACAAACAGTTATTGGCCGCTGTGGAAGAAAAGAAAAAGCGGCAAAAACAAGCTGAAGCAGAGCGTCGTTGTGCGCACATTCAGAGCGGCGAGAAGTTATGGCAACGGGTGTCGTTTAAATCGGGTCGCACTGCGGTTGACAAGAGTCTGGCCAAGAGTTTGACCGATACCGCTGGTAAATATCTGGCTGCACCATGCATGAGGAAACTGGTGGTGCGCGGCTTTTGTGATGGTGAGCCGATTGGTGGTTATGCTGGTAAACACAAATCCAGACATGCTTTTAAAAGTCAGATTGCTTTGAGTAAGGCGCGTGCAGAGGCGGTTGCCGATGTGTTGGTGAAGGCCGGTATTGCACGCAAGATGATTGTAGTTGAAGCTTATGGTGCGACGAATTATATCGCCGATAACGCAAGCCTGGCCGGACGCAATAAAAACCGCCGGGTGGATGTGTTCCTGGTCGGTTATTCACACAAACATTGAAATCAGTCTGATTGAAGGACTCCAGCGGCTGAACAAATAATCCCTTTATGCTTGTTTGGCTGCGTTTTCCGAAAGCCGCTGTTCGATATGGTCAATTCTGGTTGGAGCCGGTGGGTGGGAATCATGCCAGCGTGAATACCAGGGATCGGGTGTGAGTGTGCTGGCATTGTCTTCGTACATTTTCACCAAAGCCGTGGCCAGCGCCTCGCCATCGCTGTTGGCGACAGCATAGGCATCGGCTTCAAATTCATCGTTGCGTGATGAATGACTCATGATTGGTCCGAGTGCAAAGGTGAATGCAGGCAAGACCAGCATGAATAACACCAGTGCAGCATGGTTGGATGCGCTGCTGATGCCAAGGCCGCTGTAAAACCATGTTTGCTGGGTGACCCAGCCGAGCAGGGCGAATCCAACCAGTGATGAGAGAATCATCACTGCCAATCTCTTTTTTACATGACCATGATGAAAATGACCCAGTTCATGCGCCAGTACCGCTTCGGTTTCAATGGCTTCGAGTTGCTTGAGCAAGGTATCAAAAAAGACGATGCGTTTGGCGTTGCCCAAGCCTGTGAAATAAGCGTTGCCATGGCTGGATCGACGTGAGCCATCCATGACATACAAACCATTGCTCTGAAAGCCACAGCGGTTCAATAAGGCTTCGATACGCTGTTTCATTTCGCCATCGGGCAGGGGGCTGAATTTGTTAAATAGCGGGGCGATAAAAGTGGGGTAGGCCCAGATCATCAATAACATGAAAGCTGTCCATGCCGCCCAGGCATACAGCCACCAGATTTCTCCAGCGCCTGCCATCAGACTTAAAATCACCCAGCCCATGCCAGCGCCAATGACCAACATCAGCAGTAGTTGTTTGAACATATCGCTGAGATACAGGCCGATGGTCATTTTGTTAAAACCAAAACGCGCTTCAATGCCGAAGGTGTTATAAATATCCAGTGGCAGATCAATGACATGGCTAATCAAAAAGAACAGCAATAGAAAAGCCACGCCGGTCCATATTGGTGAGAGTTCAAGGGATTGTGTGAAATGATCGAGAACATTCAGCCCGCCGCCGACTGTCCATGCCAGTAGTACAAAGAGAGCAAAGATTTGGCCGAAATTGCTGGGGTTGAGTTTGGCGAGTGTATAGTCGGCTGCTTTTTGATGGGCGGCCAATGATATTTTATCAGCGAAACGCTGTGGTACGCTATCACGATGGGCTTTTACATGCATTTCCTGACGGGTGGATAAAAACAGGCTAATGGCTGTGGCCAATGATGCGAAGAGCAATACGATCCATGTCCAAGTGGTTATATCGAACGTTGTAAGGGTGGAAGCCGTCATGATGGTTGTTGTCCTGGAGTATGATATATTATGATGATCAAGCGCGCTATGCTGTCTTGCTTTGGTTTTTTAGTCACCATTCATTTCAATGCGAGCCAGCCCTTGTTGCAGGGTAATGGCCGATTGCAAAACAGGTAGCATCAGTACGGCAACTTTGCCTTCATCAAGGCTGGATTTTAATTCGACCAGTGCTTCCAGGCCCAGGTCTTCCAACACATCCCGATGACCGGCATCATGCGATACGTGGCTGGCCATAAGCCAGCCGGCAATGCGCACATCCCATGCAATTGCAGCCAGGGCGGCGGTTGCTGAAGCGAGGCCATCGAGCAGGACCGGTACCCCCTTGTTGGCGGCGGCGCGGTAAAAACCAGCCATAGCAGCCATTTCCAGGCCACCAAGCTCTCTGAGAATATCATGTGAAGGTGTGCCCTTGGCGCGCGTCAAGGCTTTCTCGACAGCCAGTAATTCGCTGGCATACATCTCGGGGCTCACATCAGGACAGGTTGTTAAAGCCTCTTCTGCGGATAGGCCGAGCAGCTCGGCAATGAGGGCGGCGGTGGCGATATGATCTCCGCAACTGATGGAGCTGGCGATTAATAGATTGGCTCCGGCATCAATGCAGCGGTTGGCCATTTCTTCACCAATCCCAACCACTTCCCAGTAATCGACCTGAGTCATGGCTGATCCAAGGGTGATATCCGGTGTGCCGGTGGGTATAACTTTGGCATGTTCGATAGCATCGTTATCAGCCAAAGAGCCGGCCACACCGACATCGACAATATGCAGCTGGCAAGCCGTCTGTTTGCACAAGTCTGCAATGACTGAATGTGCGCTGGCGGCCTGCTGTACGCGCTCCAGTGTGGAGTGTGGATGATCACAAACTGTTAAACCTGTGGCAACCCCGTGGTCAGCAGCAAACAGCACTGCGGCTGCTTGCAACGCATCCGGTATTTCTTTTGCCTGACGTTTGGAGAACCATGATGCGACCTGTTCCAGCTGGGATATGGAGCTGGCAGATTGAAACAAATGGCTCTGGTGACTCTGTTCGGGATGAATGGATGGGATCGGCATTATAAAACCGCCGGGAATGCTGGCAAATTTATAATTGTATGGGAGCGGGAGAAATCATGCATATCAAAAATAGTATAGTCCATGGCAGAAGAAATGTAGTAATTTATTTGCATCATGCTAACTCGAGCTAAATGTAAGAGCCAATCAATGCCCTGATGGCATCAGGGCTAACATCTTCGGCCAGAAAAGCATCACCAATATTGTGTAGTAGAATATAACGAATGCGGCTGCCTATATTCTTTTTATCATGCCCCATTGCATCAAGCCATGCATCGGCTGAAAAATCGGGAATGCTGGTGGGTAAACCTGCAGCCAGATAACAATCGTGGATGATTTTTTCGGTGCCGGCGGGTGCGTATTTTAACTGCTCGGATAAACGCGCCGCCATCAAGGTGCCGATGGCCACCGCTTCGCCATGCAGGTAAGACTCGTAATGGGTCATGGATTCAATGGCGTGGCCAAAGGTATGGCCGAGATTAAGCAGGGCGCGCATACCCTGTTCTGTTTCATCGGCAACGACGACTTCGGCTTTATGGCGGCAGGATGTGTGAATGAGGCGGGATAAGACTGACGCGTTTAATGCAAGCGCAGCGGTTATATTTTGTTGCATCCAGCTGAATAGTTCGGCATCACGAATCAATCCATATTTGATGGCTTCGGCAATGCCAGCCCGTATTTCACGAATATCGAGTGTGTTTAAAACTTGTGGGTCAATCCAGACCAGACGGGGTTGATAAAAGGCGCCAATCATGTTTTTACCATGCGGGTGATTGATGGCTGTTTTGCCGCCTACACTGGAGTCGACCTGTGCCAATACAGTGGTGGGCACTTGAATGAATGGGATGCCGCGCCGATAACAGGATGCCGCAAAGCCAGTCATATCACCAACCACGCCACCACCGAGCGCAATTACCGGCTCATTGCGTGAGAGCTTGGCCTGCATTAGAGCATCCATAATCAGTCCAAAGCTCTGTATGGTTTTGTAACGCTCGCCATCAGCTAAAATGCATTCGCTGACCTGCCAGCCAGCCTGTTCAAGCGATGTTTTGACGCGGTGCAAATAGAGCGGAGCAATGGTCGTGTTGCTGATGATCATGCAACGGCTTGGGGCGGGAAATAAATCGGCCATGGCTTGCCCGATGTTGGTCAAGCAGCCCGGCTCTATGTGAATATCATAAGCGCGTGCGCCCAAATCGACATGGTAAAGCTGTGTGTTTTGCGCAATGTTATCATTCATTTCAGACATGGCCTGACTCTGGCATGATCACACGAAGCAGAGAAGCTTGATTTATAGTTCGTTGTGGTCGGCTGGGATGAATCGCAGTGCTACACCATTATTGCACCAGCGTTGTCCGGTCGGTTCAGGCCCATCGTTGAATACATGGCCTTGGTGGCCGCCGCAGCGTATGCAGTGGTATTCCGAGCGAGGCAGTATCATCTTGAAATCGCGTTTGATTTCTGTATGTCCTGCAATGGGTTGGAAAAAGCTTGGCCAGCCGGTGCCACTGTCGAATTTACTGGATGAGTCAAAGAGTGGCAAAGCGCAGCCGGCACAGACATAGCTGCCTTGTCCGTATTGTTTATTCAGCGGGCTGGAAAAGGAGCGTTCGGTGGCTTCGTTACGCAATACATCGAATTGCTGGGGGCTGAGTATATTGCGCCACTCAGTATCAGACTTGGTGATTTTTTCGATTTGGCTGTCGCTCATATGGGTATTCCTTTCTATCTCGGCATCGAGTAAGCGGGGCAGGCCTAGCACAACTGCGCTTGCTAGTGCTGCCTGTAAAAACGTTCTGCGTTTCATGATTCTTTGCCCCATAATTGTTCAAGGCGTTGATCACGTCCGCAATTGTAGCGGTAAAATTTATAACGTATCGGGTTTTTAAGATAATAATTCTGATGGTAATCTTCAGCCGGCCAGAAGGTGGTGGCAGCGCTGATTTCGGTTACAATGTCATGAGAAAACTGTTTGTTTTCAACGATGGCTTGTTTCGAGGCCTCTGCGGCAGCGTGCTGTTTTTGATCGTGATAAAATATGCCTGGGCGATATTGGGAGCCGACATCGCAAAATTGGCGATTGGCCGTGGTTGGATCAGAATTGCGCCAATAGACATCGAGCAGTTGGGTATAGCTGACTTTGGCAGGATCAAATACAATCTGGATGGCTTCGGTGTGACCGGTACTGCCAGCAGAAACCTGTTGGTAGGTGGGGTTTTCCTGATGGCCACCGGTATAACCTGATGTGGTTGAAATGACCCCATCGATGGCATCAAAGGGATGTTCCATGCACCAGAAACAGCCGGCCGCAAAGGTGGCCGTTTCTAATTTGTTGGACGTTGCACTAGATGCTTCATTGGCTGTTACAGGCGTTGCTGTCATGATTATCACCATCCATACAAAAAGGCATTGTGTTACTTGTTTCATTATCAGCTTCATTCAGCCTCCAGCTGCTTTACGTTTAAACTTTTAAACGTTGGAACTGACGATGATGACAAATTTATCTGAAGCTTAGATGAAACAGATGCTCGCATTGTATGGCAGGGATATAAAATTGGCAGGTGTTACTATGAATGATGATCGGCGATTGGTGTATTCTACTGAAGCAGGGGTGTTGGATAAACCGATGCGCAATACAGCGGTAAAAAGAAAAAAACCGCGCCATCAAGCAAATAAGGCTGTGAATATTACGAATGCAAACAAACAGGGTGTACGTATTCGGCGAGAGTCGAAGGGGCGCAGAGGTAAGACGGTTTGCATTGTTGATGGTCTATCGATGTCAGATCCAGAGCTGAAATCACTGTTGAAAAAACTAAAAGGTCAATTGGGTTGCGGTGGCGCAGTGAAAAGTGGAATGCTTGAAATTCAGGGTGACCATCGTGACAAGGTGTTGCTGTTGTTGGAAAAGGAAGGCATCAAAGCCAAGCTGGCTGGCGGCTGAGTTTTTACTGTGTCGCGGATTCAAGCTGCAAGTACACAACAGTAAGTTATTGAGACGTTTGTAATGAATTATTTCCTCTGCCTACTGCGCATCTTTTGCGGCGTATGCTTTTGATGGAGCTGCTTAAGCGAGTTTCTGCTGTTGTTTGTTGATACGGTCTTTGAGTTTGTCGTTTTTAATCCAGCGCCGGATCAGTAGCAAGCGTTTTCCGCCACGTTCATCTTCACATAGCGGGCAGGTGAGATAGCTCATATACAGCTCTTTCGGCATTAAACCTTCATCGAGTAGATCCGACTGCATCTGGCGGACTTGTTTGCGAATGTCGCTCACATCACCACGCAGCAGGTGGACGCGCAAATGGAATGGGTTTTTTAATATTTCAATATTGCGGGCTGGCGAATGTTCTTCTTCTAGCGGACATAACATCTGGCCGCGCAAAGCACCGGTGCGGGTCAAATTGAAACCCGGCCATTTTTCATGCAGCTCCAAACGTTCGATGTCATCCTTTTGCCTGACCAGGTAGGCTTCATAGCCAATGGGCATGTGCATAAACATCGGTATTTTCAGACTGTGCACCAGCATGCCGCCGAGCTCGATGTCGCCATTGCGCCAGTCAGGATAAGCGGAAGGACAGCCGCATGTTAAACGGGGGCTCATGATGATGGGTTTTTGTATAAGCCTTTAAAGGATAATAATACATTGGCCAGATAGACCCAGAAACCAATAGCCAGAGCGGTGGCGGCAATAGAAATAACCGGGCCATAAAAACGATGAATGGCGGGGATGTCTTCCGGCGTGGTGAGCCATAGCTGGCCCTCCCAAATACCGAATATCATTAATGACGTGTAAAAAGCAGTCACACCACAGGTGGTCCACCAGAACGAGTGTTCGGCCATCTTTTGCGAATACAGCGGTTTGTTGGTGATTTTTGGAATCAGGTAGTAGGTGATTGCCATGCCGAGGATGGTTACACCGCCGACCAGATTGATATGGGCGTGAGCCAACGGATCAATCATGTGGCCGGGGCCGCCATAAGGGCTGCCAATGGAATCGAGCCAGGCACGAATGCCGGGGATCACTTGCAGCACGCCATGCACGGTGCCAACAAAAAACGATATCACCGAAGCGATAAGGAATTTGGCGAGATAGCGCAGCTCCTTAGGCGATTGCGTTAGCCTTGGCTTGGCGCTTTGTTCAGGGATGTGTTCAGGTGAGTGCTCGGACATGGCGCGAAGCGTAGCGTTTTAGCGATAGAGCGCAATTAAAGATGCGTGTGACTATCCAGATCGCTGCTGGTTTAGCCAAACAGTAGTAGGTTTTTTAGATATACTTAATAGTCTAAAGGTGACGAATGTGATCGTCTCTGCGTAGTATCTGACCATGGCAACCAGTATTATACTTGTATTGATCAGTTTCGCGGTGTTGGCGGCGGCGTGGTATTGGCGCAAACAGCGGCGTTTTCATATTGCTGCGATGATCACAGTGATGGTGTTTGATCTGTTGTTTCCTGTTTATTTGTACCTGACCCATGATTGGGGCAAGCGCTTGATTGATGATGGTGAGATCTTTTCGTTTTTGATCTGGAGTCATTTGATGCTGATCATGGTGCTCTATGCCTTGTATGTGTTGCAGGTGTTGGCTGGTCGTTCGATGTTGGCGCACCCGGTGGGAGATAAACATAAGTATCATCGTGATGAACATCAAAAACAATTTTTGGGCATTGTGATTGTTCGCCTGCTGGTATTCGCATCGGGCTGGTTATTGATGGTGCCCGATAGCGCCACATAAAGGAGAAAACATGCCGGATAAGGAAATGATGAATCAGAATGAGTGCATGGAGAAGTCTGCCGATACGGGTGTCTGGATGCGCATGGTACGCAACTATGCGGTGCTGATGGTGGTTGGCTTGTTGATGTTGGCATATTTGATGCCGCAATTGCATGACAATGCCTCAAAGCCAATGATGGCAGGGGTAATGATCGGTGGCTTGGCATTGTTCGGCGGTGGCTTTGGTGTCGTGGTGTCGTTGGTGTTTCATTATATCAATAGGAAGCATTAAGTCTGATCAAACGGATCATAATCGTTATTGCGTATTACTGAGCTGCTGGAAAGCCTCGATTTATGATGCTTGAAGGTAATCGTTGTCCCATAGTTTTTTGTTCAGCTTATTTATCCGCTTTGTTTAATAAATCCTTGAGTCCGGCAAAGCCTTTGAATGTCGCCTGATCGCCCTCGTTGCGTTTGGCGGTGCCTTGCGCATCGGCCTCCATATAACGCTGATGTTCGTTATCATGGCAGTAGATACAGAGTAGCTCCCAGTTGCTGCCATCGGGTGGATTGTTGCTGTGATTATGATCTTTATGATGTACGGTGAGTTCACGTAGCTGTTTGCCGGCAAAGTCCCGACCACAGCGACCACACACCCATGGGTAGAGCTTTAACGCCTGCTCTCTATAGCTCTCATTACTCATGCTTGCTCCTATCATCATCCGCAATGGCCGATGCTATTGCTTCATCATATACATCAACATGAAAATGTTTGTTAACGGAGGCTGGCATGAGCTGTTTTGCGAATAAAGCTGACAGCACTCTTTACCTTGCCCATGGATCAATCTTCTTTCCGGAGGACTGCTCACCCCACGGTTCTCGCGCTGTTGATTTGCTTATACGCTGTTGACGCAAGCGTTCAGCTGATTTCTGTGCACGTTTTTCGCGCAACCGTTCAGCATCCTCTAAACTCAGTTCTTTGGGGGCACCTGGGGCTTGCTCTTCTGGAATAATGCGCTCCCTTGGCGGTAGTGCAAACTGTTCATAAGATGCTCTAGGCAAGTTTTTATACTCATACAAATAGAAGGCTTCCACTTTTTCTCGCGCCCAATCCGTTTTCTTTAAAAATTTAATACTGGAATCAATGCTTGCATTGGTCTTAAAGCAATTGATATTCAAATAGGCAAAGAGTATCTCAAAATCATACTGATCTACTATTTCAATCAACAAGCTTTTCAAGCTAACGCCGTGTAAGGGGTTGTTCTTGTAATTGATCCCATTTCTGATCCCGTCGCTGATCTGATTGTTGATCTCATCGCTCATGAATGTCATCCCAAAGTGAGTAAATAACGCTATTGTACCCATGCAACAGGGGAAAGCGAATTCAGTATATTCATGTATCAGTGAAGTATGGGATCGAAGTATCGGGTCTGCTCTGTTAATCATGCATTGGCCTTTCAAGCAACATCGTTTGTGAGCAATGATAGGCGTTCAAATGATTGGGGAGCTTGCGAAACGGTTGCGTGTTTGTGGTGGTTGCTTGCTGTTTATGGATCGTTTTTCATACGTTTGTCCATTTGGAAAAACAGGCTTTCTTGGTGGCTGTGCCAGGCCATGCTAGTGTCGCGCGCCTTGGCTGTTGGTGGATTCCTGGATGGATTTACTGGCATCTGTAGTTTTATATCTGGAGCAACATCATCATGTTTAGTATTTTAACCAAAATGTTTGGCAGCCGTAACGAGCGCTTGCTTAAAGAACTGTGGCCGATTTCTACTGCGGTGAATGCACTGGAGGCTGATACGCAGGCGCTGTCCGATGAAGCGCTGGCGGCCAAAACGGAAGAGTTTCGTGGCCGGTTGAAGGATGGAGCCAGTGTTGAAGATCTGTTGCCCGAAGCCTTTGCGGTGGTGCGTGAAGCATCAAGCCGTGTGCTGGGCATGCGTCATTTCGATGTGCAGCTGATCGGCGCAGGCATTTTGAATCAGGGCAAGATTGCTGAAATGAAAACCGGTGAAGGTAAAACACTGATGGCTACCCTGGCTGTTTATCTCAATGCCTTGTCCGGCAAAGGCGCGCATGTAGTGACGGTGAATGATTATCTGGCCAGTCGTGATGCTGAACACATGGGGCAGTTGTATGGTTTCCTTGGTTTATCTACCGGTGTGATCGTCAACGGGATCCCCAATGATGAACGCCGCGCAGCTTATGCGGCCGATATTACTTACGGCACCAACAATGAATTCGGTTTTGATTATCTGCGTGATAATATGGCTTTTAGCAAAGAAGACCTGGTGCAGCGTGGGCATCACTATGCCATTGTCGATGAAGTCGATTCGATTCTGATTGATGAAGCGCGTACGCCATTGATTATTTCAGGCCCTGCTGAAGCTGCGGGTGATTTGTATGCGCAGACAACGCTGTTGATCAATCAACTGGTTGCAGAGGATTACGAAAAAGATGAGAAGGACAAAGCTGTTTCGTTTACCGAAGTCGGTAACGAGCATATCGAAGAGCTGTTTCGTGAAGCAGGCTTGATGCCCGAGGGCAGCTTGTACGATCCTGAAAATGTAAACCTGATGCATGCCGCAACACAGTGCTTGCGTGCCTATACTTTATTCACCCGCGAAGTCGATTATATCGTGCGCGATGATGAAGTGGTTATTATTGATGAATTTACCGGCCGTATGATGCCCGGTCGTCGTTATTCCGATGGTCAGCATCAAGCGCTCGAAGCCAAAGAGGGTGTGACTGTGCAGCCGGAAAATCAGACGCTGGCTTCGATTACATTCCAGAACTATTTCCGCATGTACGATAAACTGGCCGGCATGACCGGTACGGCCGATACCGAAGCGGAAGAGTTTCATAAAATCTACAAGCTTGAAGTGGTCATTGTGCCGACCAATCGCGACATGATTCGTAATGATATGCCTGATGTGATTTACCGTGATGCGGAAGATAAATACAATGCCATTATTGAAGATGTTCAAACGGTGCATAAAAAGAATGCCCCGATTCTAGTGGGTACAATCTCGATTGAAAAATCCGAGTTATTATCTGAAGAGCTGACAAAGCGCGGTATCAAGCATGAAGTCTTGAATGCCAAGCAGCATGAGCGCGAAGCTGAGATTGTATCGCAGGCAGGCCGCAAAGGGGCAGTGACGATTGCCACCAATATGGCCGGCCGTGGTACCGACATTATGCTCGGTGGTAATCCGGATATGTTGATTGCCGCGTTGCCGGGAAAATTATCGGCGGCGGAGCGTGAAGCCAAAGCCGAAGAGATTCGTGAGGCGTGCAAAGCGGAACACGCCGAAGTGGTTGCAGCTGGTGGTTTGCATATTCTGGGCACCGAACGGCATGAATCACGCCGTATTGATAATCAGCTGCGTGGCCGTGCAGGCCGTCAGGGTGATCCGGGTTTGACGCAATTCTATTTGTCGCTGGATGATGATTTGATGCGTATTTTCGGTGGCGAAAAGATGCAAGCCATGATGACCAAACTGGGCTTTGAAAAGGGTGAGGCAATCGAGCATCCGTGGGTCACCAAGGCGATTGAGAACTCACAGAAAAAAGTTGAAGGACGCAACTTTGATGTGCGTAAACAGCTGCTGGAATACGATGATGTGATGAATCAGCAGCGTGATGTGATTTATTCGCAGCGCCGTGAATTGCTTGAAGCTGAAGATGTCAGCGATGTGGTGGACGATATGCAGGCCGATCTGGCAGCGCGTCTGGTGGCGGAGTTTTTGGATGGACATCCGGAAGAATGGCCGCTGGATGATTTGCAAGCGGCATTAAAAGAGCGTTTAACGCTTGAAGCAGATCCTGCTGCGTGGCTGGCTGAAGATGATGTGGAAACATCGGAAGATATGATTGAAAAGATCAATGCGGCACTGAAAGCACACATGGCAGCCAAAGAGGCCATCACGGGTGCAGAGCAGATGCGCCATTTTGAAAAGTATCTGGTATTGCAGATTTTCGATCATCTGTGGAAAGAACATTTGCTGGCTATGGATCATCTGCGCCAGAGTGTGGGTTTGCGCGGTTATGCCCAGAAGCAGCCGATCCAAGAATACAAACGCGAATCGTTTGAACTCTTTGAAGCCATGCTCGATAAGGTGCGTGAAGAAACCATGCTGGCGATGCACCGTGTGCAGGTGGAGCTGGAGCAGGAAACGCCATTGGTTGAAGAGCCGCAGCAGAGTACGCCGGTGAATTATAACCTCGGTAGCGATGAGGAGATTGAGCCGCAGCACACCTACAAACGTGAACAGCCTAAGGTTGGGCGCAATGACGCTTGCCCATGTGGTTCAGGTAAAAAATATAAACAGTGCCATGGTAAACGCAGCTAATGTCGGTTAATCCACCGTCGTTGGATGCGCCATTGCAGGTGCCGGGCTTTCGCATTGGTACGGCATCATGTGGTGTCAAATCAGCCGACTTGAAAGGTAAACGTACCGATTTGACCATGATTGTGGCTGATGTGGATTGCCATGTTGCAGCCAGTTTCACCCAGAATCGATTACGTGCGGCCTGTGTGGATTTGGGTGAACAGACGGTGCAACAGCATGGTCAAAATATTCGTGCCATTGTAGCCAACAGCGGCAATGCCAATGCGGGCACAGGTGTGCGCGAAGGCGAATGGGCGCAGATGATGATTACATCAGCTGCCAAAGCGCTGCGGGTATTTCCCGAGCAGGTGTTATCTGCTTCAACCGGTGTGATTGGCACACCTTTCCCGATTGATCGTATTGTTGAAGGCTTAGAAGAAGCGGCGAGCACGGAATCGGACTGGCAGGCGGCAGCCAATGCTATTCGCACCACCGATACCTTTGCCAAATACGCCAGCCGGAGTGTGGGTGATTTTACCATCACAGGTATTTCCAAGGGCAGTGGCATGATTCATCCGAATATGGCCACCATGCTGGCGTTTATCGCGACGGATTTTCCGATTAACCAAACAGAGTTACAAGCGGTATTAAAACGAGTCGTCAATTTGTCGTTCAATTCCATCAGCGTGGATGGGGATACATCGACCAACGATACGGTGTATGTGTTATCGAGTGGTTTGGGGCTGGGGCATGAGGCAGTAGAAAACACGACGGCCTTTGAAGCGGCATTGACGGAACTGTGCATTGAATTGGCGCAGTTGATTGTACGTGACGGTGAAGGGGTGAGTAAATTTGTGACGATCCATGTCGAAGGCGCAAGCTCGACAGATGAGGCGCGTCATGTGGCACGTTGCATTGCAGTTTCTCCGTTGGTCAAAACAGCCTTTGCCGGTTCCGATGCCAATTGGGGACGGATTATTGCTGCTGCTGGCAATGCCGGTGTGGCCTTTGAAGCAGGTGATATCTCTCTGCGCTGTGATGATGTGGTGATGATGGAATCGGGTAATCTGCATGCCGATTACCGCGATGCAGATGGTATGGCGGTGTTTGCGCAGGCTGAGTTTTCAATCACCTTAAATATTGCCATGGGCAATGCCTCAGCCACAGTCTGGACAGGTGACTTTACGCATGAATATATCACCATCAATGCGGAGTACCGCACCTGAAAGAACAAACCATTGCCCTGATTGCAGCCATCAACAGAGATGGCGATGTGTTGTTGCTGAAGCGTGATGAAGGACAGCATTGTGGTGGTTTATGGTCATTCCCAGGCGGCAAACTTGAATTTGGCGAGAGCCCGCAAGAAGCAGCAAAACGTGAGCTGCGAGAAGAAACAAACCTTAGCGGCACAGACTGGCAGTTGTTATGTAAGCAGAGCTTTGAATATACTGATCGCAGGCTGCATTTTGTTTTCTTTATTTGTGGATGTAATCAGACTGACATATTGCAGGCAGAGTCAGCTCATGTCTGGGTGGCACTTACACAACTGAATGATTATGCCATGCCTGCGGCCAACGATGCGTTGATTCAAGCCTTACAAAACAAATACAGTGACTCAGCAGCTTGAGTTTTATCATGTTGAACTCTTTTATCGCTTGCTTGTTTGTTCACGAATAAAAGCAAAAAACTCCTGCTCGCCATCTGAGGTGATGGGGGTAACCACCAGTTCGATGGCCAGCTCAAAACCATCATGATGCAGGGCCTTGGTGTAAACCGGTTTGTATAACCATGGCCCGATACTGGTTTGTTGATAATGCTGCATGCCTTTGTGGTGATCGTGGCGTAGCAGTGTGGGGATAATAACATCCAGTTTTTTGCCCATGATATGTGGTTTGGGCCAGCCGAACAGCTTTTCAGCGCTGAGATTCCAGCCGGTGATGATACTGTGCTGATCGATGCTGATATAGGCATCATAACTGCTATCGATGATTTGATGCAGGCGCTTGCGTTCTTTATCCAGATGCTCTTGTAGATGCTGCTGATGCAAAACACTTTTGCGGGCATAGATGCCAAAACCGATAAACATGCTGGAAATCAAAATACGCATCCAGATTTCATTGGCATCACTATGGTACAAGTTATCGATAAAATGACCGTTTTTAAATATAAAACTATGGATCATCGCTTCAGCCGGCCAGTATAAAATACCGATTAAAATACCCAGATGTGCCAGATTTAAAAGCTTTAACATGATGCCCCCTGATGCACGGCGAATATGACCATCTGTTGCTTGGGGTGCAAATGATATTGTGCAATGATGTCGAATTGATTCTATTGTTGGTATGCTGCGCCAACTATTTCAGGAGTTTATGATGGCCGATTATCAGTATATTTATTCTATGGAAGGCGTTGGCAAGGTGGTGGCCAATAAGAAGGAAATATTGAAAGATATTTATTTATCTTTTTTTCCAGGCGCAAAGATTGGTGTGCTGGGCTTGAATGGCTCGGGTAAATCGACCCTGCTCAAGATTATGGCTGGCCTTGATACTGAAATTTTGGGTGAAGCCAGACCTGCACCGGGTATTCGCATTGGTTATTTGTCGCAGGAGCCAGAGCTGGATGAGAGCAAAGATGTGCGTGGCAATGTTGAAGAAGCCGTACAGCCGATGAAAGATGCGCTGGCTGAACTCGATGCTGTGTATGCAGCCTATGCGGAGCCTGATGCCGATTTCGATGCCATTGCTGCCAAGCAGGCCAAGCTGGAAGATTTTATTGAAGCCGGTGACGGCCATAATCTCGATCGCAAACTCGATGTGGCAGCCGATGCGCTGCGTTTGCCAGACTGGGATGCCGATGTAACGAAACTCTCCGGTGGTGAGCGTCGCCGTGTGGCGCTGTGCCGTTTGCTGCTCTCCAATCCGGATATGCTGCTGCTCGATGAGCCGACCAACCATCTCGATGCGGAATCGGTGGCCTGGCTGGAACGCTTTTTGCATGATTATCCGGGTACGGTGGTGGCGGTAACCCATGACCGGTATTTCCTCGATAATGTGGCCGGTTGGATTCTGGAGCTCGATCGTGGTCGCGGCATCCCGTTTGAAGGCAATTATAGCGGTTGGCTGGAGCAGAAGGAAAAACGGCTAGCTGTGGAAGAAAAACAGGAATCATCGCGTCAGAAAGCCATCCGACAAGAACTCGAATGGGTCAGAGCTGGCACCAAAGGTCGCCATGCTAAATCCAAAGCGCGTTTGAAAGCCTTTGATGAACTGGCCGGACGCGAAGCGCAGGAGCGCAATGCCACCAAGCAGATATTTATTCCATCCGGTGAACGCTTGGGTGATATTGTGTTTGATGCGGTGGGCGTGAATAAGGGGTTTGGCGATCGGGTGCTGGTGGAGGATCTCAATTTCAGTATGCCGCGTGGTGGTATTGTCGGCATTATCGGAGCCAATGGGGCGGGTAAAACCACCTTGTTCCGCATGCTGACCGGGCAGGAACAACCCGATTCCGGTGAATTGATTGTCGGTGAAACGGTAAAAGTATCCTATGTCGATCAGTCGCGTGATGCACTCGATGCTTCGAAAACGGTCTGGGAAGAGATTTCCGGAGGTTCGGATAGCATGTATCTGGGCAAGGTGGAAGTGCAGAGCCGGGCCTATTGTGGCCGTTTTAATTTTAAGGGTGGGGATCAGCAGAAGAAAATCAGCATGCTCTCCGGTGGCGAACGCAATCGTGTGCATTTGGCCAAGATGCTGACGGAGGGTGGCAATGTGTTACTGCTCGATGAGCCGACCAACGACCTCGATGTGGAAACACTGCGCGCACTGGAAGAAGCATTACTCGATTTCGCAGGTTGTGCCATTGTGATTTCACATGATCGCTGGTTTCTCGATCGTGTGGCTACCCACATGCTGGCTTTTGAAGGTGAAGGTCATGTCGAATGGTTTGAAGGCAATTTCGAGGAATATGAAGTCGATAAGAAAAAACGACTCGGTGAAGATGCAACCCAGCCACACCGCATGAAATACAAGAAGCTGGTGTGACTTTAAAACCAATCAAAATCGAACCGCGAATGCACACGAATAAACACGAATGACAGATATGAAAAAATCAAAATCTGTTGTAACTATTACGCAGAGCTAAGCATGAACAATGAGATTGAAATGAGTCGCGTCAATATTGGAGAGTAATATGAATAAACCTGTTGTAGTGATTGGCATGGGTGAAATTGGTTCGGTATTTGCACGTGGCTGTTTGCGTTTGGCTTATCCGGTGGTACCGGTGACACGCGACATGGATATGGCCGTGGTGGCGGCTGAAGTGCAAACACCTGAAATGGTGATTGTGGCTGTGGGTGAGGGTGATTTGCAAGCTACATTGGCATTGTTGCCGGATGTTTGGCGTGATCGGCTGGTGTTGCTGCAAAATGAATTGTTGCCACGTGACTGGCTGCAGCATGGGCTGGTTGAGCCCACGGTTATTTCGGTCTGGTTTGAAAAGAAAAAGGGCATCGATAGCAAGGTGGTGATTGTTTCACCTGTGTTTGGTGCATGTGCTGATTTGTTGCAGCAGGCTTTGGCGACACTGGATATTCCAGTCTCTGTGGTGGCCGATGAACAGGCTATGCAGCATGAGCTGATATTGAAAAACCTGTATATCCTCACTACCAATATCGCTGGCCTTGAGGCCGGTGGCAATGTGCGTGAATTATGGCTTGAGCATAATGATCTGGCCTGTGATGTGGCGGGTGATGTGCTGGACATTCAGGAATATCTGATTGATCAGAGCGTGAATCGCAGCGCCTTGATTGAAGGCATGTTGAAAGCCTTTGATGGTGATCCTGAGCACGGCTGCATGGGGCGCTCAGCTCCGGCTCGATTGGCGCGTGCTTTGGGTATTGCCGATGATGCAGGTTTGGGGGTTGCGACCTTGCGCCGCATTGCAGCGGCTAAAACCTGATTATTTGTTATCAAAAATATCGGCGTATTGCTGATTGCTCCAATAGATAAAAGCGAGAATTTCGGCGATAGCGGTGTGTACTTCGGGCGGAATGGACTCACCCACATCGAGCAAGGAGAAAATCTGTACCAGATCATTATCCTGGCGGATGGGGATATTATTTTCTTTGGCCAGACGAATGATTTCATCGGCAATCAGGCCGCTGCCCTTGGCGCTTAGTTCAGGCGCTTGATCGAGGCGTGGATCCCAGTGCAGGGCAATGGCTTTGTTCGGTTTCATGTGTTGTTACTCATATTCGGATATCCACCAGACTGAGTGATGCGGAGGATGGCATCATCTGTGTTAGTTGCTCAAAGCGCTGTTGTTTTGCCGTATCGGGCTGCTGCTGGCTGCTGATCAGATAGACTTCTTTAAAGCCCAGGCCTTGTAAACGGCTCTCCAAACGCCCGATATTATCCTGAATGAATTGATTGCTGGTTGCATTATCGTTGTAAATACGGGCATGCAGACTGGAGTCTGTGATATTGGCATCAACCCGAATCGCTCCAAGCTGGCTCAGTTCGAGGGCAAATAATACATGGTAGGAATCATCCGATGCTTCTGATTGCTCTGATGAATCGGATTCGTAGCCGCTCTGTTGCTGAATGGATAATTGCACATTGACCATTTGTTGGTTGACCAGCATGGGCAATTCCAGCCGCATCGGTTCACCCTGCAGGCTGGTTAATATATTGAGCGCCTGACCTGTTTCGATGCGCGAAACGCTTTGCTGCCCCAGTTCACGCAGTGCCTTGATGAGATCATGCTGTTGGCTGTTGCCGCCTTGCAGATTGGCCAGTTGTAACATGATGGCCTTTAAATCCTGTTGCAGTGACGGACTTAAAGCCGGGTTTTGTGATAACTGCAATAGTTTGCTTTCCAGCCCGGCGCCGCCATCACGAATCATCTGGGCCAGCCGTTCACCATTGAGCGGTTGTTGCGGGCTGATTTCATTGCTTTTGAGTGCGCTATCCAATGGCTGCAACGCATTGCTTGCTGTGGTGATCGTATCGATCAGGCCGGGCAGTATAAGTCGCATGGCAGCAATGTTTTGTGCGATGGATGGATTATTGATGGGTAAGTTTGTCTTAAAGCTGTTGAGTGCGGTGGATGCGGCATTTTTGTGTACCGATAAGAGCTGAAAACCGGCCGGTTGTTTGGTCATTTTCAATACCAGTGCATCACCTTTGTTGATGCCTGCAGGTGCTGCGGTTTCGACTGTCGTGCCCTGAATGTTGAGTTGTACTTGTCCGTTGGGCAGGCGTTGCTGAACAAAGGCGGTGGCTGTATCACCAATAGCCATTTTAAAATTGGCCATGGCCTTGCCGGTATTGGCTGGGTTGGCGCGCTGTTGGGGGATGATTTCCAACATGGTTTTGGCATTGGCTGCGGAGACTATTTTGCCCGCAATGGCATCACCTGCTTTCATGTCCTTGATGCTGCTGGTGAGTATTTGGTTGTTGACGGTTTTAGCGCCATCTTGAGTCAGGCTGCTGATACGCATTTGTTTACCCTGTACGGCATCAATACGTCCAGTGATGCTTTGACCTGTTTTCAATCCGGCGGGTAAGGCGGATAATATTTCAGCATGTTTGTTGAGTGATGATCGGGAAAGACTGTGTTGTCCGGCTGAGGCTGTCTTTTTATTGCCCAGCGCAGAGTTTGCCAGCCAGAGCAATTCAGTTTTAGCGCCTGCAGCGCTGCCTGCTTTTTGTGCTATCAGGTTGATTTTCTTGCCCAGCATGGCAGCGGGTAAACCTTTGATGAGAAAGGTTTCGCCATTCAGAATGATTTTGAATGTGCCATTTCCCCCACCATTTCCCGAACTATTACCTGCCGCACCACTGCCAGCCCGTTGTAACACAGCCTGCATGACCTCGCCTGTTTTCAGATTCGATAACGAGCCGGAAATGATTTGAAGCGGATTACCCTTGGCCGATGATGTTGAAGTCCATGCGGCCGCATCGCTTTTACTGAACAGGTTGATGCTGCGATCAGGCATGATGATTGAAGGTGGTGGTAATAAACATATCAGACAACCAGCAAGCTCGCGGCCAAAACCTTAGCGCGAACATTTGAAATATAAAAAACAAGACATTCGCCGCGCGGGGCAGGCAGAGGAAAAAGCGCATTCAAAAGCAATTTCACTCAATCCAGACTGGTTTTGATTTGCCTCTGTGTTGCTGACTTTTGATTCGATTCTTTAAGGACTTTTTGAATCATTTGACTGAGCGTAGCAATGCGGAAGGGTTTGTTGATCAGTTCTGCATGTTCGGCATAAACCTCTACGTCCATGGGCTCTGTACGATCATAACCGGTTAAATAAATGATAGGCACGCTGGCAGAGATCTTGCGGATCTTTTTTGAAGCTTGAATGCCGTTCATTTCGGGCATTAAAATATCCATGAAAATGAGCCGGATGGTATGCTGATGCTTTTTGAAGAGTTTAATGCCTTGAGCGGCACTGCTGGCTTGCAGGCTTTGGTAGCCCATGCGTTGTAAGATCTCAGCGGTTGATTCACGAAATATTTTATCATCATCCACGATAAGTATTGTTTCATTATCACCGAGCAGCAATTCATCGGGATGAGGTTCAGTTTGTGTCGCTCGGTGGCAGGGGAAATAGATATGAAACGTAGTACCCTCACCAGTATTGCTTTCAACTTCAATCGCACCACCGAGCTGATTGATATAACCATACACCATGGATAGGCCGAGCCCCGTACCTTCGCCAACTTCACGGGTGGTGAAGAAGGGGTCAAAGATACGCGCTTGAATATTTTCAGGTATGCCACAGCCATTATCCTGAAATCTACAATGAATTAACTGACGCGAAGCCAGATTAGGGTGTTTTTGTAATAGCTCATCA
>JAUZQK010000111.1 GCA_030951025.1 Mariprofundus sp. | reverse complement strand
GCTGGATTCATTATGTGGAAGACAATGAGCTGGATAACCTGGTCGCTTCTGAATCCGCCTGCTGCAACAAAGCGCCAGGTAAGGCTTAGACTTGCGCTGGCCTTGTTATTGTTGCTGCGGATTTAGTCGAAGGCCAATGTGTTGATGACGGTCAAACAGCTGGCCAAATCATCCAGCATGACATCCGATGCGGTGCGCTATTATACACGCATAGGTTTGCTGCATCCGACGCGCGATTCAATCAATGGTTATCGCCAGTTTTCCAGAACAGATAATCACCGTCTACGTTTTATTGCGCGTGCCAAGCAGATTGGTTTTAGTTTGGCTGAAATTCGGCAGGTGTTCGCGGATGCCGAGCAAGCCTGTTCACCATGCCCGAGGGTGCGCGATATTCTGCAACGCCGTATTACTGAAAATCGACAGCAAATTGAAATGATGACAGCGCTGCAAGAGCGCATGGAGCAGGCGCAACGTGAATGGGGCAAAATTCCGGACGGTATGCCGGATGGTGAATCGATCTGTCAGCTGATAGAGGCAATCAACGCTTGACCTGTGTGTTGCACCTATCTTTTACACTGGCGGCCAGTTAACGCGGGCAGTTAACGTAGTCAGGAGCTTAATATGCATGAACATACATGGATAAAATCACCGCCAGGGCTTTTCTTGTTGGCATCTTTTTTTGAGATATATGCCGATGTTGCTGAAGCTTATATAGATATGCGGGAAACGCAGTTATGATGATTTATATTTCAACACCGGAAAAAGAAATTTATCGCAACCAGGCCTGTTCTATCGTCGCCACAACGGCTGAAGGCGAGCTCAAAATCTTTTCAAATCATGCGCCTTTGCTGGCGGTATTGCGGCCGGGAATCTTGCGTATTGATTGTATGCCCGATTGCCAGTGTCCAGAAGTTAAACGCGAGGAAATGCTGGTGCTGGGTGGCTTCCTGGAAGTACAACCGGATGCCGTCACCATACTTGCCGATAGCATTGAACGCTCGGCAGATATTGATGCGCGTTTGGCTGAGCAAGCCATTCAGCATGCCCGTGAGCAGCTTCAGGAAGCGGCTCCAGAAGATGCGGGCAAGGCTATGCTGGAGATGGAGATTGCCATGGCCCGTTTGAGTGTGGTGAAAAGAATGTTATGGAAACATTGATGTCATTTTATTTGCAGCAGGGTTTATTGCTGCTTTTAATAGCGGGACAGAGAGGTGGTTCCCGTTGTTGAAGAAAAACTATATTCCAATCGCTTTGAGCATACTGATGCTGCTGGTTGTATCTTATGTTTTAACCGAGGCGAAGAAACCTCAACGCTGGTATTCCGAGGCGCAGGTGCAAACAGGCCAGATGCTGTTTGAAAATCATTGCGCCTCTTGCCATGGCTTGCAGGCACAGGGTTTGGTGGCGAACTGGAAACAGCGTGATGACAATGGCTTGTTGCCGCCACCGCCGTTGAATGGATCGCCTCATGCCTGGCATCATGCCATGCCGTTATTGCTCGAGATCGTGCAGCAGGGTGGATCGCTTTATGATGGTAACATGCCTGGGTTTGTCGATGTCTTGAATACTCAAGAGCAATTGGCCACGGTCGCATATTTTCAAAGTTATTGGGATGATGAGACTTACAACTTGTGGCAAGCCGATGAAAAAAGCGCCATCCAATCGCTTGGTGCAGTTTCAAAGATTCAGAATAAACAATCAAAACAAGAGGTTCAAATAGATGTCGACAGTTGATCAAAAGGCTAAATCCGCAACCGTGCCCGGTTATCACCCTGTTACCCGTTGGCTACACGCGGGTCTGGTGTTGGGGGTGATTTTTCAATTGATTTGTGCCGTTCAAATGGCACATCCAGACCATGCCGAAGGTGGTCATGGTGGGCATGCTGAAACGACGGCAGCTGTTGAAACTTCCCCTGCACATCATTCGGGTCATGTGGACAGGGTGGATGTGAATAGTGCGGCTGAGGCTACACATATCGAGGGCATACATATGAATGCGACAGCCCATGCCGAGCCAGTCATGGCAGAGCCGCAGCATGCGATGATCATGAAAAAGGATGTTGCGGGTGAATGGTGGATGGGGGCGCATCGGGTTGTTGGTGTACTGGTTGCGTTGATTGTATTGGCCAATTTGCTTTGGGCGATCGCATTAAGGGGTAATCCCCGTAAACGTCAGATGGCAGTGTTGGTTTCTGGCCGGCATTGGTCTGAAGCCGGTACGGTTTTAAAACATCTGCCCTTGATGTTGGTGGGAAAAAAGCCGTTACCGGAACCGGGCAACGCCTTGTCGTTAATTGTGGAAATGTTCGGCATGTTGACCATGACTGCCATGGCTGTGAGCGGTGCGATTATCTGGAGTTTATGGGCTGGCCCCGGCAATACTGTTTCAGAGCCGGCGGAGTTATTGATGGAGGTGCACGCAGGTTTTGCCGTATTGTTGATCGCTTACTTGCTCGGTCATGTATCCATGGCTTTATTACACATGCGTTCAGGTGATTCGGTGTTTGCCCGGATTATACCATAAGCTTATCATGATCGAATTTGATTCTGATCAGGTGCC
>JAUZQK010000110.1 GCA_030951025.1 Mariprofundus sp. | reverse complement strand
TTTTATTGTTTTTCCTCTGCGTACTCCGCGTCCTCTGCGGTGAACGGGTTTGAATGTTTTTGAATGGTTTGATGAAGGAGTCATTGTGACGGATAAAAAGAGTTTAAGTTATGCCGATTGCGGTGTGGATATTGATGCCGGCAATGCCTTTGTAGGGCGTATTAAAAAAGCGGTCAATAGCACCATGCGACCAGAGGTATTATCTGGCTTGGGTGGTTTTGGTGGCCTGTTTAAACCGGATTTTTCCGGCATGGCAGAGCCTGTTCTGGTTTCCGGTACCGATGGTGTGGGCACCAAATTATTATTGTTACAGGAATATGATAAACCGCATATTGCAGGCATTGATGCGGTGGCCATGTGTGTGAATGATTTGGCTGCGCTCGGTGCGACCCCATTATTTTTCCTCGATTATCTGGCCACCGGAAAGCTGGCTGGTGAAACGCTGGCTGGTGTGGTGGAAGGTATTGCCGATGCCTGCAACACCTGCGAATGCTCCTTGGTCGGTGGTGAAACAGCAGAAATGCCGGGCATGTATGCCCCCGGCCATTATGATATCGGTGGTTTTTGTGTCGGTGTAGTCGATAAACCTAAAATGGTCGATGGCAGCAAGATTACAACTGGTGATATCATCATCGGTGTGGCATCGAACGGCCCCCATTCCAATGGTTTCTCGATGGTTCGCAAGCTACTGGAGCTTGGTAAAGCGGATTTATTGACCGATGTACTCTCCGATGGTCGCAAGGCCGTAGAGGGGGTTTTAGCGCCGACACGTCTCTATGTACCATGTGTGAATAGCTTGATGCAATCCGGCGCAGATATTCATGGCTTCTCCCATATTACGGGTGGCGGTATGTTTGATAACTTTGAACGTTTATTAACCGATGAGCTGGCAGTCACCATTGATATTGCTTCATGGCCTGTCCCCCCTGTCTTTGAATATTTACTGAGTTTCGCCGATGTAGCCCGTGATGAACGCTATCGTACCTTCAATATGGGTATTGGTTTTGCGGTGATTCTAGCCGAGTCCGAAGCCGAGAAAGTTGAAGCCATACTCAAGCAAGCCGGCGAAACCACCTATCGAATCGGATCAGTGCATCAACGTGATGGTGAGTCCGTTACTCTGATTGATTAAGTTGATTAAGTTATTTTTCTTGTTTGTGTTATTACTATAACACTTGCGAAGCAGTGGTGAGCTGAATAGTTACGCTAATTTATCATCGGCCACGTAGTAACGTGGATCTTCTTTGAAATTGACTTCAACCAGATCACCGGCGGTGGTTAATAACTTGGTACATTCCGGACTCAAATGGATCAGGTGAAGATTTTTACCGGCTTTTTTATAGCGCTCAGCCAGATGATCAATGGCTTCAATGGCCGAGTGATCGGCAATGCGGGATAAGGCACAATCGATATAGACTTCATCCGGATCATGCTCCGGGTCGAACAATTCACTAAAGCGGTGCGATGAAGCAAAAAACAATGGGCCGTGTACTTTGTGCGTGCGTGATCCATCGGCATGATCTTCGCTGGTGATATAAATATGGCGCGCCTGTTTCCAGGCAAATACCAAAGCCGTGGCAATCACACCGACAATTACAGCTGTGGCTAAATCGGTGAACACAGTGACCACGGTAACCAATATGCCGACAAACACATCTTCACGCGGTACTTTGTTTAATAGATTGAAGCTGCCCCATTCAAATGTGCCGATGACGACCATAAACATCAAACCAACCAAAGCTGCAATGGGTACGAGTGCAATCAAATCGGATGCAAACATAATGAAGCTCAGTAGAAAGAGAGAAGCTGCGATACCGGAGAGATTACGCAGGCCGCCGGATGAGACATTGATCATGGTTTGTCCGATCATGGCGCAACCACCCATGCCACCAAAAAAACCGTTGACGGTGTTGGCAAGCCCCTGTCCGATAGAAACGCGATTACCCTGACCACGGCTATTGGTGATGGTATCGACCACGGTCATGGTGAGCAGTGATTCAATCAGGCCAACACCGGCCAGAATCACGGCATACGGCAAAATGATGTACAGCGTTTCGAGCGTGAAGGGTACTTCGGGAATATGAAACATTGGGAAACCACCGCTTATATCGGCAATATCACCCACTGACTTGGTATCCACACCGCCAAAAATAACGATCAGGCTGATGGTGATAATGGCGGCCAAACCAGCTGGAATAATACGGGTGATCTTGGGCAGGAAAAACATGATCGCCATGGTTAAGCCGACGAGACCGAGCATGGTGAATAAAGGTGTGCCACCAAGCCAGTGCATGACACCATCGGCGCCTTCGATTTTAAAATGATCCATTTGTGCCAAGAAGATCACGATCGCCAAGCCGTTCACAAAACCGAGCATCACTGGATAAGGCACCATGCGTATATATTTGCCGAACTTGGCTGCACCAAAGAGCATTTGAAAAACGCCGGTCAAGACTATCGTGATAAACAGATATTCAACGCCGTATTGTGCCACCAAAGCCACCATGACTACTGCCGTCGCACCGGTAGCACCAGAGATCATGCCGGGGCGACCTCCAACCAGGGATGTTACCAGCCCCATCATGAAAGCACCGTATAAGCCGACCAACGGATTCACGCCGGCAACAAAGGCAAAGGCGACCGCTTCGGGTACCAGTGCGAAAGCCACAGTTAAGCCGGAAAGGATATCATCCTTGGCCTTGGCAGCGTGATTATAATAGAGCTCAAACATGGGATTTACTCCTGAGGATATTGGGGCGCGGCATGCTAGTGTAGCAGCCAATGAGCGCAAGGCGTGAAAAGTCCGACAGCTGTTGGCAATAGAACTCATTGCTGAGTTGTTGCATGATTGCACTTATGTCTTCTCAACACGGTTTAAAAGATCAACGGATTTTACTGACCCGTTCGCTGGAACATTTGCCTGCTCTCGAAGCGCAGGTCGTGGCAAGAGGGGCTGTGCCAGTGTTATTACCCTGTCTGGCAGTGCAGTGGTGCGATGCCGCAATCAAGCAGGCTGGAGCATCGTTTAGCAGCTATAGTGATGTGGTGTTTACCAGCAGCAATGGTGTGCATGCGGTGGCTGGTTGTATTGCAGGCGGTCTTGATCTACGCAGTTTATGTGCTGGAAAACGTATTGCAGCGGTGGGCAGGAAAACGGCTGATGCGTTGCAGGTATACGGTGTGACTGCTGATATTGTGCCTGATCTTGCCTCGCAAGATGGTTTGATTGCAGCGTATATTGAACGAGGCCTGCCCGCCTCCCTATTGTTTTTTCGCGCTGTAGAGGGGCGGGAAAGCTTGGCGAGGGCATTGCAGCAGCAGGGAGTGAAGGTAGAGATGGTGGTGGCTTACCGCACGGTATGTCCGCAAGATGATGCTGCGGATGTGGTTCATCGCATGCAGCAGCATGAGATTGATGCGGTGTTGCTGGGTAGTGCCAAGACAGCGCGTTTTTATATTCAGCGTATGGGTTCGCTAAAGCTGGCGAATCAAGCTGTGCTGGTGGCGATCTCTGAATCTCTGGCAGTAGCGCTGCGCAAGATGGGTTTGAGCGTGCAGGTTGTGGCCAAACAGGCTAGTTTTGAGGCTATGCTCGATGCATTGGCCGAGTATTTTGATTCACTTGCCCTGACAAGTGATAGGAGTGTTTAAATGTCCCTTCCCGATTTAACGATTCGTCCACGCCGTTTGCGTGGTTCTGCAAATATACGTCGCATGGTATCTGAAACACAGTTGTCAGTGGCCGATTTGATTTATCCTTTGTTTGTCGATGAAGCGATTACGGAGGCCATTGAGGTATCGAGCATGCCGGGGGTGTTTCGTATCCCGTTATCTGATGTTGCGGCGCAAGTGAACGCAGTTGAAGCACTTGGCATTCCCGGGGTGATTTTATTTGGTATCCCGACAGAGAAAGATGCGATTGGTTCATCCGGTTGGGATGATAATGGCATTGTGCAGCAGGCGATCCGGGCAGCCAAAGCAGCCAGCCCTGATATGTGCGTGATTGCCGATACCTGTTTTTGTGAATACACCGATCATGGCCATTGCGGTGTATTGCATGGTGAAGAAGTGGATAACGATGCCACCTTGCTCAATCTGCAGAAAGAAGCGCTATCGTATGCCAGAGCCGGAGTCGATATTGTGGCTCCATCGGGTATGATGGATGGTATGATTGCGGCGATTCGCAGTAGCCTGGATGAAGCTGGTTTTACCCAGCTGCCGATCATGTCGTATGCGGTGAAATATGCGTCCGGTTATTTTGGTCCGTTTCGCGATGCGGCGGATTCCACACCGAGCTTTGGTGATCGCGCCAGTTATCAGATGGATCCGGCCAATCGTCGCGAAGCCCTGAAAGAGGCGGAGCTTGATGTGCAGGAAGGTGCTGACATGTTGATGGTTAAACCGGCACTGGCTTATATGGATATTATTCGTGAAGTGAAAGATGCCACCGATGTGCCGATGGCGGTGTACAATGTGTCGGGTGAATATGCCATGGTCAAAGCTGCTGCAGCCAACGGCTGGATTGATGAGAAGCGGGTGGTCATGGAAACGATGCTTGGCTTTAAACGTGCGGGTGCCGATTTGATTCTCACCTATCACGCCATGGATGTGGCGCGCTGGTTAGAGGCAGATGCCCATCATGGCTGAGCCAAAGAATAATAGTGATCTGAACGCTGATCTCGAATCTGACCTCGAATCTGATATCAAAGCTGATGTGGAGAAGAGTGACGTGAAGAAGAGTGATGGCCAGGCAGGGCACATCGTTGATCAAAGCAACGATCAACCAAGTGAACCTGTGAAGGCAGAAGATGCGGGCACTGATGATGCGAAGCAACCTGAAGAGGCCAAAAAATCGAAACTGGGTTTGTTTCTCATTGTATTGCTGTTTTTGCTTTCAGCTAGTATTGGTGGTTTGAAATTAACTGGCCAATTGCAACCGCTGTATGAATCGCTGCAATCGCAGTTGTTCTCATCATGGCAGAGCGTGTCAGACACGACGCAAGTACAATCAGATGTGGCGCTACCGCATGGGTTGCCAACAGAACAGCCCGAAGCGAATCAAAGCCAAGCAAACCAAAGCCAAACAGATCCGGCTCAAGCGGCCGTGCAGACAAATCATCCAGCGCAAGCACAACCCACAGCGATGGCGGCAACACCGGCTAAGCTTGCAGCACACGTCGATGCACAGCCTAGCCCATCGGTTCAATCGCTGTCGTCGCTGGAGCCGGACACGGCGGCAGTCACATCGTCAGAAGTGAATGCACTGCTGACGGTGATTGATCAATTACGTACAGAAATGCAGCAGTTGAAAGACGCGCAACAGAGCTTGCACGATGGCCTGCTTGAGCAGCAGCAGATGAACACGCACGTGCGTTTGCGCTGGATTGCTGATCCCAGCAGTCGCTTACCACAGATGCAATTGGCCTGGGAAGAAATTTCATTGTTGCCTGGCCTAACAGCACAACAGCGCCAGCTGGCGGAGGATATGCACCGGCTTGCACGTATTGATGCGCAGCATTTGACACAGTGGAAAGGCAGTCTACAAAAATGGGCTGAGGCCTTGGCCACGCCAGTTCACGCTGATATTTTACCGCAGCCGGAACAGCCGTGGCTGGCTTGGGTGGTTGGTCAATTTCAATTGCGTCAGGCTCCATCGCTAGAGGCCAGACGTTTGGCCGATTTAAGGGCGCGATTACTCGATGCGGAGCGTCAACTGAGTCTGGAATCATGGCCTGCTGAAGGTGTATGGCAGAGCTTGCATGCCGAGTTGTTGTTGCACGTGAAAGCCATGCAGTCTGATGATGCGACGGCAATGGTCGAAACGGGCCTGCCGCTGAGTTTTGCTCCGATTCAACATGATATTCGCACATTACGGCAAGCCGCCCGGCAATGGGTGAGTGAAGCACAAGGGGGTGAGTTATGAGATTCGTTCTGGTACTTATCGCCGCACTTGGGCTCAGTATTGCGCTGATTGTATTCCCTGATATCGCCGATCAGGCCTTGCGTATCGAAGCCTTTGGCTGGCTGTTTGAAACACGTCAGGGTGCATTTATTGTGGCCTTGCTGGTGTTGTTGCTTGCCCTGTGGCTGATGCGCAGTGCGCTGGCGGTATTGTTTGCAGGCCCTGGCATGATTTGGCAGTCCTTGCGTTTGGGTAGCCGCAAACGGCGCGAGAAAAAGTTGCAGGAAGCCTTGGCGCAATGTCTCGATCAACGCGGTGATGCAGGTGCGAAAGCCTTAAAACGTTGCCGTGGTGTGTTGCCGGACTGGGGGCTGGATATGTTGCGTACGCTGGTGACACCGGCGCACTGTTTACCAGCCCCATCGGCGCAACAGCATCCGTTGAGTACAGTGCTGGCAGCACGCATTGCCACCAATCCACATGCCGATGCCGACTCGAAAATGGATTTATCGCTTCGGAAAGCGCATTTGGATGCCTGGTTGGCGGCGCATCCGGGCGCACCATTGGCGCAGAGCAGAATGGCGGATCTGGCGGAAGAAGATGGCGATTGGGCACGTTGTGCGGAATTGCTTGAGGTGGAATTGAAACATGGCCGTGGTTCGAATGAAGCGGTGCAGACACGCTTGGTGCACGCCTATCTGGAGCTGAGTCAACAAGAGCCTGATGATGCCATTGTGTTTTTAAGAAAAGCCTATCGCTTGCAGCCGGAAGATGAGCAGGTCTTGCTGGCTTATGGTCAGGCATTGATCGGCTGTAAGGATGAGAAAACGGCACAGCGTTTGTGGGCAGGCCATTTGGAGCGCATCAATAGTGATGTGATTGCACAGGCCTTGTTGAAGTTGCAGCGCTCTGATGCCATGCGTGCCTATCGCCAGCTTGAAGGTAAAAAAGATGCGTTGATGAGCATATCACAGCGCTGGTTACGGGCTGAACTGGCACATGCAGCGAAACTCGATGGTTTAGCCTTTGAACAAATGCAGGCACTGGCCGATGAACATGCCAGTAAATTGGCTTGGCAAAGTCTGGGACTATGGCATCAATCGTTGGGTAACTTTGAACAGGCTGCAGTCTGTTTGCGAACCGCTTGTGAGATCGACGGCTCTCGAGAGAGCTAATGAACTATTCCCAGAAGCCGTGGGTGATGGGGTAACGGCGGTCGCGGCCAAAGGCACGTGCGGTAATTTTTACACCCGGCGGTGCCTGGCGGCGCTTGTATTCGGCCAGTTGCAATAAACGAACAATGCGTTTGACTTCCGCCTGATCAAAGCCGCGAGCGACAATCGCATCGATGCCCAGGCGTTCTTCGATATTGGCGCGCAGGATAGCATCGAGCACAGCATAATCGGGCAACGAATCACTATCCTTTTGATCGGGGCGCAATTCTGCCGAGGGCGGTTTGTTGATGGTGTTGGCCGGAATGATTTCGCTGTCGCGATTGATCCAGTGGCATAAATCAAATACATCTGTTTTATACACATCTTTGAGCACCGCAAAGCCACCGGCCATATCACCATAGAGGGTGGCATAACCGACTGCCATTTCGGACTTGTTGCCGGTGGTGAGTAGCATGCGGCCGGTTTTATTGGAGATGGCCATCAGCAGGACACCGCGTATACGAGCCTGGATATTTTCTTCGGTGGTATCTGCTGCTGATTTACCCCACAGCGCAAAGCAATCGCTCAGCGTGTGTTCGACTGAACTGACACTGTCGGCGATGGGCAAGGTGGTCGCTTCAATGCCGAGTTTTTCTACCAGCGCTTCAGCATCGCTGATGGAATGGTCGCTGGAATAACATGAGGGCAACAACACGCCGAGCACGTTGTCAGCCCCCAAAGCTTCGACAGCAAGAACCGCAGTCAGAGCGGAATCAATGCCGCCGGATAAACCAATGACGACCTGCTTGCAGCCATTGCGCAGGACATAATCGGCAATGCCCAACACCAGCGCCTGATACAGCTGTTGCATGCTATCGGGTAAAGGGTTGATCAAATCATCACCCCTTATTCCCTGATCGCCCATGCCATCCTGCTGTAAAATACCAGACCATGGCTCGAACAACGGTGCGCGCATGAGCATATGACCCTGCGAGTCGATGACATGAGAGCCACCATCAAATACCACCTCATCTTGTCCACCGACCGGATTGACATAGACCACCGGCGCGCCAAAGGCTTGGGCGCGGCGTGCAACGAGCGCTTCACGTTCAGCCTGTTTGCCGATTTGAAAGGGTGATGCATTCAAGTTAAGCCAGATATCGCATGGCAGCACAGCCTGTCTGGCAGCCAATTCATCGTGCCATAAATCTTCACACACACCGATACCGACACGCCAGCCATTGATTATAAAAATATATGATTCACCTGTTCCTGCGGCAAAATAGCGGCGTTCGTCAAACACACCGTAATTGGGCAAGAATTGCTTGTCATAGATGCCGATAAGCTTGCCACACTGGGCTAAAAAGACGCTGTTTTTGAGCCCCGAACCATCACGCCGTGGTGCACCGAATATCACACAGCTGTTATGGCTGGCGGCGATTACCGATTGCGTGGCTGCTTGCACCGCATCCATAAAGGCAGGCCGCTGCAACAGGTCTTCGGGCGGGTAACCGGTAATCATCAGTTCCGGCAATACGACCGCATCACAGCGCGCGCTTTCAGCTTTATCCATAGCCTGCTGAATAAGCTGCACATTGCCGCTTAAATCACCAACACGAGGAGTCGTCTGGGCAATGAATAATTTCATGTGGTCGGTGTTGCTTGAACGGAGCACAAGCGCGGTACAAACATCGCATCACCATAGGAGTAAAAGCGGTAGTCATGGGCCTTGGCATGTTCGTAAGCGTTTAATATACGCTGCTGTCCGGCCAAAGCCGCAACCAGCATGATCAGGGTTGATTTGGGTAAATGAAAATTGGTTAGCAATGCGTCCACCATGTTGAAATGGTAACCCGGATAAATGAAGATGGAGGTTCGGCCTTGGCCTGCTTGTAACTGACCTTGCGGGCTGGCGGCTTCGAGCGTTCTCAGGCTGGTTGTGCCGACAGCCACAATGCGTCGCCCTTCAGCTTTGGCGCGATTGATCAGTTCAGCTGTTGCTGCGGGCACAATATAGGCCTCTTCATGCATGCTATGCTCATGCAGATGATCGACCTGTACCGGTTGAAAAGTGCCGGGGCCGACATGCAGGGTAAGGTGGGCAAACTCAGCCCCGGCCTGCCGCATGCTTTGCATCAATGCGCGGGTCAGATGCAGGCCAGCAGTGGGCGCAGCAACTGCCCCGCTATGGCGGGCAAAAACAGTCTGGTAGCGAGCCTTGTCGGCAGCAGTATCAGGCCGATTGATGTATGGTGGCAGTGGCATGTGGCCATGTTTTTCAATGGCGAGAGCGACATCATCCGCCATCAACTGTACTTCAATCTGTTTGCCATGCCGCTTTAATACGACAGCCGTAAAATCATCGGCAAAGGTGATTCGGGTGCCGGATTTTAAAGGCTTGTTGCACTTGCCCCATGCCTGCCACACATCGGCAACATCGCTTGCTTCGAGCAATAACAATTCAACCTTGCCGCCGCTATCCTTATGGCCGATCAAGCGGGCTGGAATAACTTTGGTATCATTCAATACCCAGACATCACCGGGGTGCACGAGCTCGGCCAAATCACTGATCAGACGATCAACAATACCGTTATCACCATGCTCATGGCCTAGCTTGTTGGCTTGATCAGAAATGTGATCTGACATGCATAACAAACGTGAGGCATCACGCTGATCTAAGGGTTGCTTGGCAATAAGATGTTCGGGTAGATCAAAATTAAAATCGCTGACTTGCATGCTGCGCAGCCTAACCTGAACGATTCACAAATGCTGCCATACTATCTGAATTGATATGAAGCCTGCCCATTTGCACAACGCCTGCGCTGTCAGAATATCGAAGTTATATTGTTCGCCGGTCAACATAAAGCTGAGCTACTGCTTCCCCGTCTGCGTAAACTTGCAGCTCGAGTATGACTAAACTCTTGATCTGTTCGCTTGTGTTTCATGCACTGTTGAGAGTACTTCATAGCCGTTTAATTTTGGCATAGACAGGTCGCTAAGTAGCAAATCAATATCGCGCTGATGCTGGCTGAACAGATCAATACCCTGCTGACCATCTGCAGCTGTGAATGTGCTGTGGCCGAATTTATTCGCTGGGCCGGGCTTCTGGATGCATCACTTCATATAAAATGGTTTTTAATGCTTTGGCCTTGAATGGTTTTTGCAAAAAGGCATTCGGCCTGTCGCCGGCAATCAATGCACCAGCTTCTATTTCAGAATAACCGGATACCAGCACAATGGGCACGCTGCGATCAATATCCCGCATGCCGGCCATGGCCTCCACACCGCCGAGTACCGGCATGGTCATATCGAGTAATACGGCGACCAATTTGCCGTGGTGGCGGTTGAATGCCTGCAGCCCCTCTTTGCCATCATTGGCTGTGATGACTTCAAAATGCAGGCTTTCAACGAATGATCTGGCCACATTGCGGACGCGCATATCATCATCGACAATCAGTACCTTGCCATCACCCTGCCATGCTTCTACTTCAACCGTACTGACCATTTTTTCTTTAAAGGCGAGCTCTGTGGATGGCAGGAACACCCGGAAGGCCGTGCCTTCACCGATGGCGCTGTGCACCTGAATAGCACCGTGATGACCGCGTACAATGCCGAGTACAGCCGATAGGCCGAGCCCGCTGCCTGTATCTTTGGTGGTGAAAAAGGGATCAAAAATCTTGGCCAGCACCTCATGGCTCATGCCGCTACCATTGTCTTTGACTTCAATGACCAGATATCGGCCGGTCTCCAGGCTCGGGCCGTTGTACAAGCGATCGAGTGCCTGACGATCGAGTGTGCGTACGCCGGTAGATACTTTAATTTCACCCGCTTCCGCGCCAATGGCATCGGCAGAATTGACAATAAAATTCAAAATAAGTTGCTGAATTTGAGCCATATCACCTTCGAGACCGGGGACGGATTCATCCAGCTTTATCTTTAAGGCGATTTGACTGCTGACCGAGGCGCGGATGAGCTTGCCCATCGATTTGACCATATCGTTGATGTTGAGCACATCGAGGGCATAACTACCCTTGCCAGCATAAGCGAGCATTTGTTTGCACAATTCAGCCGCGTGATCACAGGCATCGACGATGTTGTCGATATGGGTATTTGCCGGAGCCGTTGCTTGTAGTTTACCCCGCGCCAATTCCGCATTGCCTGAAATGGCCGCCAGCAGGTTATTGAAATCGTGGGCAATGCCACCGGCCAGTACGCCGAGTGACTCCAGTCGCTGGGACTGTTCGAGTTGCACTTTATGACGATGATTGGAATTGTTTTTGTTCGAGCCGCCGCTTATTTCATTGTTAGCTGCTTCAGCACTAACAATGAATGCCTCTGAACCATCGTAGATGACCGGGCTGGATTGCAGTTGTACGACGATAGGCTCGCCATTCTTGGGTTGCAAGGTTTCTTCAACGACAGGTGCAGGGCGGCCACTTGTGCGCATATTGTCGATGCGCTGCTTGGTTTTTTCCACATCATCAGCTTGAACATAGTCGAAAATAGATGTGCCGATAATTTCTTCGACGGCAGTGGCACCCATGAGTTGTGCTGCGGCTGGATTACAATACACCCATTTTTCATCACAGTGTACTGCCAGCGCATGCGGCAAGGCATCGAGCAAGCTGCGCTGGCTGGTTTTGTTTTCAATCAAGACATGTTCTTCATGTTTTAATCGATTGCTTGTGTCGACAATGCGATGCTGATGTTTTTCAGCCCGTTGGTCGCGCCAGCCAACGGTGTACGCGGCGATTAAACTGAAGGCAAGATAAGCCAGCCCGATATACGCCAGCTTTTGCCACACCATCTCTCCGAGCAGGCTGCTTGATACAGCGATGATCAGTGCATAAGCGCAGGTCCAGACCAGGCCTGTGCGAGAGCCAGCGCTCAAATAAGCAATAAAGGGAAAACCAAAACTCCAGATAAAACCGATTTCACTAAAACCACCCTGTAGAAACAATATACCGAACAGGATGGCCGTATGAATAATGAACAGGTTCTGTTGTAGCAAGGGGGAATCAGCTTTGCGAGTCCAGCCGTACAGGGCGGTTAGGGAGAGCGCCATTATTAATTCAATTTGAGCCAGATCATCAAGCCCCTCAACAAAATTAATGAGGCTGAAAATGAATACAAAAGGAATGGCAACCAGCAGTGATAATTGTAGCGGATTCATGAAACAACTATAACCATCATTTGTGTGCTTTGTAAGGCATTCATTATTTTAGGCTTGAGGTCGCCCGGTTTTGAGCCGGTTTGAAGAATGGCATTTAGAACCACCCGTGCTCCTTGAACGATAAAACCTCAGTGCCGGCAAGCAGAAAATGATCGAGAACTTTAATATCGAGCGGTGCGCAAGCGGTGACCATGCGGCGGGTTAAATCGATATCCTCATTGCTGGCGCGAGCTGTGCCACCGGGATGATTATGAAATAGAATCATGCCCTTGGCATCGAGCTCGAGCGCCCGTTTGATTAAATTGCGTGGATAAACGGCAGTGCGATCCACCGTGCCCTCAAATAAAATCTGGGTGGCGACATGCCGGTGCTGTTGGTCGGTGAATACCGCGCCAAAGCATTCCATGCCGCGCCCCTGCATCTGCAAACGCAAATAGGCTTTGACCTTCTCAGGCCGGTCATAGACATTTTTACCCGGTAGATCAGAGGCCAGATAACGCACTTCAACATGACGAATTAAAGATAAAAACACCGCCGCTTTTTCACCCACCCCCTGGCTTTGCTTGAGCTCACATAACGGTGCATCAAAGACACCGGCCAGGGTGCCGAAGCTGGCCAATAAACGCTTGGCTATTGGTTTGACATCCACACGTGGAATCGCATAAGTCATCAATAGTTCCAGCACTTCATAATCATGAAAGCCATCAAAACCATGTGCCTCAAAGCGCTGTCTGAGTCGTTCACGGTGTCCCTTTATGCTGTCATCCATCCACTCATGCAAACGAAGAATGATGCATTCGTCAAATGAGCGCTGTTGATCGGTGTTGAAGAATGCCACTCCGTATCGACTTGCCCGTGTGGTTGTATTGATGCCGGAGATTGCTATTCGACATCAGACCCAGCTAGGCGCTACACTGGAGCCATGCGACATCTTCGCCATCAACTCATCGATTTACTGGATCAAGCCCGAAGCCAACACCGTATGGATACGGTGCCACCACGTTTGATGGCGGCACTGGTGCAGGATTTCCTTGCCCTGTTGCCAAAAGGAAAAAGTTCGCGCGTCGCCATGCATAGCCGCACCCTCACACATGGCAATCTGCATCGGCATATCTTTACCATTCGTTGCCCTGATCAGGCTTTTTACCTGGATGCAATCAAGGGTTATATGAGCCGTTGCGGTATCCAGCCTATTGGCCAGCAAACCATGGTCGCACGCATGCTTTGCGATGCCGATGGGTGTGAGTTGGAGCTGAAAAAAGCTGCAATACATGATGCTGATGATCCTGAAGGTGGTAATTTCATGTTTATCGCCCTGCACCTTTCAGCTGCCATTTCACCCGATGCCGAGCCTATTCGTAAGGATATTCATTCTATCCTGCAAGCCGTTGATTTATCGGTGCGCGATTTTGATGCCATGCGCAAATGTATTGCCCAGTCCGTTGCCCAGTTGATGGGCCAGCAATCTGATGATGCCGCCCTGCTCGATTGGATGAATGACAACCATTATTTGTATTTTGGTATTCAGTATCAGGATACACGTTTGGGTTTAATGAAAAACAGCCGTGTGCTTAAACGTGTGGCACCGGGATTGATGCAAGATATTGATGCCATTGAGCCGGCCACACAGGCAGGTGTTGAATGGATCAATCTACGTGGCAGCCAGCATTATCTCTATAGCGCCGCCAGCATCGAAGTGGTGCGCATCAGTTACTTGAGGGCGGTTGATGATGATGCCGAGCAAAGGCTGGAAACGATGACCATTATTGGCCATTTTTCGCGCAGTGCGCGTTTTGCCAATGCCAGCTATCTGCCGGTATTGGCCAAGCACTGGCGCATTCTGGCCAATGATACGTTGTTGCAGCATTCGGCTTTTTATCGGCGTGAAATTCGTACCCTGTTTGATCGTATGCCCAAACGCATCTTGTTGGCGACCCGTGCTGATGATTGGCTGGAGCCGCTAAAGGCAGTGATTGACTTGGCCAATCCGCTACAATTGGTGGCCAATATGATTGTGTCGCTGCAGGGTAATCTCGATACCCTGATGGTGGCTATTTCAAGCAAGCGATTCGGTCCGGTGGTGATGCAGCGGATTCTGGATGCCTTGTCGAAAGCCGGTCTCAAACAACAGGGTTATGAATCTTATGGTGTTGGTCCGCACCGCATTATTCTCATCGCAATTGAGCGCAGCGCTGAGCAAGGCAGTGATCAGCTCATCAGCAGTAAACAGCTGCATCGTATTATTCTCCACTGCATTGTATTTTGGAAAGATAATGCCAAAGCAGAAATACTGCGCCATGCTGATATCTTCGATATTCCAGCCACCTTGAAAGAGCTTGAATCGATTTCACCGCTGTATCAGGAGTTGTTTCCACCAGCACAGTTTAGCCGCGATGTGCAGATGCGCCGCCGGGTCTTGGCCAATGCGCGCACCTGTGTGCATGTGCGCGCATTGGCGGGCGACAGCCTGGAAGTGGAATTGCATATTTATTCGTTAAGCCAGCCATCGCTGGGGAATCTGGTCGATATTATTCGTGCATTTGATCTCGATCCGGTGCAAGAATCGGTTGTGCCCTTTGGTTGCCCGGATGATTCAGATTGCATTCATATCAGTGTCTTGACCTGTCGGGCTGCGCGTCATTTAAACAACGATGATGCCAGCCGTTTGAGGCGTGGCTTGGCGTTGGTGCTGAATGATGAAGCCGATCATGATCTCATCAATGCATTGATTATTCGAGCCAGTCTGGATATCGATGCTGTGGCGCATTTGATTGCGTTGCGCAATCACCTCATTCAACTCATGCCCGATGCTGCCAAGCTGCCGTTATCGGATATGATGTTACGTCATGCCGATGTCAGCGCCATGTTGCATCGTTTGTTTGCCGCCCATCATCTACCAGCCATGCCCGAGGATTTTCTCTCTGAAGCGCGCACATCATTTCATCAAGCCATGCTGGATGTTGCCAGTTTAAGTGATGATCGCTGGTTTCGTGCGCTGGCGGAACTGGTCGAAGCGGGTTTAAGAACCAATGCCTTTGTACGCCAGACGGGCAATCCGGTGGCGATCAAAATTGATACATCGCGCTTGAGTTTTGCGGCTCAGCCGAAACCATACCGTGAAATCTTTGTACATGGTGTGCATGTTGAAGGCGTGCATTTGCGCGCCGGACCCATTGCCCGTGGTGGTTTACGTTATTCTGATCGGCCGGCTGATTTCCGTACTGAAGTATTGGAATTGATGAGCACACAAACAGTTAAAAATGGGCAGATCGTACCGACAGGCTCGAAGGGCGGTTTTGTTATCAGGGATGGCCAGGGTGCTGATTTTGTATTGCAGCAATATCGCAACTTTATCCGCAGCTTGCTTGCTTTGACTGATAATCTGGCGGATGGTGAAAATATCCCACCGGCAGGCATTAAGATAGCCGATTGTGATCAAAACGATGCTTATCTTGTGGTGGCTGCAGATAAAGGCACAGCACGCTTCTCGGATGATGCCAATGCTGAAGCGCAGGCGGCAGGCTTTTGGCTCGATGATGCTTTCGCCAGTGGTGGTGAATATGGTTATGATCATAAGGTGGTTGGCATCACGGCGCGTGGTGCATGGATTTGTGCCACCCATCACTTTGCCAAGTTTGGCATCGATGCCTGTGCTGATGCGATGAGTTGTGTGGCCATTGGTGATATGGGCGGCGATGTGTTTGGCAATGGCATGTTGCTTAATCCTGCACTTAAACTCGTGGCAGCTTTTAACCATCAACATATTTTTATTGATCCGCAGCCTGATGTGGCCAAATCATTTGCCGAGCGCCAGCGTTTGTTTGCGTCGGTTAGTGGTTGGGCTGAATACAATACAGCCTTGATCAGTGATGGTGGCGGCGTATTTGAACGCAGTGCGAAAACCATTGATTTATCCGTCGATGTGCAAGCTGTGCTGGGCATTGATGCCAAGGCATTATCCGGTGAAGCACTGATTCGGGCTATTTTAGCGGCGCCTGTTGATCTGCTTTATAACGGTGGCATTGGCACTTATGTTAAAGCCAGCGATGAAACGCATATGGAAGTGTGTGATCCGGCCAATAATGCTGTGCGTGTGGATGCGCAGAACTTGCGCTGCAAGGTGGTTTGTGAAGGCGGAAACCTGGGCTTTACACAAAAATCACGTATCGAATTTGCCGTTGATGGTGGCATTATCAATACCGACGCGATGGATAATTCAGCCGGTGTGGATATGTCCGATCACGAAGTCAATTTGAAGGTGCTGCTGGCCTCATTGCCGGGCAAAGCCTTAAAGGGTAAACAGCGTAACCGTTTGCTGGAACAGCTTACCGATGCTGTAACCGATCAGTGTTTACAGGATAACCTCTTGCAATCGCGCGTGCTGACACTGGCTGAACTCGATGCGGTTGAGCATCCACCACGCTTGCAGCGCTTGCGTGATCAGCTTGCGGCACTCGGCTGGCTTGATGAGGCTGTTGCGCCGCGCATTGCAGAGAATGATTTGTTACATCTCAGACCACAGCTGTCTATTTTACTGGGGCAGGAAAAAAATCGCATTCATGCCCAGTTGTCGCATGAATCATTTTATCAATCCAGTGCTTTTAGTCAGATTCTATTGGAAGCTTATTTCCCGGCTCAGTTGCATCAGCATTATGCCGGAGATTTCAGCCAACATCCGCTGAGTAGTGAAATTATTCACACTCAAGCTGCCAATCATATTGTGAATCATATTGGCTTGGCTGCTGTGCATCATTTGCAGAGCATGCTTGATAGCACTGTGAGCCATATTGTTGAGGCGCTGTTGATTGCTGAAACGGTGCTCGATAGTGGCTTATTGCAGATCGCCATTTGGGATGATCGTCACGATATGGAAATCGCCCTGCATTTGCAGCGCATGTTACAAGAGCAGTTGATGCTATTTGCTGAAGCATTGTTACGTTTATGTCCTGTGGAGACGTTGAGCCGCGACTGGATCGAAACACAGCAGCACGGTTTGGCAGATTTTATGAAAGCGATTACTGATCCCGGCATGGCGGCCCTGGCCGGTAATAATCATGCCGATTTACTCGATAGTATTGCCAATTCAAGTCTGAGCCAGACCCATGCCCTGCACATGGCAGCCATGCCGCAACTGGCGCGCTCAGCCTGCGCTGTGCATTTGGCGAGCACGATGGATATTCCGCTACAGCGTTGTTTGCTGGCCAGTCAGGCCTGTTTGAAGGTGTTGCCGATTGAAGAAATGGAAGTGCCTTTGCGCAGTGCGGATTGGGGCAGTGAAGATGCGCATAATTTGCGTCGTGAATGGCTGCATCGCCTGACCCTGTTGCAAAGCCGTGCCATTGCTCAGCTGCTACGGCAGCCGGGCACGGACTTTGAAGCTGTGGCGATTCAGTTATGGCATAAACATGTGCATTGGCCCGCCATTGAGGCTTACCGTGAGCAATATATGCAAGGCGATGCAGCACCTGCCGTGAGCGGTGAAGCCCGCCGCAGTGAATCCAAGCAGATGCGTTTGTTGTTGGCGTTGACACAATTGGAATCAGTCATTGATCGCCCCGAATGCTGTGTGACCGATGCCTGCCCTCTGTGAAGTAACCGATCAAGATAATATTGCTGATGACTTCTGAAGCTGATACCCGAGCCAACTTTATTGATCCCGCTTTAGTCTCATCTGGATGGATGAGTCACCAGATTATTCGAGAATATTATTTTACAGATGGGCGTAAATTAGCTGGAAATCAACGCGGGAGCCGCTGTTTTGTTGATTATCTCCTGCACAGCGACAACCGTCATCTCGCTATTATTGAAGCCAAGAAACAGTCAGCACATCCGACACAAGGGCTTCAGCAAGCGATGGATTATGCGCAGAAGCTGGGTATTCGTTTTATCTATTCTACC
>JAUZQK010000011.1 GCA_030951025.1 Mariprofundus sp. | reverse complement strand
TGGCTCCAACAAACCCTACCGTATGAAAGTGCGTGCACCGGGTTTTGCGCATATCGAAGCGCTGGATTATATGGTTCGCGGTCACATGATTGCCGATGTGGTGGCGATTCTGGGTACGCAGGATATTGTATTTGGGGAGGTAGACCGATGAGTGCGGATGCGAATGCTTCTCGTGAAGAGCGTTTCAGTGACGCGCGTTTGGCCGAGATCGCCGAAGTGGTGAAACGCTATCCCGGAGCGCAGTCGGCCTTGATGCCGGTGCTGTACATGGCGCAGGAAGATTTTGGTTATATTTCGATGGATGCACAGAAGATGATTGCCGGAGTATTGGGTTTGCGTTTGATGCAAGTGCGCGAAGTGGTGACTTTTTACACCATGTTTCGTGAGCAGCCGACTGGTAAGTATCTGCTTGAAGTGTGCACCAATGCAGGCTGTATGCTCAATGGAGCGAATGAACTGGTGGCGCATATGTGTGAAACGCTAGGCATCAAACAGGGTGAAACAACGCCGGACGGACTGTTTACCATTGCTGAAGTGGAGTGTGCCGGAGCTTGTGCAGGCGCGCCGGTAGTGCAGGTGAATAACACTTACCACGAGAAAGTTACGGCGGCTGATATGGATGCTCTGATTACTAAAGTGCGTGATGGAGCGATACAGTGACCATTTCCTCTGATCCTAAACAAGTCAAGCAGATCTGTTTTGACAACATCAATGTCCCCGATATGAATACGTTGGCCGTGGCGCGTGAACACGGGGCTTATGCTTTTTTGCCAACCGTATTGAAAGAATTCAGCTCGAGTAAAATCATCGATGAAATGAAAACATCTGGCCTGCGCGGGCGTGGTGGGGCGGGTTTCCCTACTGGTCTGAAATGGTCGTTTGTGCCGCGCAATACGGGCAAGCCGACGTATTTGCTGTGCAATGCCGATGAGGGTGAACCGGGTACATTCAAGGATCGCGATATTATGCGCTTTGATCCGCATTTGTTGATTGAAGGCATGATTATGGCTGGTTTTGCACTCGGTGTGAAAGATGCTTATATCTATATTCGTGGTGAATTTCTGCATGAAAGCAATGTCATGAATGCCGCTATTCAAGAAGCTTATGCCGCTAATCTGTTGGGTGAGAATATTCTGGGCTCTGAATTTAGTATGAATCTGGTCGTACATCGTGGTGCGGGTGCGTATATTTGCGGTGAAGAGACTGCCTTGATTGAGTCGTTGGAAGGCAAGGCGGGCAGACCGCGTTTTAAACCGCCATTTCCTGCCGTTGAAGGTTTTTATGGCTGCCCAACCGTGGTGAATAATGTCGAGACCCTGGCGTCCGTACCGGCTATTTTAGAATATGGTGGTGCATGGCATGCGGCGATTGGTATTCCGAACAATACTGGTTGCAAGATATTTTCAGTCTCTGGTCATGTGAACAAGCCGGGCAACTACGAAGTGCCCATGGGTACCACGATGCGGGTGCTGATTGAAGATTATTGTGGTGGTTTGCAGCACGGCACGGTACCGAAAGTGATTATTCCGGGTGGCTCTTCAACACCGTGGTTAACAGCAGAACATTACGATGTGCCGTTGACCTATGATGATATTATGAAAGCTGGCTCTTTTCTGGGTTCCGGTGCTGTGATTGTGATGGATGAAACAGCTGACTTGATGGCGTTGACGCGTCGTTTGGCGCATTTTTCTGCGCATGAATCGTGTGGTCAGTGTACGCCGTGCCGTGAAGGTACGGGTTGGTTGGAGCGTGTGATTACACGGGTGGAAAATGGACAGGGAACACAAGATGATGTGACCGTGCTCGGTGATGCGGCCAGACATATGGCCGGGCGTACGATTTGCGCCTTGGCCGAAGGTGCGGCTGCACCGGTCTTGTCGTTGTTGAAACATTTCCCTGAAGATGTGCAAGCTTATCTGGGAGAGAACGCATGATGTTTTTGCAGGATAGCAAAACCACAGGCGCTTTAGCGCGCACGCAGTGTGACATACCAGGAGGTATGGCATGATGCTTTTGCAGGATAGCAAAACCACACGCGCTTTAGCGCGCACGCAGTGTGACGCACACGGAGGTGCGGCATGACCTCTTTATTTATTAATGAGCAGGAAGTTGAAGTTGCAGCTGGCACCAGTATTTTGGAAGCATGCCGTGAGTATGGCCATGATGTACCTTATTTTTGTTATCATCCTGAATTATCTGTAGCGGCCAATTGCCGCATGTGTCTGGTAGAAGTTGAAGGCTGGAACAAACCGGCCGCTTCATGCTGTACGCCGGTGGGCGAAGGCATGAAGGTGATTACGCAATCAGCTTCGTTGGAAAAAGATCGTGAAATGATGATGGAATATTTGCTTATTCATCATCCGCTCGATTGCCCTGTTTGTGATCAGGGTGGTAGTTGTAAATTACAGGATTATACGGTTGATCATGGTGCATCCCGTGGGCGTTATTCCGAGCCCAAACGCGCTGTGGTGAATTATGAGCTTGGTCCGTTTGTAAATACCTGCATGACCCGTTGCATCCATTGTACCCGCTGTGTTCGTTTTGCGGATGAAGTGGCTGGCACTGGTGATATTGGTGTGCTCAATAGATCTGATCACATGACCATTGCAGGTATTGTTGAAGAAGCACTGGAATCCGAATTGTCGGGCAATCTGCCGGATATTTGTCCGGTTGGTGCGCTGCTGGATAAACCATCACATGATGTCTCGCGGCCATGGGAAATGACCCATCATCAGAGCACCTGTACGCAGTGTCCGAATGGTTGTGATATTCAGATTCAATCGCGTGATGATGAAGTGATGCGCATTCAGCCAGTTGAGAATAGTCCTGAACCTTGGATCTGTGATCGTGGTCGCTATGTCTATGATGCATTCCGTTCCGAACATCGTATTTTAGCGCCTAAAGTGCGCATAGATGGTGTCTTGAACGCAGTGGACTGGGATACAGCCTTTGCCAAAACAGTCGATTTATTGAAAGGCAAGCGCGTTGGTATTCTGTTTTCGCCGGATTGGAGTGTGGAAGGTCAGGCGGCTATCCGTTTGATGCGTGATGCTGTTTTTCCAGAATCCCATATCGCTTATGATTTGCATCGCCGTGATATGCGTCCATTTGCATTTGAAGAAGGTTTTGCCATGACCACGGCTCAAATTGCTGAGGCTGATCAGGTGGTGGTGCTGGGTTCTGATCTTAGACAGCGCTTGCCATTGCTGATGCAGCGTTTGCGTAAACGTGGCAATGCCGGCAAACCTGTCTCAAGAATCGGTGCAATGAATTATCGCACCAATATGGAAATCTCTAACGATGCGTTGATTCGTCCGCGTGACTGGTATGCGGTGATTGCCCGGGCTATGGAGCAGGTCAGCGTGTTGGGTAAAACTGCAGCTGGATTTGAATCCTGGCTGGCAGCTGTGCCTGAGCGGCACGAAGCCGGTAAAGTGTTGGCTGATGCATTAATGTCCGATAGCTGCGCTCTGCTTGTGGGTGAAGAAATTCGTTCGCATGCTGATGCTGCTGCCTTGATTCATGGTCTGGATTTGTTGATGCGTGCCTGTGGCCATGCTGAAAAAGATAATGATGGTCGTAACCTGTTGCCGGAAGGCATGAATACACAGGTCTTGAGTGCAAGCTGTGGTGATGTGCGTGTGAGTGCTGGTGATCTGTTTGCTGCTGCGGCAGCGGGTGAACTCGATGCCTTGATTGTGATTGGCAGTGATCCCCTGGGTGATGGCCTGTTT
>JAUZQK010000109.1 GCA_030951025.1 Mariprofundus sp. | reverse complement strand
TGGTTATTGCCTTATTCGTGTCCATTCGTGTAATTCGTGGCTAATTTATGTTTTTATCTATGAGTTAAAGGGTTGCGTTTCCTTCTTCTATAGCTTTTTTTGACTCTCCTCTGCGTCCCTTGCGTCCTGAAGGTGAATGCGTAGCAAGAGAGGCCACCCTGGGGTGCTGCGGTAAAGTCTTTAATGATTCAGTAATTGCTGCAAAGCCAAGCCCGGATCATTTTGACGCATTAACGATTCGCCAATAAGAAAACCATACACATCAGCTTGGTTCATTGTTGCGATATCATCGGCTGTGAAAATACCGGATTCGGTGATGATCGTTTTATCTTGACTGATGTGGCTTAATAATGAGATCGTCGTATCTAACGATGTTTCAAACGTATGCAGGTTGCGGTTGTTGAGGCCCATGAGTTGGGTGTCGAGTTTCAGGGCGCGTTCTAATTCTTCTGCATTATGCACTTCAGGCAAAACAGACAAACCAAGATCCAGAGCACAGGCGGTCAGTTCAGCCGCCAGCACATCATCCAGCATGGCGAGTATAATCAAAATGGCATCCGCTCCCATGGCTTTGGCTTCGATGATTTGATACGGATCAAGCATAAAGTCTTTACGCAGAATGGGGATGTCCACAGCCTGACGAATAGCGCGAACATACGCATCATCACCCTGAAAATATTTCACATCGGTCAGCACGGATAAACAGCATGCACCACCGGCCTCATACGACCGGGCGATAGCAACCGGATCAAAGTCAGCGCGAATAATGCCCTTGGATGGGCTGGCTTTTTTTACTTCGGCAATGACGGCGCTCTGTTGGTGATCGATCTTGTTTGTTAAAGCACCGGTAAAATCCAATGGCGTGGCGCGCTTTGCCAGTTGTAATAACTCGGATTCGGATCGTTGCTGCTTGCACTGCGCAACCCACTCGCGCTTGTATGCAGCGATTTCATTTAAAATAGAACTCATTTTTTTTCACCGCGAAGTACGCAAAGGTACGCAAAGTTAAAATCAGAAATCATTGACCATCCTTTTGATGCCATGTCGTAATTGATTGACGTTAAAATTAATGAGCAACCCTAAGCGCTTATCTGCCAATTTAAGGTAGGAAAGTAGTTGAGCTTCATGAATAGGCAACAACCGTTCGACAACCTTTAGTTCCACAATAATCTTGTTTTCGACCAATATATCAATCCGATATCCTGCTTCAATTTTTTGCTGGTCATACACAATTGGTAGCTGAACCTGTGACAGGGCTTGTACGCTGTGCTTACCTAGTTCATACAAAAGACAGTGCTCATAAGCTGATTCAAGTAATCCGGGTCCGAGGGTGCTATGAACGGTCATGGCCGCATCTAATATCTTTCGACTTAATGCATTGATGTATTGAGCTTCGTTATTCGTTTGCTTTGAAGTCATATTTGCACTTCTACATTCATTAAAAAGAAATTCTTGGTTTTTCTTTGCGCACCATTGCGTACTTTGCGGTTCAACGAGAAGCCTGTTGCGTAAAAGCAATCAACGCATCGAGTGTGGATTGCACCTTGCCGCTGTCGATGGCGCGTGCTGCCATGCCAATGCCTTCACCAATGCCGTTGACGCGTCCAGCAACCCACAGGGCAGCACCAGCATTCAATAATACAATATCGCGACCGGCTCCCGGTTGGCCTGCGAAGATATGCCTTAGAATATCGGCATTGGTGGCAGCATCATCACCGGCCAATGCTTCGCTAACAGTATAAGGCATGCCGAAGGCTTCAGGATCAATTTCAAAATGAATGGGTGTCTGTCCAGCTTCGATAAGAATGGCATCGGTGATGTCGGTGGTGGTGATTTCATCGAGGCCGTCACGGCCATGTACAATGAGCGCGCGTTTGCTGCCGAGCTGCAGCAGGGCGTTGGCCACCAGTTCCAGTTTATCTTTGCTGTACACACCCAGCACTTGGTAGTCTGCACCAGCAGGGTTGGTTAATGGCCCTAGAATATTAAAGATGGTACGAATGCCCAATTCACGCCGTACAGGGCCTGCATGGCGCATGGCCGGATGCAGGTGTTGGGCAAACAGGAAGCCGATGCCGGTCTCATCAATGCAATCGGCCACCTGTTGTGGGCTGATATCCAGATTCACACCAAGCGCTTCCAGCACATCGGCAGCGCCGGACTTGGAAGACATGGCGCGATTACCATGCTTGGCCACAGCTAAGCCACAGGCGGCCACGACAATCGAAACGGCGGTGGAGATATTAAATGTCTTGGCACCATCGCCTCCGGTGCCACAGGTGTCCATCAGGCCGGTAGCCTTGGGCTTGATCCGGGTCGCTGCTGCACGCATGGCTTTGGCGGCACCGGCGACCACTTCCGCCGATTCTCCGCGTATGGACAAGCCCATCAAAATCGCTGCGATTTGAGCCTGGCTAGCTTCACCATGCATGATGCTGGTAAAGGCGGCTTCAGCAGCCTCAGTCGTGATTGTTTTACCGGCTTGAAGGCCTTCGATGATTTGAACGATGGTTGAACTCATTGTATGTCCCTTTTATTTACCGCAGAGGACGCAGAGTTACGCAGAGTAAAGTCAAAAGCATTCCCTATGATTTTTTTAAGGTTTACTCTGCGTAGCTCTGCGTACTCTGTGGTGAATGTTTTTGACTCATCGATCATGCGGTGGTTTCCAGAAAGTTTTTTAGCATGTGGTGGCCGTGCTCGGTGAGAATGGATTCGGGATGAAACTGCAGGCCAAAGGTCGGGTGCTCACGGTGGCGCAAACCCATTAACTCATCTTCAGCCGTCCAGGCTGTACGTATTAAGCAATCGGGCAAGGGTTCAGGCACAATTAAGGAGTGATAGCGGGTGGCAGTGAACGGAGAGGGGAGCTTGGCAAACATGCCCATGCCATCGTGTTCGATCAGACTGGTCTTGCCGTGCATCAAGCGCGGCGCACGGATCACTTGCCCGCCAAATACAGCGGCAATGGATTGATGACCCAAGCACACACCCAGGATCGGAATATGGCCGGAAAACTGTTTGATGACAGCCATTGAGATGCCGGCTTCATAAGGTGTGCGGGGACCTGGAGAAACCAGAATATGATCGGGAGCCAGCGCGGTGATTTCATCCAGCGTGATTTTGTCGTTGCGAATCACCTTGGGGCTTTCACCCAGTTCACCGAGATATTGCACCAGATTGAAGGTGAATGAATCGTAGTTATCAATGACCAGAATCATGTTTGTTGTCCCTGCACTGTTGCCTCGTCATCGCTGTTGTTTACCTTGGTCTGGGCTTCAGCCAGTGCCACAGCGCGGAACATGGCGGTGGCTTTATTGACACATTCCTGATGCTCTTTTTCAGGCACCGAATCAGCCACGATGCCAGCACCAGCCTGAATATGTACCTGACCATCGTGAATCACAGCAGTGCGAATAGCGATGCACGTATCCATGCGCTGGCCACCAAAGCCGATATAACCGACTGTGCCGGCATAAGGCCCACGCGCTACAGGCTCCAGTTCATGGATGATTTCCATTGCACGTACTTTAGGCGCACCGGATACTGTGCCAGCAGGAAAAGTTGCAGCCAGCAAATCCAGACTACCGGCATCCTGCTGCAGATCGCCTTCAACCTGCGATACAATGTGCATAACATGCGAATAGCGTTCAACCTGCATGGACTCGGTGAGTTCGATGCTGCCATAACGGCATACACGCCCCATGTCATTGCGACCCAAATCGACCAGCATTAGATGTTCGGCCAATTCTTTGGCATCGGCCAAGAGTTCTTTCTCCAGCGCAATATCTGCTTCGATATTGTGGCCACGTGGACGGGTGCCAGCAATGGGGCGCACAACTGCCTTTTCCATTTCACGGCGAACCAGAATTTCCGGTGATGAGCCGACCAGCGTGGTCTCACCGATATGCAGATAAAACAAATAGGGCGATGGATTGATATGGCGTACGGCACGGTAAATATCAAACGGAGCACAGTTTAAAGGCTTGGAGAAACGCTGGCTCAACACCACCTGAAAAATATCACCGGCAAGAATATATTCGCGTGCTTTACTCACGGCCGCCTCAAAATCAGCTTGTGACGTTTGCGCTACTGGCGCACTCGATAGCGTGGTATCGGCATCGAGATTGAGTACCTTGGCCATTTCGCCTTCAGATAGACTGGCCTCCATACCGTTTAATACACGCCTCGCTTCATCGGCTTGATCAGAGGGCAGCCGCACACAACAGGTTAACGTGCCCTTGAGATTATCAAACACCATAAAACGATCGACCAGCAGATAGGCCGATTCCGGTGCATTGACCGGATCGGGCAAATCAGCCGGAATATCTTCGAAATGGGATACCAGTTGATAACCGAAATAACCGACTGCACCACCGGCAAAGGGTAAATCATCGGCGGCAATAAAATCCTGCTCGATGATGTGCTCGCGTAACCAGTCCAGAATACCCCCATCAAAGCTTTCTTCATGACCATCACGAAACTGTAAACGGGTGTGGTTGCCGTTCGATGTGGCTCGGCAAGCAGGGCTAATGCCCAAAATACTGTAACGACCCCAGCGTTCACCACCTTCGGCAGATTCAAACATAAAACAATCACCCCGATCGACGAGGCGGGAAAACACACCCGGCGGAGTCAGACAATCGGCGGATAAGGTGCGGCGAAACAATTGCACCGATGCTGAAGTGGGCGTGGAAGCAGATGTATTGGATGAACTCATGTTGACAATCTTACCCTGCTATGGCGAAATGCGCCGCCTTCGGGACAAGATTGTGAAATCTGTACCGAGGCCATGGGGCCATAGCTCAGCTGGGAGAGCGCTACGCTGGCAGCGTAGAGGTCAACGGTTCGATCCCGTTTGGCTCCACCAAATTCTAGATATCCCTTATTAGTCAGGGGCTTCCTAAAGATGATGCAAAATTTCACACCCGCTCGTACAGAGTGGGTGTACTTTTTTGTGATACAGGAAGTTTCAAAATGGGGAGTAAATGGTGTTTTCTTCATCGCTCCGAAGAGTATATTTTCTACTATCGAAGAGCCATCCCTGATTCCAGATGGACTGGAATATTGAGCCAAACCATCTATAATATGATACGTGAGTAATGGCCGTGAGGGTTGATCATGTTTTGCTTGAAAGTATGAGGGTTTGCAAGGATGATTCGAAAATCATATGAACTACAATGAACCAACAATAATCGAGGCTCTCTGCGAGTTCCGTTTTGCTCAATCTGACAATTGGGATTCCACTATTTATGGCGCTTTTTGGAATCAAATCCAAAGTGAGTACCCAAACAAAGAAGAGCGTAAGCAAATCTCATTGGGCATCAAGATTGGCCCCGATGGTCAGCAAGGTCAAAGCGTTGTAAATGAGAATGCGCATATGCTTTTCAAGTCAGATAATGGTAAGTCGTTGGTTCAACTTCAGCCTAACCTTTTGACCGTAAACGTTTTGGAACCTTATCAAGGTTGGGGTATGTTTAAGCCTAAAATCTCCGCAGCATATGAAGAATTCGGCAACGTTGGTTCCTTTTCTCTTGAGAGGGTGGGGCTTAGGTATGTTAACCGGATGCCTGAACTTGATAGCGGATTGGATTATAGTCATTGGCTATCAAAATCACCCTATGTATCAGAGGTCGTGTTGAATCATCTAAACGGGGTTCATTCCATGGTTTCTGTGCCTATAGATGAAAATAGACTGTCAGTAACAGTGGCAACGGAGTCGCCGCAAGGTGGAGCCCTATTTGTTGATATTGATTCTTCAAGGGAATCTGTTTCCGAGTATGGGGCTCACGAGATAGGTGAATTGCTTGATGTTTTACACTATAATCTGATTGAAGCATACGAAACGTTGGCTACTAATGAGTTGCGAAAGGTAATGGGGGTGAAGGATGTTTAACCATAATATTGTTAGCTCTGGCGGTGCAATAAGCATGCCCTTGATTGGTGAGTCAGCTCCAGTTGAGTCATTTAACGTGGCTTCAAAGGCCACTCTTGCATTGGTGTGTTCTATTTCAATGTTTATGCCTAGCTTGTCATCGGCAGCTGTGACCAAAAGGGCACAGGAAGCCTCTTACTATGATGTTGCCTCCATATCTGAGGTTGAAGGTGGTACGCAGTTGCTATTTGTTTCTGAACCTCAGGTTCTTGTAGAAACAACAGAGGCAGCGTCAGGTTTGGATTTACTCTTTCCAAATGCAAGAAGCTCAAACGAATACGAACAAGAAGTAATTGCAACATTGATGGATAGATATTTCGAGTAATGCCTTTTGAGGAACTGTACCGCAGTCTATTTCCCTCGGTGTCAGACGGTGTTTTTCGTGAGTTAAAAAGATACTCAGAGGCAAACCCTTATCTAGAAAAATGGCTGTATGCTTCTGCCTTTGAACACTTAGCACAAGGTGATATTATTAAGGCTCTACCTGCTTGTTATATCAATAAAGATGGTGAGGTGAAGCGAACAAAGGTTCCATTGCCTGCCATACTACTTAGCAACACTTGCGATATGAGTAAGGATTGTGGAAAAATCAGAAAGCCATCTTATACGATTGTTCCATTGCTTCCATTTTCTGAAGAAGAGTTTGGCGGCTCTAAATTGCAGTCGATTAAAGATAATACAGTTACTGATGTGTTGTTTTTGCCAAATGTACCAACTTTATCTGGTAGTTATATCGCCCAGCTAGATACTGCTTGTTCCGTGTCATCTGAATATATTCATAAGCATGTAGGTAGCAATAGAACAAGCTTAACTCGAAATGGTTACTACTTCTTTATGGCTAAGCTATCTCTTCACCTGACTAGACCGGAAAATGATGTTGAAAGGTGTGACACGTAGTATAAGTACACCATCTGGTACAAATTGTATCACACCAACGGTGGATACCAAAAAAGAAAGGTCATCAAAAAGTTATAAACATCAACGGATTATGGAGTGCTGATGAATTCTTTGTTTTATCAAGAGACACAAATTTCAAACGGGCCGTTGGTGCTGAGTCATGCCATGCAGCAGAGCCAGAGTGTGGCGCTGGGCATCTTTATTGATGTCGGTAGCCGCGATGAAGTGGCACGTTTGTCGGGCATTAGCCATGCACTGGAACATATGCTGTTTAAAGGCACGCAGCAGATGGATGTGCATCAGCTGGCTGAAAAGCTGGATGAGCTGGGCGGTAATGCCAATGCGTTTACATCGCGTGAACGTACCTGTTTTCATTTGCATGTCTTGCATGAGCACTGGCAGGAAGCGCTGGATATTCTCATGCAGATGGTGCGTGAACCAGCCTTGCCTGAAGCCGAATGGCAGCGCGAGCGTGAAGTGATTTTTGCCGAAATGGCCATGGTTGAGGATTCACCGGAAGAATGGGTGATGGATCAGCATCTGGAAGCCTTGTTTCCCGGCCATAGTCTGGCGCGGCCTGTTTTGGGCAGCCATGCAAGCTTGTCAGCCTTGAGTGCAAAGGATTTATCGCAGTATTTACAGCACTGGTATCGTGCGCCGCGTTTGTTGATTGTGGCAGCCGGTCACATTGAACACGATGATTTGATTGCGGCGGTAGCTGAACGGGATTGGGGCGGCCTTGAGCTTACGAATGATATGGAAAACACATCACGCCAGCCTGTCGCAGGCCTGGCTAGCGGTGTGCAGGCATTGGCGCGCAACGGCGAGCAGGCGCAGATCATTGCCTCGTTTGCCGGAGTGACAGCTGCATCTGCACAACGGCCGGTTGCATGGTTGGCCAATCAAGTGTTGGGCGGCGGCATGAGTTCATGTTTGTTTCGTGAAATAAGAGAAAAGCGCGGTCTGGCTTATGGTATAGGCTCGCATCTGAATGCCCTGGTTGATACGGGCACATGGAGCATTACCTGCGGCACGGAGCCGGATCGGGCGGCTGAGTGCGTTAGTCTGTTGGCTGAATTGCTGGCGGACTTTGCCGTAAATATAAGCGCCGATGATGTGCAACGGTCAAAGCGGCAGTTGCAGGTGCAATTTCGTATGGGGCTGGATTCAGTGGAAGGACAAATGCTTTACCTGGGTTCGCGCTTTGATGAAGCAAGTCTGCTTTCACCCATGCAGTGGCTGGAGCAAATTCAGGCGGTGGATGTTGAAACAGTGCGCCAATGGGCGACTGATCGTTTATCCGCGCCCGCCTTGTGGAGTATTGCCGCACCTGAACAGGCGCTGGAAAAAATTTGTGCTAGAATTCCGGCATGATAAAGCACATTCAAGAAGATATTCGCACCGCATTTGACCGCGATCCGGCTGCCCGTTCATCCTGGGAAGTATTAACCTGCTATCCGGGGCTACACGCCATCTGGATGTATCGCATGGCTCATGTCTTGTGGCGCAACCATTGGCGTTGGATGGCACGTTTTTTGATGCATCTGGCACGCTGGTTTACCGGCATTGAAATCCATCCCGGAGCCAGTATTGGGCGGCGCTTTTTTATTGATCATGGCATGGGCATTGTGATCGGCGAAACCACCGAAATCGGTGATGATGTGACGCTCTACCACGGTGTAACACTCGGTGGCACAACCTGGCAAAAGAAAAAACGTCACCCCACCCTGCGCGATGGGGTGATTGTCGGTGCCGGTGCCAAGGTGCTTGGTGCAATCGTGATTGGTAAACAGTCACGCATCGGTGCGAACTCTGTGGTGTTCAAAGATGTGCCTGAACATTCAACCGTGGTGGGTATTCCGGGCACAGTCGTAGCAACAACCGAATCGCTGATTGAAGATGGTAAAATTAATCTCGATCATCATTTGCTGGCCAACCCGGTATCCGAAGCGCTCGGCCATGTATTGAAGATGATTGATGATGTGAACGCACGAGTCGATGCCTTTCACCCGAAACCCGAAGGCGAACAAGCCGAAGCTGTGGATGAGCTGGATAAAGATCGTATCTCCGAGCAGGAAAAGCTGGAACGCTTTTTGGGTGGCGGTATTTAAGCAACGCATAAGGTGTGCTCTTGATTCTGTGTTGCGGACTACAAAGTATGCGCCTCAAGCCAGTTGTTGCCGATGCCGATATCAACGATCAGCGGCACATTCAACTGAACGGCTGATTGCATGCTCTCCCGCATGATGGCCGATACGGCTTCAGCTTCAGGCTGTGGTGCTTCAACAATCAATTCATCATGCACTTGCAGAATAATTGCAGCTTCAGGCGCTTCGACTTTCAGGCGTTGGTGCAGATTGATCATGGCAACCTTGATGATGTCTGCCGCCGAGCCTTGCAGTGGCGCATTGATGGCAGTGCGTTCAGCATAGGATTTGCGCATGCCGTTGCTGCTGTTGATTTCAGGCACATAGACACGATGACCGAGCAGGGTTTCCACAAACCCCTTCTCTTTGGCATCCTCCAGTGTGCGATCCATAAAAGCGCGTACGCTGGGGTAACGGGCAAAATAGGTTTCGATAAATACTTTTGCTTCGCTGCGCCCCACACCCAACTGTTTGGCCAAGCCAAAAGCACTCATGCCATACAAAATACCGAAGTTGATGATTTTTGCATTGCGGCGCATCTCACCTGTCACATCGACCAGATCAATATCATTTACCGTCGCAGCCGTAGCAGCATGAATATCCTTGCCATCGGCAAAGGCTTGTTTGAGCACTGCATCATCGGAGAAGTGCGCCATCAAGCGCAGCTCGATTTGGGAATAATCAGCTGCAATCAATACATTGCCAGCTTCAGCAATGAATGCCTTGCGAATCTCACGCCCTTCCGGACTGCGAATCGGAATATTCTGCAAATTGGGCTCTGATGACGATAAGCGCCCGGTCGTCGTAATGGCTTGATTGTAGGAGGTATGTACACGTTTGCTTTTGACATGCACCAGCTTTTGCAAGGCATCGGTATAGGTCGATTTTAATTTGGCCAGCTGGCGCACTTGCAGAATCAAACGCGGTATTTCATGTTCATCCGCCAGCTTTTCCAATACTTCCTGTCCGGTTGCCCACTGGCCGGATTTGGTTTTTTTACCACCGGCAATGCCGAGTGTTTCAAACAATAAGATGCCCAGTTGTTTGGGTGATTGAATATTGAATATCTGGCCTGCAGCAGCGTGGATTTCAGTTTCCAGCTGCGCAATGCGTTGCCCGAAGGAGGTGGAGAGCTCAGCCAGTGTGGCCACATCAATAAACACACCTTTCCATTCCATATCGGCCAACACGGCGGCCAAAGGCAGTTCAATCGAATCATGGCGCTGTAAACGCTGCTCCTGACTTAGCCTTTCTTGCAGTCGGTGCGTTAAGCGCAACGCAATATCAGCATCTTCGGCGGCATAGGGCAGTGCTTCAGCAATATTCACCTGATCAAAACAGATTTGCTTGGCTCCCTTGCCTGCCACCGCTTCATAGGAGATGCATGCATAATTCAGATAATCGGCTGCCACGCTATCCATTTTCGGGGCGTATTTGGCCGGATACAAACAATAGGCCAACAGCATCGAATCAGCCGCGATACCAGCCAGCTCAATGCCAGCCCGGCGCAGCACTTGCAGATCATATTTGAGATTGTGACCGCACTTTTTCTTGTTGGCATCTTGCAATACAGGCTTTAATGCGGCCAGCACCTCAGCGATCGGTAATTGCTTGGGTTTGGGTTCAAGTAAATCCGTAGCCCGATGCGCCAGCGGCACATAATACGCTTCACCAGCTTTGACCGAAAAAGATAAACCTACGAGATCAGCATCATGGGTATTTAACGATGTGGTTTCTGTATCGAGGGCAATCAGCTCAGCTTGATCAAGAGCCTTTAATAGCTGCTGTAGGCCAGCTTGATCATCAACTAAAATAGCGTTGCGAGCAGGCAGGCTTGCGGCGATGGGCTCTGCGGATTGCTTGATAGTTTCGGTTGCGGCGGGCTCAACTGGATTATTCCCGGAGTCATCTGCATCACTGAATTCAGCCAGCAAACGACGAAACTCCAGGCGCTCAAATAATGTCGCCAGCTTGGCACGGTCAGGCTGCGATACCGCCAGACTCTCCAGCGTCACGCCCACATCCACCTGCTCATCGAGCGCCACCAGACGATAGGATAATCGTGCATCATCAGCAAATTCAATCAGATTTTCACGCCGTTTGTTTTGTTTTATTTCATGTGCATGGCTCAATACACCTTCCAGATCACCATAGGCTTCGAGTAATAATACTGCTGTTTTCGGACCGATGCCGGGTACACCGGGGATGTTATCTGCCGAATCACCAGCCAGCGCCAACAGATCATGGATGCGATCCGGGCCTACACCCCATTTCTCTTTGACTTCTTCCGGCCCATAATCTTTTTTACGCATGGTATCGAGCATCCAGACACGCTCATTGACCAGTTGCATCAAATCTTTATCGGTTGAAACCATGGTCACGTCCCAGCCTTTGGCTTCGGCCTGCTTGGCCAGGGTGGCGATGACATCATCCGCCTCATAATCCTCGATGCAGATGCGGTTTAAGTTAAACGCATCGGTGACTTCAAATACGGCAGGCCATTGCACGGCCAGATCTTCGGGCATGGGCGGGCGATGGGCTTTATAATCGGCATACATTCGATTGCGGAATGTGCCGCCCTTTGGATCAAAGACCACGGCTACATGGGTGGGGCTTAAATCCTTCAAGATGCTGCGCAACATTTGCACATAGCCGAATACGGCATTGGTCGGTTCACCTTTTGAGTTGGCGAGGTTATGGCGCACAGCATGAAAGGCGCGAAATACATAATTGGGTCCATCAATCAATACTAAATGAGGCATGGCGATAAGCTGCCTGTCAAACGGGTGAGGTCAAATAGATGAGGTTAATCTGATGAATGATGGAATATAAAACTGTGATGTTTTTGTAAATCCTTGTTAAGCTTAGATGATGGTGAAAAAACGAAATCATCTTGTTGATGTCAAACGCCCCAGAAGCATGTGGTGGCGCTTTTTGTGGCTCAGTCTGCCCATGATTGTGGTGATGCTGTTGAGCAGCTATTTGTTGCTTCAATCGCAGTGGGATGCGTATTTAGAGAGTGTGCGTATGGAGACAGCCCACCATGTTGAGAGTCAGGCCAAGAATGTGCGTGTGGAGATCAAGCAGGCTGCTATGCATGTGCGCTTTTTGGCTCAGCACAGTGAAGTGCGCAGTGTATTGCAGGGTGACGATGCACATGCCCTCGATGAACTCAGCCATGATTTTCATGCTTTTTCCAAGTATATGGGGGTGTATGATCAGGTGCGGTTGTTGAATCGCCATGGTCGTGAAGTCGTGCGTGCCAATTTGAGAGAATCAAAGCGGAGAGAATCACAGATGAGAGCATCACAGATGAGTTCATCGGATACATTCATGACCGCAGCAGCAGATTTGCAGGATAAAAGTAAACATGCTTATTTCTGGCAAACGATGGGACTGCCGGATGGGGCTGTGTTTATTTCCAAATTCACACTGAATATCGAACATGGGCAGATTGAAAAACCATTAAAACCCGTCTTGCGATTTGCTGCCCCTGTATTTGCTGCGGATGGTGAACAGCTGGGCATCGTGGTGTTGAATTTTTTGGGTAAAGTGTTGATTGATCGTTATCTGGATGCGACTGATGTGAGGGGTGAGAATATGTTATTGAATGCCAATAGCTTTTTCTTCCATGCCGCAGATGCAAGCAGCACATGGGGCTCCGTGCTTGAGGAGCGTGAAGATCAAAACCTGGCTAGCCGCTTTCCCGAGGCATGGAATATGATGGTTGATCAGCGCGATGGTCAAGTGCTGACTGAGCAGGGTTTGTTTACCTTTGCGACGGTTTCACCTTATGCCTTGATCGGTGAAACAGAGCCTCGGGCTGCGGGAGCCGGTGACTGGATTGTTGTGTCTTATGTTTCAAACGATGCCTTGCATGATGGTGTGGATAATGTCTCTACGTTATTTGTGGCAAGCAGTGTGTTGGTGCTGGCATTGTGGTTGGTGTTGGCCTGGTTGTGGGCGCGTTCCGAGATGCAGCGTGAGCAGTTGCTGATCGAGAAGCGCGAATTGTTGCGATTACAATTGGGGGCTCAGGAGGAGGAACGCCATAAACTGGCGCGTTCGCTGCATGATGATATGGGTCAATCATTAACATCGATTCAGGCTTATGCGGCGGCGATAGCCAAAGATCTGTGTGATGAAAAGGCACAGGCAGGCATGCAACACATTCGTGATATTACCCGCCATATTCAGCATGCGGTACGCAATCAATTGCTTGCCTTAAGGCCGGCCAGTCTGGAACGGCTGGGTTTGCCTGCGACACTCGATGATATGCTGAAAACATTTGCGCAACGTGAGGACATGATCGTTGATTTTGCGCATGCAGACGATTTGTTTGCCAGCGTGGTCTTGAGTGATGAGCAAAATATACATCTATTCAGGATCGTGCAGGAAGCCTTGACCAATGTGGCCAAACATTCTCAGGCCAGCCGGGTCAACGTAGGCTTATCGTTGTGCGATGCAACGCTGCATTTGTCGATCCATGATAATGGCTGCGGCATGGATGCGGTGCAGGAAAGTGGCTTGGGGCTGCTGGGCATGCGCGAACGAACCGAGCTATTGCATGGCACGATCCAGATTGAATCGGCTTTGGGAGCCGGGGTGTTGATTGATGTGCATATTCCGCTTGGGCAGATGCGATGATTTCAGTCTATCTGGTTGATGATCACGCCATGGTGCGAGCCGGTTTTTGCCGATTGCTTGAAACCGAAACAGATATACACGTGATCGGTGAGGCTGCGGATGGTGAAGGCGCTTATGCGGATGATCTGATCAAGCAAGCCGATGTGGTGGTGACTGATATTTCCATGCCGGGAGAGGGTGGTTTCGGTTTCATGCGTCGTTTGTTGGCGCGCGATAAGCATGCCAAGGTGTTGGTGATGAGCATGTTTGATGATGTGGCTTTTGTCCGCCGTGCGATGACTTCTGGGGCGATGGGTTATATCAGCAAATCGGATGATCCTGAATTGATGGCGCAGGCGATTCGCATGGTGACGGCGGGTGAAACATGGGTGGCCCCAATCCTGGCACAACAGATGATGAGCGATTTGCGTGATAACAAGGATAATCCACAGGACTTATTGACGGCTCGGGAGTTCGAGGTGTTTCTCCTGCTGGCTCAAGGCAGGGATGTCAAAGAGATTGCGGATATTTTGCATCTCAGTCCGAAGACGGTAGGCACCCATCAAACCCGGGTATTCAATAAGCTGGCCGTAAAAACAGGGGCTGAACTGGCACGTTTGGCGATTCGGCTGAATATCATTAGTGCCTGATATGCTGATGTAAGGAAATTTCTCATAGCTGGCGGTGAATTTACCCCATATTTATATTATGGCTAAATAGGCAGCCTTGAGCCCATGAGTATGCCCCGCTATCTCCCCGCTATAAAGTTATTGGCTGTTGTGATGATTTCAGAACTGTTGATTATGTCAGCTTTTCATGTGTTGATTGATGGTCCAACACCGTGGTTTGTCGATATGCTCGATGTTGTGTTGCTTGGCCTGATCACTGCCGTTGTAGCTCAGCTTTGGATTGTACGACCATTGACCCAAGCCCGAGAGCAAGATGCATTTTTTCGTAATATTGCTGAGCATTCTCACGCTGGTTTGGTCATTACCGATCCGACCCATGATCATGCAATTGTTTATGTGAATGCTGCTTTTTCGGAGATTACCGGTTATTCCATGGCTGAAATCAAAGGCAAGTCGCCTGGTTTTTTAGCCCAGGGCATTGAACGTCAGCCCGATCAGGATAAAATATCTGCAGCACTCAAAGCGGTGCAGCCGGTGCGCGCATTGTTAAAAAACAAACGTAAAGATGGTTCGATCTTCTGGAATGATTTACACCTTAGTCCGATCTCTATCGATGGGGATAAAGCCAATTATTGGCTGGCTTTATTGCATGATGTATCAGAAACACGCGCCCTGAATGCACAGCTCGACCATCTGGTTGGTGCGGTCGATCAAGCCTGTGATTTGATTTGCATGTTTGATCAACAGGGGCGCATTGATTTTATCAATCAGGCATTTATCCGGCATGTGGGGCTGGATAAGGAGCAGTTGGAAGGCACTTCGGTTTGGCATTTCTGGTGTGATGAAATATGGACCGAGGAGTTGGTGCAAAATGCGCTGTTGAAAGAGGGGCAATGGTCAGGCCGCAATCGCTGGCAGCGCGCTGATCAAGAGCCTTATGATGCGATGACCAATATCACGGTCATCGAGAATGAGGATGGGCAACGCATGTATATCGCCGTGATTCGGGATATGACAGAAGAAATTGAAATGGGCAATAAGTTGGTTCATGCCCAAAAAATGGAAGCTGTCGGCACGTTGGCTGGCGGCATTGCACATGATTTTAATAATATGCTGGCTGCGATGATGGGCAATTTGTATCTGCTGAAGAAAAATATGGATGAAGACAACAGTGCTATAAGTCGCATTGAATCGATTGAGGCGCAAGGCTACCGTGGAGCCAATCTGATTCGTCAGATGTTGGTGTTTGCACGCAAACAGACCGTTGAGCGGCAGGATTTTGATCTACAACTGCTGGCTAAAGAAACATTCAAACTGTTAGAAACCAGTACGCCTGAAAATATTCAGCTGATTACCGATGTTGATGCCAGCAGCATGATGATTCATGGTGATCCTTCATTGTTGCAAAGCAGTTTATTCAATTTAGTGAATAACGCCCGTCACGCCATTGAGGATGCACAAAAGGCGCATTCGGGATATCAAGGCGTGGTGAGTGTATCAATTCTTGCCGTTCCAATAGTGAGTGTAGATAAAGAGGTGCAACAGGCACTAACAAGCAACAATCATAATCTGTTGCAATACTGTGTGCATATCTCAGTCACTGATAATGGCTTAGGTATGGATCAGACTACCCAGGCACGGGTATTTGAACCTTATTTCACCACCAAGGCAGCCGGTAAAGGCACTGGTATTGGTTTATCGATGGTGATGGGCTGTGTGGAACTGCATGGGGGCTGGATTGGCCTGAGCAGTGAACCGGATAAGGGCACCAGCTTTGATATCTATCTGCCACTCATCGCGTCATCTCAGCAGCTAAAGCTAGCATCGGATGTGATGATTCATCCGGGCAATGGTCAATTAATTTTATTGGCCGATGATAATCAGCCTTTTTGTGAATCTATTGCTGAAACCCTGCAAGGTGCCGGTTATCGGGTGCTGATGGCCAGTGATGGCGAAGAGGCATTGCAATGTTATCAGGAACACAAAGCCGATATTCGCATGGCGATTCTTGATTGTGTGATGCCCAAGCTCGGTGGTGGCGAATTGGCGCAGATGATTTGGCAGCAAAGCGGTGACAGTGTGAAAATAATCTTGATGACGGGTTATGATTTGGCCGATGCATCAGGAATCGACTGGCCAGCGGGTAAAGCACCATTGGTTTTACAAAAACCATGGAAGCTGGAGCAGCTCAATGATGTGTTAAAATCCATGGGCGAGAATGAATAAGAATCAGTCTGGAAGTGCGGCTTCAGCCGTGCCGATGTGGCTCTGGGAACAGCTGAAGCCGGGCTTCCAATTTATGCTGATTGCCTAATTGAGCATGCCCAAAGCTGCCAATGCCATCATTGCTGTGGAAATCTGCACGGCAATGAGGATGGAATCGCTTTTGATCTGATGTTCGTCGTCGTGTTGATATATAGTGTTCATGTGTTCCTCCGTTGAACGCTTTCCCCTTAATAGGGCGGAGTTTAGTGCGTCGGCATTGCATGAATGTGATTTGGCTCACGCGTAGTACATGTATTAACTGGCGTAAATTAGCTTTAAGTCAGCCATGATATGATCTGCCTGTTGGGGGTCATCGAGAATGGCTTGCTTTGCAAGCGTGGTTTTGCGGCCGAACAGTCGCCCGAACTGTAATTCCAGTTCTTCGATTTGTTTCATGTCTGGTGAACGATCTGGCTGTTGAAATTCAGCCAACAGGTTGATATCGCTATTGGCATGCAATTGATCACGTGCGGCAGAACCATACAGACCCAAATTTTTAATGTGAAAGGCTAGACACAGTTGTGTGAGTTGCCGCATGCCTTGTGAGGATTGGATGCATTCTAGCGGATCGAAAACCTGAAGCTCCGATGCGCGATGCGATGTTTGTAAACTACCCTTGGGCAATAGGGCATAAACAAAATCGCATCCCAGTGCGGCAGCGGCTTGGCGCATACTTTTTAAACTGGCTGCGCCTGTGCGTTCAGCTTTCTCAAGCGCTGAAATACGTTGTTTGCTCACGCCTATTTTGGCCGCAAGCTGTGAGCCGGTGATGCCGAGTTTATCGCGTTTATGGCGCAGCCATCCATTCGGTGGATGGATCATAAACTCCAATAAATCGGGCTCATCGCTTGAGCGTTTCATGGTTTCTCCTTATCAGCACATACATAGTCAATCAAAATATTGACTATGTCACGCCATTGGTCAACTTTATTCTGTTTCTACCAACTTGCTTAGCTCGATATGAGCGGTGGCGGTAGCTGTGTTTTTATGTTAATGAAAGGGTTAAGCTAATTTAAAGACTTTTATATTCATAGCTTACGGATATAGTCAATTAATTCATTGACTTGAAATTATCCAATTTAGCCAGCTAATATAGTCAATGTATTTATTGACTGATGATTTGCGTGTGTTCACAGGGCTGGAGGAATGCAGATTGATTGATTTGTCATGGCAGCGTTGTAATGATCAGCCTTTTTCTAGCGCATATTGTCTGGCTGAATTAGGCTTCGCCGATGAGCACTATTATGAATACCTATGCACGTTTTCCGCTGACGCTTGTGCGCGGCAAAGGTTGCCGCGTGTGGGATGATCAGGGTCGAGTCTATCTCGACTTTATCGCGGGCATTGCGGTAAATTCGCTGGGGCATGCACACCCAGCCATGAATAAGGCGCTGGCGGCGCAAGCGGCTGAAATGCTGCATTGCTCGAATCTGTTTCATATTCCGAAACAGCAACAGCTGGCCGATCGACTGGCCGATTTATCGGGCTTGAATGCGACCTTCTTTTGTAATTCAGGCGCTGAAGCCAATGAGGCAGGCATTAAGTTGGTGCGCAAGCACTTTCATGATCAGGGTTCGAAGAGACGCACGGTGATTTCAGCCACACAATCGTTTCACGGTCGTTTATTATCAACCTTGACAGCCACAGGCCAAGATAAAGTTAAAATTGGTTTTGATCCGTTGCCGGCGGGTTTTGCGCATGTGCCGCTGAATGATATCGAAGCACTCAAACTGGCAATCAATGATCAGACAGCAGCTGTTTTGCTGGAGCCGTTGCAGGGAGAGGGTGGTGTCAATATTGCCGATGCATCCTATTTGCAAGCTGTGCGTCAGCTCTGTGATGAGCATGGCATTTTGTTGATGCTGGATGAAGTGCAAACCGGTATTGGTCGCTGTGGTAGCATGTTTGCTTTTGAGCTGGCGGGTATCAGGCCGGATATTTTAACCTTGGCGAAAGGTCTCGGCGGTGGTGTGCCGATTGGTGCGCTATTGGCCAGTGATCAGGTTGCGGCAGCCTTTGGCCCTGGCACACACGGTTCGACCTTTGGTGGTAATCCTCTCTCCTGCGCGGCCGCCTTGACCGTGCTGGCAGAGATTGAGTCAGAAAACTTACTGGCGAATGTGAAACAACGTGGTGAACAGCTGCGGCAAGGGTTGCGTGAGCTGGCATCACGTTACGATGTGATTAAGGATGTGCGCGGGCAGGGTTTGCTCAATGGTGTTGAGCTGCATATCGAAGCCGCACCATTGATGCTTGCAGCCCGAGAAAAGGGTTTATTGATACTCATGGCAGGGCCGAATGTGTTACGCTTCTTGCCGCCATTGAATGTATCAGCAGAAGAAGTGGATGAAGCACTGGCTACGGTTGGCGCTGTATTGGGGGGAGTTACCGGATGAGTGGGCATGAGACTGTGGGCATGAGACATTTTTTAACATTATTGGACGTAAGTGAAGAGGAAGCGCGACATATTCTGGATCGCGCCGTGATCATCAAGCGCAAGCTCAAAGCGGGGGAATCGCATCAGCCGTTGAAAGGCAAAACCCTGGGCATGATTTTTGATAAGGCCAGCACCCGTACCCGCGTTTCGTTTGAAGTCGGCATGTACCAACTCGGTGGCCATGCTTTGTTTTTGCATTCTGATACCACCCAGCTTGGGCGTGGTGAGCCGATTGCCGATTCCGCGCGGGTATTATCGCGTATGTGTGATGGTATTATGATTCGTACATTCGGCCACAATATCTTGCAGCAGTTTGCTAAACACTCAAAGGTGCCTGTGATTAATGGTTTAACGGATTTGACCCACCCATGTCAGATTTTAGCTGATGTGCTCACCTATGAAGAGCATCGTGGCTCGATTGAGGGCAAAACCGTGGCCTGGATTGGCGATGGCAACAATATGGCGCATTCGTGGATTAATGGTGCGGTTTCGTTTGGTTACAAATTAAAAATCGCTTGTCCAAAAGCTTATCGGCCGGATGAAAAGCTATTGGCTGCAGCGCGTGAGCTGGGTGCTGATATTAGCAAATCAAACGACCCGCTTGTGGCAGCACATAAAGCCGATCTGGTCAGTACAGATGTGTGGGCATCAATGGGGCAAGAAGCAGAGCAAAGTGCGCGTGAAACAGCCTTTGCCGGTTTCTGTGTGACTGAACGGGTCATGGCACATGCCAATCCGGATGCGTTGTTCATGCATTGTTTACCCGCCCATCGTGGTGAAGAGGTTTCAGGCGCGGTGATTGATGGAGCGCAATCGGTGGTTTGGGATCAGGCGGAGAATCGTTTGCATGCGCAAAAGGCCTTGTTGGAGTTTCTTTTAAGCGATTGAGAGATAGGGGTTTAACGGCCTGTTTCAGGCGCTGTTGTTGTTGGATGCTCTCTGATCTGCGGAGAACAAAGCACGCAATAAACCTTCAGCTTTGTGTTCTGTTTCAATGAGCTCATGTTCAGCGTCGGAATCAGCCACAATGCCTGCGCCGGCAGCCCAGTGTAGCTGATCATCGTGATGCCAGAAGCTGCGGATTAATATATTCATGTCAGCCGAGCCATCCCAGGCCACATAACCCAAGCCGCCGGTATAAGCGCCGCGTGCATTGTGTTCTAGCTCGTGGATAATCTCCATGCAGCGCACTTTCGGACAACCGGTGATGGTGCCGCCGGGAAACATGGCTTTGAACAGGTCAATCACATCACGCCCCGGCTCAAGATTGGCCCGTACATTGGATACAATATGTTGCACTGTGGCATATTGCTCGATCACCATGTGTTCGTTTACTTCCACACTGCCGGGTTTGCATACACGCCCCAAATCATTGCGTTCGAGATCAACCAGCATGATATGTTCGGCACGCTCTTTTTCCGATAATAACAACTCAGCCCGTAATGAATCATCTTTATCGCCGGCATCGCGCCTTCTCGTGCCTGCGATGGGTCTTGTATCGACTTCGCCATTGCTATGCAGGCGAAACAAGCGCTCTGGCGATGCAGAAATGAGGTATAGCTGTCCGGCTGCGCTATCAATATCAACAAAGGATGAGAAGGGGGCTGTATTGACCTGACGCAGTTGATCATACAAAGCGAGTAAATCGCTTGTGTTAAATGGCGTGCTCCAGAAGCGGGCAATATTGGCCTGAAATACATCTCCGGCTGTGATGTACGCCTTGACCTGCTCGACGGCAGCTTTGTAATCCTCATCGCTGGCGGCGGCTGTGATTGCTGTTGTATTGAAGGCGCTGTCGGTTTTGGCCGCACGCGGGGGTGATGCGTTGAGTAATGTCAGAGCTGCTTGCAGGGTCTTATTGTTTGTGGCGGCAATATGAATGTGATCATCAACAAAGCAAAAGGAGAAATCGGGATATAGTGTCCACAACACGGGACCCGGCACATCGGTTTTGGCCTGGGGCAGGGATTCAATCAGCGCCCCAGCTTCGTAAGCTGCATAAGCCAGACAGCGAATGGCCGGTGAATCGCTCGGTTGGGCTTGCAGGGCAGATTTCCATTGCTTGAAAAACTGTTCAGCGGCGAGGCCGTCATCTGTTTGATCCAGTGATACATGATCGAGTGAAACAGAGCGCCCCTGTTTGGAGACAACGAATTGTTTCCCTTCACCATTGGGGTTTTCAAGTAGGGCGGAGAATTGTGCAGGCGCAGATGAAAAAAGGCCGTAAGCAGAAAACTTACGACCCTTGTTTATCTTTTCATTTGAGATGACATGGAAAATCACATCAATGCATGTTTAACGCGGATGGTCAGTCGAACTTGCGCATGATGACAGTAGCATTGGTGCCGCCGAAACCAAAGGAATTGGACACTGCGATGTTGATATCTGCATCACGTGCTTCGTTCGGTACATAATCGAGATCACATTCAGGATCCTGATTATCCATATTGATGGTTGGTGGAATAATGCCGTTATGCAAGGCAAGTACCGAAAATGCAGCTTCAATACCACCTGCTGCACCGAGCAAATGACCGGTCATGGATTTTGTTGATGACACCATCAACTTCTTCGCATGATCACCGAATACAGATTTGATGCCCTGTGTTTCACAAATATCACCTGCCGGTGTTGAAGTGCCGTGGGCATTGATATAATCAACATCTTCAGGCTTAATGCCAGCGCGATGTAAAGCGGCTTTCATGCAGCGGCCACCACCCTCGCCTTGTGGTGATGGGGTAGTCATGTGGAATGCGTCACCGCTCATGCCATAACCAATCACTTCAGCCAGAATTTCAGCCCCGCGTGCCTGAGCAGAATCCAGCGATTCAAGCACCAGTACACCACCACCTTCACCCATCACAAAACCATCACGATCTGCATCCCAGGGGCGGGACGCACGTTCAGGCTCATCATTGCGAGTCGATAAAGCACGTGCAGCCGAGAAGCCGCCGACACCGAGTTCGCATACACAGGCTTCTGAACCACCAGCAATCATCGCATCGGCATCGCCGCGAGCAATAATCTCAAAGGCATCACCGATAGCATGGGTACCGGTAGCGCAAGCCGTTACGGTTGCAACATTTGGCCCCTTGGCACCACTCAACATAGATACCCAGCCGGATGTCATATTGATAATGGTTTGTGGGATGAAAAACGGTGAAATCTTGCGTGCTCCACCAGCTTGATAGGCACGCATTGTTTTCTCAATGGTCACCAGGCCACCAATGCCTGCACCAACAGCAACACCAACACGTTCAGCATTGGAATCATCGATGGTTAAACCCGATTGCTCTAGCGCCATCAATGATGCAGCCACACCAAACTGGATAAACTTATCCATTTTGCGTGCATCTTTACGATTGATGAAATCACCCACTTCAAAATCCAGCACTTCGCCTGCAATGGTACAGGCCATGCCTGTTTCCACTGCATCAAAGTGACTGATCCGGGCGATGCCTGATTTACCGGCAATCAGATTATTCCAAGTGAGATCTGTCCCGGTACCGAGCGGTGTTACCAGCCCAACGCCCGTGACAACAACACGTTTGCTCATTTATTCAGCTTTAGCTGCGACGTAGTCGATAGCGTTCTGAACGCTCTGGATGCCTTCAGCATCTTCATCTGGAATTTCAACACCGAATTCTTCTTCAAATGCCATGACCAGTTCAACTGTATCCAATGAATCAGCACCGAGATCATCAACAAAAGAAGAGTCAGGGCTGATTTCACCTTCATCAACATTCAACTGATCGGATACGATTTTAATAATTTTAGCTTCGATTTCTGCAGACATAAGTCCTCCCGAAATTTTTGTAGTGCGGCTTCTATCATAAGGTCTTTGTTCAGACAAGCGCCACGCAAGCTTGAGACCAGGTTTAACGGGCTGTTACATGTGCATGCCGCCATTCACATGCAATACCTGACCAGTAATATAAGCAGCAGCATCGCTGGCCAGAAAAGCAACGGCGGCAGCAATATCTTTCGGCTCACCCAAGCGGCCCAGTGGAATCTGACTGGTGAGCTTGGCGTGTGCATCATCACCCAGATCAGCGGTCATGTCGGTGGCAATGAAGCCCGGTGCAACGGCATTGACGGTGATGTTGCGTGAACCGATTTCACGCGCCAACGAACGGGTCATGGCTTCCACACCGCCCTTGCTGGCACAGTAATTGAGCTGACCCGGATTGCCCATGCCTGCTACTACCGATGAGATATTGATGATGCGACCACCACGCGCACGCATCATCGGCTTGATGGCTGCCTGCATGGCGTTGAATACGGATGTTAAGTTGGTATCGATCACCGCATTCCATTCATCTTCTTTCATGCGCATGGACAGATTATCGCGTGTGATGCCGGCGTTGTTGACCAATACATCGAGTTTGCCAAAGTGTTTGGCGGTTTCCTGCACAAAGGCTTGAATCTGCCCACGATCGGAGACATCCACCGCGCTGGCCAACACTTCAACGCCTGATGCCTCGCGGATTTTTGTCGCGGCCTGATCGATGGTTTCCTGGCGGGTGCCACAGATGGCCAAATTATAACCTGCTTCAGCCAATGTGCTGGCAACGACAAAACCAATGCCACGGCTGGCACCGGTGACCAATGCTGTTTTTGAATCACTCATGACTTACTCCCCTGCAATTGTGTTTAAGCTTGTCTGCAACTGATCTGGATTGATGCTCACTCCGACCGTCATATTGCGCTCAATGCGTCGAACCAGGCCGGATAAGACTTTGCCAGGCCCCATTTCAACCGCTTGCGTGATACCGCCAGCAGCCAGTTTTTGAATGGTCTCAGTCCAGCGCACAGGTGATATCAGCTGGGCAACCAGTGCCTGACGAATATTCTGCACATCCTGCTCGGGGCTGGCATTGGCATTGCCCCAGACCGGGATGGTTGGCGATTGAATGGTGATTTCCATCAAGCGAGCCGCCATGGCATCGGCAGCAGGCTGCATTAGCGGTGTATGTGATGGCGCGCTGACCGCCAGCGGTAGCGTGCGTTTTGCACCAGCTGCTTTAGCATTGATCATCAAGCGTTCAACCGCCGCAGTGTGTCCGGCCACCACCAATTGACCCGGACAATTGTAATTGGCTGCCCATACCTTGTTGCTCTCATCTGAGGCTTCTGCACATAGCTCTTCAATGCTTTCATCGGACAGGCCAAGGATGGCGGCCATGCTGCCGATACCTGCAGGTACGGCTTCAGTCATGGCCTTGCCACGAAAGGCCACCAGTTGTACTGCATCGGTGAAATCAAGCGATCCAGCTGCAACGAGGGCGGAATATTCACCGAGAGAATGGCCTGCGACTTGCGCGGGTGTTGCTCCACCAAGCTCTTGCCATAAACGTAATACAGCTGTTGAAGCAGTCAATAATGCAGGCTGGGTGTATTCAGTTTGAGCCAGTTGATTATCGGCATCATCACGAATCAATGCAGCCATATCATAGCCCAATGCATCGGAAGCCTCTTGCAGGGTTTGTTGTACTACGGCGCTGTCATCAAATGCATCAAGCATGCCTTTGGATTGTGAGCCCTGACCGGGGAATAGGAATACGAATGGAGCAGTCGGAGTGGTCGGATCTGTGGCAGTCTTATCTGTGGATGTCATATCTGTGGAAATCTTATCTGTGGATGTCTTATTTGTGGATGTCATAGGGCAGTCCTGATTAAATTATTTTGACCAGCGCAGGAGATTCGCTCCCCATGCAAAACCACCGGCAAAGGCTTCGAGTAAAATGAGCTGACCGGTTTCAAGGCGACCGGAACGATACAAGTCGTTCAGCGCCAGCGGCACACTGGCTGATGATGTGTTGCCGTGTTTTGATACCGTTAAAGCGACCCGATCCAGGCCCATGCCCAGTTTTTTGGCGGTCGCTTGAATAATGCGGATATTGGCCTGGTGCGGTACCAGCCAGTCGATGTCATTATCTGTTAATTCATATTTGGCGAGGATCTCAGTAACCACGCCACCAAGCTTGCTGACGGCAACACGAAAGACTTCATTACCCTTCATTTCAACGGCGGCGGTACCTGCAGAGTCAATGGAGAAGTCCGCAGCAGCGTGATGCAGGGCGGGATGATGCAGTGCCGGGCTCGATGGTTGATGCGGATGCTCAGCTTTTAATAAATCACGATATGAACCATCAGCATGCAATACCGAGCCAATCAAGCCATTCTCAGCCGCACTATCGCGTGCTTCCAGCACAACAGCGCCCGCGCCATCACCAAACAAAATACACGTACCACGGTCTGTCCAGTCCACAATGCGGGACATCGCTTCCGCACCCACCAGCACCACACGTTTAAACATGCCACCACGCATCATGCCTTCGAGTTGCGCCAAGCCATAGACAAAACCGGAACATACGGCCTGAATATCCCAGGCGGGAAAATCCTTGCCACCGAGCTTGGCTTGCACAATCGTTGCAGTCGATGGAAAAATCATATCGGGTGTTGTGGTTGCAACCACCAGCGCATCGATATCATCGATTGTTAAGCCTGCATCAGCCAGCGCAATTTTCACCGCTTCAGCAGCCATGTCGGAGGTCATTTGATCTTCGGCAATAATATGACGTTGATGAATGCCGGTGCGTTCTGAAATCCATTGATCGGTTGTATCGATCATTTTCTCAAGATCGGAGTTTTTTAGAATACGCTGCGGCAAATAACCGCCGATGCCGGTGATGTGAACTGATGCTGTGCTCATGATTACACCTGCTCCTGTACCGATTCGGAAATACGGTCGGTTAAGTTTTCACTGATTTCGCGGCAAGCCACGCCGATAGCACTGACAAAACTCTCTGCATCCGCGCCACCATGACTCTTCACTACAATGCCATTGAGCCCCAGCAGTGGAGCGCCATTGTATTTGCCTGGATTGACCTTGTCTTTAAAGCGCTTTAATGCACGGCTTGCAATCAAGGCACCGATTTTTGAGATGATGCCGGAAGTGAGCTCCTGCTTCATGCTGTTGGCCAGAAAGCGCGCCGTACCTTCCATGGTTTTTAACGCCACATTGCCCACAAACCCATCACAAACCACGACATCGACGTTGTTGCCGAATAAATCCGTGCCTTCAACATTGCCAATATAATTAAGCTCGGTTTCAGCCAGTTTTGTTGAGGTTAGTTTGATGACATCCGTACCCTTGATATCTTCGCTGCCGATATTCAGCAGGCCGATGCGAGGACTTTCAATGCCTTCCGCAGCTTGCAGATAACAGCTGCCCATGATGGCAAACTGCACCAGATGATCGGATGTACATTCAGAATTGGCACCGGCATCGAGCATTAAAGTGCGGCCATTATCAACGGCTGGAATCATCGAGGCGATGGCAGGGCGATCAATGCCCGGTACCATGCGCAATATCAATTTTGAAATCGCCATCAGCGCACCGGTATTGCCTGCACTGACCAAGCCATCCCACTCGCCATCACGCAGCAGACGTGCGCCAACGTGAATGGATGAATCTTTCTTGCGCCGCAGGGCATGCGATGGTGAATCGCACATCTCGACAATATCGCTGCAGGCAATCAGGCTGATACGATCTTCAAGGCCATGTTGTTGCAACAGCGGCCGAATGACTGCTTCCTGACCAATAATACCAAAGCTAATGGAAGCAGAGAACTGGCGTGTGAATGTCTTGTTCAGCGCCATTTCAAGCGCTTCAATCACCATGTTTGGCGCCGCATCACCGCCATGCCCATCGACCAATAAACGAATATCGCTCTTGGGCGGGGCAGTTGTACTGGAACTGATATCAGACTCAGCCAAGGTGATGGTCTTTTAACAAGCCTTAATTAATCTTCAGCGGAAGGTTTTACTGCACGACCTTTATAGGTGCCGCAATGCGGGCAGGCGTGATGTGGACGCATCATTTCGCTGCATTCCGGGCATTCAGACATGCCGGCTGGAACTATCGCATGATGCGAACGACGCATTTTACGTTTGGATACACTGGTTTTTCTCTTTGGTACTGCCATCTTACTCTCCTGCAAGGCTGATCAAGTGATCAAACCTTAAAAACTATATTAGCTTAAAGCAGCGAATCAGTTTCCCTGCTTCAATCGTTTAATCTTTTGCCGGATTCAATCCTTGAGATTTAATCCGCGCAATGCCGCGAAGGGATTGTTGCTGTCATCCTGTTTGCACTGACAATCATCAACATTCAAATTCACACCGCAACCCTGACACAGCCCCTGACATGTTTCACTGCACACGACATCAGCCTTCCAGGCCAGCCATACATCTTCACGCAATACATCAATCAAATTCAGCTCGCCGGGATGCTCAATATATTCACAGCTTTGCTCATCGTCGTCATTCGCTTCGGCACCATGCCTGGCCATAAACTGAAACTCACGTTCCGTTTTCCCAGCCAGATGCCAATCAAACGCAGCATTGCAGCGACTGCATTCTCGCCCCAGACAAGCCTGCCATGCTCCATGCAAGCGAAAGGCTTTGCCTTGGCGCTGTGCGGACAACTGCCAATGAATATCACCCTTCAAGCCGGGCAAGACATTGACTGAACCATATTGTTTATCTTGCAATAAAGTGCCGCTTACATCTTCATCCCAGCTTCTGCCAGAGCTTGAAAGATTCTGCAATGTCACTAACCAGTGTCGCTGCATTTTTCCTCCAAGGCAAATTCGAGCAGGCGCGCATTATCATGAAAGCATTTGATGGGTCAAGTTTCGTTGTCTGTTGTGGCGTGGCCTAATCTATCATTGGCCTATATGTCGTTGATCCCTGCGCGGCGACTGAGTCTGTGATTCAACAGGTATTACGCTTTGACAATATCATCAATCTGTTTCAAGCGTGTTAATACATCTTTCAGGTCAGATAAAGCCAGTGAGTTGGGGCCATCGGACTTGGCTTGATCCGGATTCGGATGCACTTCCATAAATACAGCTGCCACGCCTGTGGCCACAGCGGCTCGCGATAGACCGGGCACATATTCACGGTTGCCACCGGTGGCACCACCCAAGCCGCCGGGTTGTTGCACCGAATGGGTTGCATCGTAAATCAATGGAGCACCAAACTCGCGCATGACCAATAAAGAGCGCATATCCGAAACCAGATTATTATAACCAAAACTGGCACCGCGCTCACATAACATGATGTTTTCATTGCCGGTGGCTTGTGCTTTTTCGAGCACGTGTTTCATATCCCACGGGGCGAGAAACTGGCCTTTTTTGATATTGACCGGTTTGCCGGCCGATGCCACGGCTTCAATAAAATCAGTTTGACGGCATAAAAATGCCGGTGTTTGCAAAATATCAGCCACTTCGGCCACGGCTTTTACCTGATAGGTTTCGTGTACATCGGTAACCACAGCCAAGCCGAGTTCATCTTTTACGCGCTGTAAAATGCGTAGTCCTTCATCGAGGCCTGGGCCGCGAAATCCATCTTTGCTGGTGCGGTTGGCTTTATCAAAGCTCGATTTGAACACCAGTGGTACATCACATGATTTAGCAATAGATGCAATGCTTGCAGCCGTTTTCAGGGTGAAATCCTCGCCTTCAATGACGCAAGGTCCAGCCAATAAAACGAAGGGTAGGTCATTGGAAATGCTCAGTCTTCCAACCGATGCGGTGGATTGTTTGACGCTTTGCATCGGACTCATGATTCAGTCTCGATTTTGCTGGCAGCAATAAATGCAGCGAACAAAGGGTGTGGCGCATAAGGGCGTGATAAAAATTCAGGGTGAAACTGGCAAGCCACAAACCATGGGTGATCTTTCACTTCGACAATTTCTACCAGAGAATTATCCGGCAATGTGCCAGCCACAATCAGACCTGCCGCTTCGAGCTGCTCACGGTAGGTATTGTTGAATTCATAACGATGGCGATGGCGTTCGCGAATTTCAGTTTTTTCATAGGCGGCGTAGGTATGCGTATCTTGTTGTAATCTGCATGGGTAACCACCCAAACGCATTGTGCCACCCAGATCACTGTCAAAACTACGTTGAATACGGGCTCCTTCCTGCTCCCATTCGGTCATTAGGGCGATGACCGGATGTTCTGCCCGTTCATTGAACTCGCTGCTGATTGCGCCCTCGAGGCCTGCGACATTGCGCGCAAATTCAATCACCGCCAATTGCATGCCGAGACAGATGCCAAGATACGGGATATTGTTTTCACGTGCATAACGAATCGCGGCAATCTTGCCTTCGGTACCACGCTGGCCAAATCCGCCGGGCACCAAAATACCATCTGCCTTGCTAAGACAATCCGTGCCATCTTTTTCCAGCGATTCGGCATCGATGTAATCAATTTTCACACGCACTTCGTTGGCCATGCCACCATGAATCAGCGATTCGTTGACCGATTTGTAGGCATCGGCCAGTTCAACATATTTACCCACCATGGCAATATGAACGACACGCTCAGGCTCACGGATTCTACGGCAGATATCATGCCAGACCGATAGATCCGGTTCCGGATCATCCATGCCGAAATGTTCCAGCACAGCCGAGCCCAGACCGCCGTTACGCAGGCTCAGCGGTACAGCATAAATGGTATCTACATCGGGCGCATCAATGACAGCATCCCTATCGACATTGCAGAATAGGGAGATTTTATCTTTCTGACTCTGTGGAATCGGTCGTTCGGAACGGCATAATAATATATCTGGCTGAATACCGATTTCACGCAGTTTTTGCACGGAATGCTGGGTGGGTTTGGATTTGATTTCACCCGCCGATGCAATATAAGGCAATAGTGTGAGGTGAATATAAGCTACATAGCGTTTGCCCAGGTCAAAGCGCAATTGACGGATGGCTTCGAGGAAAGGTTGTGATTCAATATCACCGACCGTGCCGCCGATCTCAACCAGTGCAATATCCACATCATCAGCGCGCAGCGATAGAATGGCACTTTTGATGGCATCGGTAATATGCGGAATAACCTGCACGGTTGCACCGAGATAATCGCCACGGCGCTCACGCCGGATAACCGATTCATAGATGCGACCGGTGGTAAAATTAGAGCGCTTGGACATGGTGGCATGCGTAAAACGCTCATAGTGCCCCAAATCCAGATCGGTTTCAGCGCCATCGTCGGTGACATAGACTTCGCCATGTTGAAAAGGACTCATCGTACCGGGATCGACATTGATGTAAGGGTCGAGTTTCTGCATGGTAATGCGTAAACCGCGCGCCTCAAATAGGGCTGCAAGGCTGGCTGCAGCAATGCCTTTACCAAGCGAAGATACGACTCCGCCAGTGACAAAAACAAATCGTGTTTTATTGCTTGAATTCTTATCCATAACGGGGTCGCAAGTTAGCAGAAGGATAGAACACTAGCTACCACCATGACCCGATTGCATGGCAATCCAAAGGCGTGCATTGCGGAACATGCGTAACCATGGCCCATCTTCCCCCCAGTTCTCCGGATGCCATGAATATTGAGAGCTGCGAAACAGGCGTTCGGGGTGCGGCATCATGATGGTAAAACGACCATCGGCGGTGGTGAAGCCGGTCAATGCATCGGGTGAACCATTGGGGTTGTGCGGATAGGTCTTGGCCGGCCGGCCATCAGCGCCCAGGTATTGCAACGCCCCCAGGGCTTGCTGTTGTTGCGCATCTGAATCAAATACGACACGCCCTTCGCCGTGCGCCACTACCAAGGGTAATTTTGAACCGACCATGCCAGTCAGGAAAATAGATGGCGACTCAAGCACTTCAACCTGTAACAAACGCGCTTCAAACTGTTCGGAACGATTGCGTTCAAAACGTGGCCAGTGTTCGGCACCGGGGATCATGGATTTTAAGCCGGACATCATTTGGCAACCATTGCACACACCGAGGGCAAAGGTGTCGGGGCGATGAAAGAAGCTGTTAAACTGTTCGCGGGCACGATTGTTATATAATACCGAGTTGGCCCAGCCGCGTCCGGCTCCGAGTACATCACCAAAGGAGAAGCCTCCGCAAGCCACTAGCCCCTGGAAGTCAGCCAGATCGATGCGTCCGGCAATAATATCGGACATGTGTACATCGCTGCAATCAAAGCCGGCACGATCAAAGGCGGCTGCCATTTCGACTTGTCCATTCACACCCTGCTCACGCAATACCGCGACCTTGGGGCGGGATTTGTTGATAAATGGAGCGCAAATATCATCGCATGGATCAAATGTCAGTTCGGCGAACAATCCAGTATCCGATGCATCTGTAATGCTGGCAAAGGCTTCTTTGGCGCAGTCCGGATTATCACGTAAGGATTGCATTCTAAAGCTGGTTTCAGACCAGTGCTGTTGCAATGACAGTACACTGGATTCAAATACTGTGTTGTCGTGATGATTCAGGATTACCTGCTGATGGGTGCTTGGATGGCCGATAATATGGGTGAGATGAGCCAGTCCTGCATTGCTGAGCTCGGATAAGACCGCTTCACGGTCACTGCGTTTAATTTGCAGCACTGCACCGAGCTCCTCATTGAACAGAGCCGGTATAATATCATCCCCCATGCTTTCCAAATGCACTTTTAAACCACAGCGTGCTGCAAAGGCCATTTCAACCAGGGTTGTAAATACACCACCATCAGAACGATCATGGTAAGCTAGAATAAGGCCACGTTGGTTTAATGTTTGAATGGCGGTGAAAAACGACTTTAATATGGCTGGGTCATCGACATCGGGCACGATGCGGGCGGTTTTACCATACACTTGAGCCAGTGCTGAGCCACCGAGACGGTGTTGACCGTCACCGAGATCAAGTAGTAATAAATCGCTATCACCCTGATTGAGCTTCAGCTCAGGGGTCAGGGTTTGGCGCACATCGGTGAGTGGCGCAAAAGCTGAAACGATCAGTGATAGCGGTGAAATCATTTCCTGCTTCTGATCGTTATCCTGCCACACTGATTTCATCGATAAACTGTCTTTGCCGACTGGAATGGCAATGCCGAGAGCCGGGCATAATTCCATGCCGACGGCTTTCACCGTATCGTATAAACGGGCATCTTCGCCATCATGACCACAGGCAGCCATCCAGTTGGCGGAGAGTTTGATATCGCCAATGTGCGCGATGGGAGCTGCTGCAATATTGCTCAGTGCTTCACCAACTGCCATGCGTCCTGATGCGGCCGCATCGAGCACTGCAATCGGCGTGCGCTCACCCATGCTCATCGCTTCACCGTGGTAGCCATGATAATCACGTGTGGTGGTGGCCACATCGGCGACCGGCACTTGCCATGGCCCCACCATTTGGTCACGGGCAACCATGCCTGTGACCGAACGATCAGCGATGTTGATGAGAAACGCTTTGCTGGCCACTGCCGGCAATGATAAAATACGTTTGATGGCATCGTCCAGCTTGATGGAGTCCACATCCAGCGGCGTTGATGAGGAGACTGTATGGCGCACATCGCGGGTCATTTTGGGTGTTTTGCCCAGCAATATATTGAGTGATAGATTGACCGGTTGATTGCCCAGTAATGGGTCATTCACCACCAGATCACGTTGCTCTTTGGCTTCACCCAAGACCGCAAACAAACAGCGTTCGCGCTCACACATGGCCGTGAATAAAGCCCGTGATTCAGGTGCGATGGCCAACATATAGCGCTCCTGCGCCTCATTGCACCAAATCTGCATCGGACTCATGCCCGGCTCCATATTATGCACGGCACGCAAATCAATCCAGCCGCCACGGCCAGCATCATCAACCAACTCAGGTACCGCATTGGATAAACCACCTGCGCCGATATCGTGGATAAACAAGATCGGATTGGCATCACCCATTTGCCAGCAGCGATCCAGCACTTCCTGACAGCGGCGTTCCATTTCAGGGTTGCCGCGTTGCACAGAATCAAAATCGAGTGATTCGGCATTGGCTCCGGTGTCCATACTCGAAGCCGCTCCGCCACCGAGACCAATCAACATGGCTGGCCCGCCGAGCTGGATAATCAAGCTGCCTTCCGGCACTGCACTTTTATGCACATGACGGGCATCGATATTGCCCACGCCACCGGCAATCATGATCGGTTTGTGGTAACCACGCAGTTCGGGCTTGTTGGCATCGTCGGAGATATCCTGCTCATAGGTGCGGAAATAACCACACAGGTTGGGGCGGCCGAATTCATTGTTAAAAGCTGCTGCACCAATTGGCCCATCGAGCATGATATCGAGGGCGGATACAATGCGTTCGGGTTTGCCGTGATCGACTTCCCACGGCTGCTCAAAATCAGGAATACGCAGATTGGACACGGAAAAGCCGCATAATCCCGCTTTCGGCTTGGAGCCGATGCCTGTTGCTCCTTCATCGCGAATCTCACCACCTGAACCTGTGGCTGCACCGGCAAAAGGAGAAATAGCAGTCGGGTGATTGTGTGTTTCGACCTTCATTAATATATGGGTGGTGTTTTCATGGGCACGGTAATGGCCATCAACATCGGGATAAAAGCGCTTGCTTTCACCGCCTTCGATGACCGATGAATTGTCACTGTACGCCACCAACGTACCGGCCGGGTTAAGCTTGTGGGTATTACGAATCATGGCGAACAGCGAGCGATCCTGCTCTGCGCCATCAATAATCCATTCGGCATTGAAGATTTTATGACGGCAATGTTCGGAATTGGCCTGGGCAAACATCATCAGTTCGGCATCGGATGGATTGCGCTTTAATTGTATGAAGTTCTCCAGCAGATAATCCACTTCATCGCCTGCCAGTGCCAGCCCCAATTCACGGTTGGCCACTTCCAGTGCGCTGCGGCCACCACCGAGTATATCAATACTAACCAGAGGGGTGGCAGTATGATGGGCAAATAATTGCACCAGCTCGTTCACATCGGACAATACAGACTCTGTCATGCGATCATGTAATAATATTGCAGCGCGATTGTGTTGGGCATGCTTGAGGCCTGTTATGTGATAGGCAATGCCGCGTTCAAGTCGCAATAGCGCGTTTAAACCGCACAGGCTGGCAATGTCGGTGGCTTTTGATGACCAGGGGCTGATTGTGCCGATGCGAGGTGTTACCAGCACCAGTCCATCAGCACTGTGATCATCAAAAGACTCAGCCGCATGACCGAGCAGTGTGGCCAGTTGCTCGGTGTGTGGGTCTTGCCAATCATCACTGACTTCGGCGATATGGATGTAATGGGCTTGTATCTCAATGTCATGAATCCCTTGTCTGGCAAGGCTTTTCAGTAACTTGTTGCGGCGAAAGTCGGGTAGTGCATCACTGCCTTTCAAGCTGATGATATGGGTGGGTGGGATGAGAGCTGTCATGAGCACACCCTAAGAAATAGATGACGGAAACCAAGCATAAAAAGCTGTCGGCTGAAAAACCACACAGCAACGCCATGGCAGTACAGACAGCGCAGGTCTGGGGGGTTTCTAAATAAATAAATTGTTTTTGCTGGTATTCTTCAAAAGACCGCCCTACAGTACGTCGTGCAAGACATGGTTGTGGAAGGTGTTTTTTGACCAATCTGGTAGTTTCTTCTCGATTTTCTCAGTAACAATCTTAATCAACATGATGCTAAATCAAAAATCGAGGTACAAGAAAAATGGCTACAGGAACAGTTAAATGGTTTAACGACACTAAAGGCTTCGGCTTTATCGCACAGGACGACGGCGGCGACGACGTTTTCGTACATTTCTCAGCAATTCAGACTGAAGGCTTCAAGTCTTTGGCTGAAGGTCAGAAAGTCGAATTCGAAATCGAAGACGGTCAGAAAGGTCCACAAGCCCGCAACGTAATGGGTCTGTAAGACACACAACCAGGAAATCTAATTCCTAACCCCGTCTGTACGCAGGCGGGGTTTTTTTTGCCTTGAATTCACTGCACCCTGTCGAATAACGCTGTGAGTTAAGCGCTGAGTTCGGCTTCTATTTCTGCGACTTGACCTTCTGCGTGGCTGACACGTCCCAAATTAAAGGCGAATGCCCAAAAGCAGGCTTCGCGCACAAAGTAAGCATGATTGTTCAGATAATGCACACACACGCCGCGCGGGGTGTTTTCAACAGCGAAAACGCTGATGCGGGCAAATGCATTTGATATGGTACGGGCTCTGTTGGCATCCATGGTCGTATCTCCTGTTTATTGTTTCATATCCTTCGCAGAGCATCGATGCTCTGTTTTTTATCATCTATCTATATTATATATAATAACCTGAGCAAGAAGGATGCCGTGGTGCTTGAGGCCAAGGCATGGCTCAGTCATCATACTCGCATGAAAATTGTAACGTGGAATGTGAACTCATTAAATGTGCGCCTGCCGCATGTGTTGGCCTTTCTAGAGTCTGAACAGCCTGATGTGCTGGCTTTGCAGGAAACCAAGACGATCGATGCGAATTTCCCGTTCGAGGCGATCAATGCTGCCGGTTACCAGGTCATTTTTGCCGGTCAGAAGACGTACAATGGTGTAGCTATCTTAAGTCGGAATGAAGCGATTGATCCCGTGTTTGATGTGCCGGATCTGGATGATCCGCAGCGTCGTTTACTGGCGGCGACGGTGGATGGCGTGCGCATTATTAATATCTATATTCCCAATGGGCAGGCCGTAGGTTCAGATAAGTTTGTCTATAAAATGTCTTGGTTGAAGGCTTTTCGCCAGTATCTCCAAAGCGAATTGGCCGTGCATCCGAAGCTGGTGGTGCTGGGTGATTATAATATCGCACCGGCGGATTTGGATATTCATGATCCTGATCGCTGGGTTGAAAAGATCATGTGCTCCACGCCTGAACGCGAATGGTTTCAATCGTTGCTGGAGTTCGGCTTGAGTGATGCTATCCGGCAGTTGCATCCGGATCAGGCCATGCACAGTTGGTGGGATTACCGCATGAATGCCTTTCGGCGACACTGGGGCATCCGCATTGATCATCTGCTGGTGAGTTCGGCGATGCAGGCTGTTGATGGCGGTATTGCCACATCATACAGGGCTCTGGAGCGACCCAGCGATCACGCTCCTGTCTGGGTAAAATTCGAAGATGCTGATATTTCTCAGTAATAGCTCAATGTTTCCAAATACTTGCTTGTTGCTTTACCTGCAGGGCCTGTAACACTATCCTCGCCGCTTAGTTTTTGAGTAGCGGAGTGTTTATGCTGCAACGTTTATTTGGGCTTTTTTCCCGTGATATTTCTATTGACCTTGGTACTGCCAATACGCTGATTTATG
>JAUZQK010000108.1 GCA_030951025.1 Mariprofundus sp. | reverse complement strand
TTTGATGGTTGAACAAATATTGTAGCAATGCACCCAGCGGTTACTGGTGTTTTTCTCCGGCCATGTTGCTGTAGCGAATGAGTGAGGCCAGCATCGTATCATTCCATGTTTGACTGAAAGCCAGTTACTCAGCGAATCTCTCGCTAAAACAAAAAGGCTGCCATTCGAATGAATAACAGCCTTGTTTGCTCGATGGTAAAAACCATCTTGTTTACATTAACCGCATTTGGAATCGCCACATTCGAGGCAGCAGTTACAATTATCGAGACGCACCACTGCCATCGCTCCGCATTTATCGCATTGGTTACCTTTGGCGATGGCATCGGCTCCGAGTTTTTCTTCGGCTTCTTTGCGTTTGGCTTGCAGTTCTTCGTTGTTGAGCTGGCCTTCCATCATGCCGATAGAAATCAGGTGTTGCTGGATGACTTCACCGATTTCAGCCACGATGGATGGCATGTATTTGCCACCACGTTTGTAGTAGCCGCCACGCGGATCAAACACAGCTTTCATTTCTTCCACCAAAAAGGTGACATCGCCACCCTTACGGAAAATGGCTGAAATCACGCGGGTCAATGCCACGATCCACATGAAATGTTCCATGTTTTTGGAATTGATAAACACTTCAAACGGGCGACGATGTTCATCGGCCTGGCCGGCATTGATCACCACATCATTGATGGTGATATACATGGCATGATCGGAATGCGGTGTTTTGATTTTATAGGTGCTGCCTTCCAGAATATCGTCGCGTTCAAGCAAGGGTGCGATTTGATGCACATTACTCTCTTCAGCGGCTTCATCACCCTGTTTCTTTACTTCGTAAGCGGTGATTTTTTTGTCAATTTTGATATTCATAATGTACTCCCGTGCATGTGCAGAATCCGCTGAAGCTGAACTCGCTTCATTGTTGTCATCGCCTCATAACGTGTATCTCTAAATAGTTTCTGAGGCACGTGTGCTGTGCCGTGCATCACTTGTGTATCATGCGGTGGCAAACTGGCCAATGTCCACAGGTTGATGGGTGGAAATGTCATCTCTGCCCATTCAACCGTTTTCCATATCATCGGCTTCATGGCTTAAAACTTGCCGTAATAACCTTCTTTCAAGGCATCAAACAAATTGGCTGCACTGTGCATTTCACCATCATATTCGATTTCATCATTGCCCTTGGCTTCAACAATTGAACCATCATCCAAAGTGAATTTGTACGTGGTATTGGCCAGATCTTCTTCTTTGACCAAGACACCCTGAAAAGCTTCCGGATTAAAACGGAAGGTGGTGCAACCCTTCAAGCCCTTTTTATAGGCATAGAGATAAATATCCTTAAAATCTTCATAAGGGAAATCGGTCGGCACATTGGCCGTCTTGGAGATCGATGAATCAACCCAAAGCTGTGCTGCAGCCTGAATATCGACATGCTGTTTGGGCGTGACTTCATCGGCACTAATAAAATAATCCGGTAGTTGCGTGCCCGCATCCTGCGAAAGCGGCATCGCATCGGCATTGATCAGGCCACGATAAGCCAACAATTCAAAAGAGAACACATCCACCTTCTCTTTGGTTTTACGACCTTCGCGAATGATATTGCGGGCATAATGATGCGCGAAGCTGGGCTCGATGCCATTGGAGGCGTTGTTGGCCAGACTCAACGAAATCGTGCCGGTCGGTGCAATCGAGGAATGGTGTGTAAAACGACAACCCTTTTCGATCAAGGCTTCAATCATGATGCGATCTTCATCATTGCCACTGCTCAGGAATTTCTGCATATAGTTGGAATATTTTGCCCACAGCACACGCCCAGCCAGCTGATCACCAATCTGGATGCCATCCTTGGCCATTGCCGGACATTTGTTCATCATTTCAGGTGTGACTTCAAACTGCTCATCCATGACCGGTGCAACACCTTTTTCTTCAGCCAGTTGCAGGCCTGTCTGAAAGCCGGTGCGTGCCATTTCATAAGCGATCTGTTCGGTAAACGCTAGAGATTCTTCCGAGCCATAGGCTGTGCGCATCATGGTCAGCGTTGAACCGAGGCCCAAAAAGCCCATGCCATGACGACGTTTGGATAAAATTTCATCACGTTGTTTATCCAGCGGTAGGCCATTGATATCAACCACATTATCCAACATGCGGGTAAAAATAGAAATCACTTCACGGTACGCCGGCCAATCAAAATGGGCTTCGGGGGTAAACGGCTGACGCACAAATTTGGTCAGATTGATACTGCCCAACAAACACGCGCCATAAGGTGGTAGCGGCTGCTCACCACAAGGGTTGGTGGCACGCACATCTTCACAAAACCAGTTGTTATTCAACTCATTCACTTCATCAATCAGGATAAAGCCTGGCTCGGCATAATCATAGGTGGAGGCCATGATCACATCCCACAAACGCTGGGCTTTGAGTGTTTTATAGACCTTACACGCCACAAAACCACGATCATCCTTGACTGCACTGGTCGGCGGATTGGCGACATGTTTGAAAACAATGCGGGTATCGGGATCATCAATCTCCGTTTGGCTGGCTGGAAAGACCAGATCCCAATCGCCATTGTTTTTGACCGCTTCCATAAAATCGCGGGTGATCAAGCAGGAGAGATTAAACTGACGCAAACGGCCATCCTCCCGTTTGGCACGAATAAATTCCATCACATCGGGATGCGAAATATCAAATGTACCCATTTGCGCACCACGACGACCTCCGGCAGATGACACCGTGAAACACATTTTATCGTAAATATCCATGAACGACAGCGGCCCGGATGTATAAGCACCGGCACCACTGACATACGCACCTTTCGGACGCAGGGTGGAAAATTCATAACCGATACCGCAACCGGCTTTGAGGGTTAGGCCTGCTTCATGCACCATGGCCAGAATGCCATCCATCGAATCGGGCACGGTGCCGGAAACAGTGCAGTTAATGGTTGAGGTCGCAGGCTTGTGCGCTCTGGCACCGGCATTGGACATGATCCGACCGGCAGGAATTGCGCCGTTGGCCAGCGCCCAGATAAAACGATTGTGCCAGAATTCACGTTTCTCTTCATCTTCCACTTCCGCCAAAGCCAGCGCAACACGATCATAGGTGGCCTGAATATCAGCATCAACAGCCTCACCATGTTTATCTTTCAAACGGTATTTTTTATCCCAGATATCCAGCGATGCCGGCTGAAAGCTAATCTCGGCGCTTTCATTTTCAGCTGCATCTTCAATCGATGTAATATTCAAAGCCTGCGAATTCGTATTCATACTATTCCCCTTGGACGGCTGCTTAAGGCACAATCCATCAATCCGATGCGGCGAATATGGACACAACATATAGGGTGTCAAGGAATAACTAAGCACTATTGGTAGTGTTTCTGAAGAACACAAACTATTCACTGCTTATCCACAGAATATACACTGCGCTACGATTCCCCCTGTGGATAAACACGCTTTATTTGGAGAGCACGCCTCTGCCTGATACGATGCGCAGCCCATGAATGACACTACCCCTACAAACAATGCGGATAACGCCGCCGCCTCTCCGACACCTCCTGAAATTGATCCCTCACGCGATCAAGCCAGCGAGGCCACACATTTCGGCTATGAAAACGTCAGCGGACGTGAAAAAGTCAGCCGTGTCATGGGTGTGTTTTCATCCGTCGCCAGCCAGTACGATCTGATGAACGATTTAATGAGCGCCGGCATGCACCGCTTATGGAAGCGCCGCATGATTAGCCTCGCAGCTATTGGTGCTGGCTCACGGGTACTCGATGTGGCCGCAGGCTCCGGCGATATCGCGATTGGTTTAGCCAATAAAATGGGGCCATCCGGCCGTGTTGTATTGACCGATTTGAATGGCCCGATGCTGGCTGAAGGGGCACGCCGGGTGATTGATGCTGGCCTATTGCCGGGGCGAGCCGATTGCATCCAGGCCGATGGTACTCGCTTGGCATTTGCCGATAACAGTTTTGATTGCGTGACGATTGCTTTTGGCATTCGCAATTTCCTCGATATCGAAGCAGGTCTGGCTGAATTTTACCGCATCCTCAAGCCGGGCGGCCAATTCATGTGTCTGGAGTTCTCACGCCCGATCATAGCCCCTCTGGAAAGCCTCTATAATAGTTATTCGTTTAACATTATTCCCTTGATTGGTGAAAAAGTAACCGGGGATCGTGATTCATATCAATATTTAGTGGAATCAATTCGCCGCTTCCCGGATCAAAAGCGTTTTGCCAAGTTAATCGACAAAGCCGGCTTTGAACTGGTGAAATACGATAATATGTCTGCCGGCATCGTTGCTCTGCATCGGGGTTATAAAATATGAGTGTGATGTTCCTGCCCTTACGCTTGATTCCGGTACCGGTGCAATGCGTGGTGATGACAACCGTACTCGATCTGGTTTTCTCGCGTGATGAATCGTTAAAGCCATATTTGCATGATATGGAAGACCGTGTGTTCCGCATACATGTGCGTGACACCAATGCGATTATGTTCCTTGGTTTTACGCGTGGCAAAGCCTGGGTACATTCCTCGTGGTCCGGCGAAGTTGATGTGCGTTTGAATGCCACCACGGCAGGCTTTGCACGCATGTGTTTCGGCCATGAAGATCCCGATGATCTGGTGTTCCAGCAGGTCTTAAAATTATCTGGTGATTCCGATGCCATGCTGCGCTTTAAAAAACTGTTTGCAGCGGCCGATCTGGATTGGGAACGGGAACTACGCTCATCCTTCGGTGAGTTCTTTGGTTCACGCGTAGCCCGCGCAGCGCATGCGCTGGTAGCAGCCGAACAAAAAGTAGCCGACAGCACAAAAAATGCAGTGAGTAACAGCTTGCGTGATATGGATTTGCCAAATGCCGAGCGTTTGCAAAGCTGGCAAGCAAGTGTTGAACACCTCGCGCATCAGATTTCACGCAGCAAAGGGCGCTTAACACGCCTTGAACACCGATTGCAACTTAGCCATGATGATAAATCATAACATGAGGCTGCCAGCGTGAGGCTACCAAGTAATATCCGTCGTAATCTGCGCCTGATGCGTATTGGCCATATCCTGGCCACGCACGGTCTCGCAGCTCTAGCTGTGCGCATGCGTTTGTTTTATCCCTATGTCTGGTTGGTGCAGCTGTTTCGTGGTGATGAGTTGCCGAAAAACATGGGGGGGCAAATCCGCTTGGTTTTAGAAGAGCTCGGCCCAACATTTATCAAATTCGGGCAAATGTTATCCACCCGTGTTGATTTGTTACCCTTGGATGTGGCTCTCGAGTTGAAAAAGCTGCAAGACGATGTGCCACCGGAACCGTTTGAGTCGGTACGCAAAGTGATTGAACACAGCTTCAAAAAACCGGTCACAGGCAAAAACGGTCTGTTTGCCTCGTTTGATGAAACACCGATTGCAGCAGCATCGATTGCGCAGGTGCATTTTGCCGAACTACACGATGGTCGCCGTGTTGCCGTTAAAGTGCGGCGCAATCATATTGGCAAAACCATCGAATCCGACTTGGCGATTTTAAAGCTGTTGGCTGGCCTGTTTGAACGTTATTTCCCCGAATACCATCGTTTAAAAGCGCCACAGGTGATTGAAGAGTTTTCGATTACGATCAGAGGTGAATTAAATCTGCGTGCAGAAGCCGCCCATTGCACCCGTTTTGCTGAAAACTTTGTCGATCTTGAAGGTGTGCGTGTACCCGATGTGATGTGGGATTATACCCAGACCGAGGTATTAACCACCGAGCGCATCTCCGGCCTGCCCATCGATGAGCGCGAAGCATTAACTGCAGCAGGTCACGATTGCCTTAAATTATGCGAAAAAACAGCCACGTTATTTTTCCACACCGTATTCGTCGATGGTTATTTTCATGCCGACATGCATCCGGGTAATATTTTTGTCGATGAACAGGGTGAGATTGTACTGGTTGATTTTGGCATCGTCGGCCGGCTCGATATTAAATCGCGCCGTTATATCGCTGAAATGCTGATGGCCTTTTTAAAAGAAGATTATAAACGCGCCGCAGAAGTGCACGTGGAAGCCGGTTATGTGCCGGCCGACACCAATATATCTGCTTTTGAAGATGCCTTGCGTGAAATTGCCGTACCGATCTTTAATCGTCCACTGGCTGATATTTCGATTGCCGAGTTATTGTTATCGATGTTTGCGGTGACCGAGCGCTTTAAAATGGAAACACGGCCAGAATTGTTATTATTACAAAAAACCATGGTGGTGATGGAAGGGGTGGCCAGAGAGTTAGCCAATGATGTGAACATCTGGATGCTGTCTAGGCCATTGATCACCGAATGGGTGACCCGTCATGTCGGACCAATCGGCAAAGCCGAGGCCATGCTGGATGAAGTACGCGGCCAGTTGCACAACTGGATGCTGCTGCCGGAAAAAGTTGATGGCCTGTTATCCCGCATTGAAGAGGGCAATGTCAGCTTTGTAGCGACACCTTCACGTTTGCCTATCGTGGCAGGCTCGATACTGGCTGCTGGTGGCGGCGCTTATTTGGCATGGTCATTGGCTCATGATGGGTCAAGTGCCAGCATTGTGATCGCTGCCATGTTGATGGGGCTTGGTTTTATCCTGTCCCTGTCCAACAGCTGAACGAACAGATGGACAAGCGGCGTTGTGAATTCATCATCATCAGCTATAATTAGCAGCGTTATTTTAATTCTGTTTAATATTCTATAAAAATTGAAGCGATTAAAGCGAGGAACTCGATGAGTCAAAATTTTGTTTTCACATCTGAATCTGTGTCTGAAGGACATCCGGATAAGGTTGCAGATCGCATCTCCGATAGCGTTTTAGATGCACTATTGGAGCAGGATAAATATTCGCGTGTGGCATGTGAAACCATGGTTACCACTGGCATGGCGATTGTGGCAGGTGAAATCACCACATCAGCGGTAGTTGATTATCAGGATATTGTGCGCGCTGCGATTAAAGATATTGGTTATAACTCATCCGCCATGGGTTTTGACTGGGAATCCTGTGCGGTACTGGTCACGCTCGATAAACAATCGGTCGATATTGCAGCCGGCGTGAATGTCGGTGAAGGCATCGATCTGGATCAGGGTGCAGGCGATCAGGGCTTGATGTTTGGTTATGCCAGCAACGAAACCGATGTATTGATGCCAACGGCGATTCATTTGTCACATCAGTTGGTTGCCAAACAGGCTGAAGTACGCAAATCCGGTGTATTAAACTTCTTGCGGCCTGATGCCAAATCGCAAGTCACCGTGCGTTATGAAAATTATAAACCCGTTGCGATTGATGCCGTGGTGCTTTCCACCCAGCACAATCCGGACGTTGAACATAAAGAATTATCCGATGCGATCATGGATGAAGTGATCAACCCGATTCTGGCTTCAACCGGTTTGCTGCATGCCGGCACTGAATACCATATCAATCCAACTGGCCGCTTTGTCATCGGCGGGCCAGTCGGTGATTGCGGTGTGACCGGACGTAAAATTATTGTCGATACCTATGGTGGCTTCGGTCATCACGGTGGCGGTGCTTTCTCGGGCAAAGATCCAACAAAAGTGGATCGTTCAGCCTGTTATATGATGCGCTATGTGGCCAAAAATATTGTTGCGGCAGGTTTGGCGGATCGCTGTGAAGTGCAGGTTGCCTATGCTATTGGCGTTGCGCATCCCTTATCAGTGATGGTTAATACCTTTGGCACCGGCAAGATTGATGAAGAGAAGCTGGCCGTCATTGTACGTGACGTGTTCGATCTGCGTCCGAAAGGCATTGTGCAGGAGCTCGATTTGCTACGTCCAATCTATGCCAAGACATCGGCGTATGGTCACTTTGGCCGTGAATTGCCAGAATTTACCTGGGAGCGTACGGATAAAGCCGCTGCACTGAAAACTGCTGCGGGTATTTAAAACACCTTATCCCGACTGAGGAGCACTGCAGCAAGTTGTAAATCTTGCGAGGCTCAGTCACAAACTATTAACGGTGTTCATATTTTTTATCATTGAGGAGTATGAGAATGTCTGATTTTACAGATTATAAAGTGGCAGATATGTCACCAGAAAACATCGCATGGGGTCGCAAAGAGCTCGATATTGCGGAAACCGAAATGCCCGGTTTGATGTCTATTCGTGAGAAATACAGAGCTGAACAGCCGCTTAAAGGCGCACGCATTGCAGGCAGCCTGCACATGACCATCCAAACAGGTGTATTGATTGAAACGCTGACTGCCTTGGGCGCTGAAGTGCGTTGGGCATCGTGCAATATCTTCTCCACCCAGGATCATGCTGCAGCAGCGATTGTCGCTAAAGATATTCCGGTATTTGCCCACAAAGGCGAATCACTGGAAGAGTATTGGGAATTCTGTCATGCGATTATGGAATGGCATGACGGTGGCACACCGAACATGATTCTCGATGATGGTGGCGATGCAACTGTATTGCTGGTGCTCGGTGCAAAAGCTGAAAAAGATATTTCAGTGCTCGACAACCCAAGCTCTGAAGAAGAAGAGTTCTTGTTTGCATCGATTAAAAAACGTCTGGCTACACAACCGGGTTATTACACCACTCGCCGTGATGCTATTCAGGGCGTAACTGAAGAAACCACCACCGGTGTACACCGCCTATACCAGATGCAGGAACGTGGCGAACTGCCATTTCCGGCCATCAATGTGAATGATTCGGTCACCAAATCCAAGTTCGATAATCTCTACGGCTGCCGCGAATCACTGCTCGACGGTATCAAGCGCGCTACCGATGTGATGATTGCCGGTAAAATCTGCGTTGTGCTTGGTTATGGCGATGTCGGTAAAGGCTGTGCGCAGGCATTCAAGGGCATGGGCGCGACAGTGCTGGTGACTGAAATCGATCCGATTTGTGCACTTCAAGCTGCCATGGAAGGCTACCGTGTGGTTAATATGGATGATGCCTGCAAACAGGGTAATATCTTTGTCACCACCACGGGCAACTATCACGTTATCACGCATGATCACATGGTTGCGATGCCGGATCAGGCGATTGTTTGTAATATCGGCCATTTCGATAATGAAATCGATTGCGCCAGCTTGAAGGATTACGAATGGCTGAACATCAAACCGCAGGTAGATCAAATCATCTTCCCGGATGGCACCCGCATTACCTTGCTGGCTGAAGGCCGCTTGGTGAATCTGGGTTGTGCAACAGGTCACCCAAGCTTCGTGATGTCCAATTCATTCTCCAACCAGACCTTGGCGCAGATTGAATTGTTTTGCCAAACCGGCGAATACAAAAATGAAGTTTATACCTTGCCCAAGCAACTCGATGAAGAAGTCGCACGTTTGCACCTGGCCAAGATCGGTGTGAACCTGACTCCGTTATCGGATGAGCAGGCGAATTATATTGGTGTTCCAGTGGAAGGCCCATATAAACCAAATCACTACCGTTACTAAGTTTAATTCGGCGACATGATGAGAATGGCGATGATGAAATCTATATTTCTCATCGCCATTCTTGTTTCTGCACCTGTTTTGATACAAGCCGATGATAGCCTGTCGGTCGATGCTCGTTTCGATTTGACTGGCGATGGCATTGTTGATGCCTCCGATTGGGCCAAGATGAGCGAAGATGCCAAACAGGCTTATGCCAATGCCAGCATTCAAGCCCTCGGTGAAAATCCCCATGCCCTGCTGGAAGGCAAACAAAGTCGCGGTGAGCGTTATTTACAAGGCTTGCGCGCGGTATATGAATAAAGTGGATATCTAAAGTGACTGATTTTGATGTGTTTAATGGTGATGCCGACGGCATCTGTGCCCTGCACCAGCTACGCCTGGCTGAGCCACGCAAAGCTGAGCTTATTACCGGCGTAAAACGTGATATCTCGCTATTAAAGCGGGTTCATGCCAAGGCCTATGACCGGGTCACTGTGCTGGATATCTCATTGGATAAAAACCGTCATGATCTGAACCGTTTGCTCAATCAAACTGTGGATGTGCATTATTTCGATCATCATTTTGCCGGTGATATTCCAGCTTCGCCGCAACTGCAAACTCATATTGATACCGCTGCCAATACCTGTACCAGCTTGTTGGTGAATGATTATCTGCATGGCCAATTTTTGCCATGGGCTGTGACTGCGGCTTTTGGCGATAATCTATTTGCTGCCGCGTGCGATGCCGCAAAAGCATTAAATCTATCCGCGACGCAATTACACCTACTCGAACAACTGGGCACATTGATCAATTACAATGCTTATGGTGTAACACTGGCTGATCTGCACTTCTCACCCGCTGCGCTGTATGGCGAAATCAGTGCTTATGAAAACCCCTTTGATTTTATTGCCCAGTCCGCAAGCTACGAACAACTGACCAAAGCCTATGCCGATGATATCGAACAGGCACGACAGCTGCCCTACGAACGGGCAGATGATGCCATTAAAGTAATCTTCCTGCCTGATGCCGCCTGGACCCGTCGTGTTGCCGGTGTCTATGGCAACGAATTGGCCAGATCTGCGCCGGCACATGCCCATGCGCTGATCACTGAACTGCCGGACGGAGACTATCGCATCAGTGTGCGCGCACCATTGAACAATAAAACCGATGCCGACGTTCTATGCCGTCAATTCCCTGGCGGTGGTGGCCGCAAGGCTGCGGCAGGTATCAATGCGCTGCCAGCCGCCATGTTGAATGATTTTATCAACGCATTTCGCAAGCAGTACCGCAGTTCATAGCAAATCAACGCAATCCCATCGACACGATCTCACCAACACGATCCATCAAAACAATCGCAACAAGCCACATGGCTCAATCAGGCCGCCTCAAGACTCCTTTAAGCGCACAAACACAGGCAGATGATCACTAAACCCTTCAGCATCAAACTTCTTCTTACCCGCCGAAGGCCGACTAAAACGTCTGGGTTTACCTGATGTTAACAACTCTGGGATGCGCAACACCTGACATGAATCGGCAACGAGTTTCAGATCACCATCGTTTCTTAATAATGGACGATTGACCAGCACCTGATCCAGCATACTCCAACCCTTAAAGAAATAAGAGCCGCTTCCATCATATTGCAACGCCCACATCAGATTGAACAAATAGGGATTGCGAGAACGTTTTGATTTTACCTTGGCAGAATCCTTCAAACCCAGTGCATATTGGGTCATGGCACGGCTATACGGCTCATCATTAAAATCACCCATCACCAGAATCGGCACATCAGAACCCAGGTTTTCATAAATGCGTTCCATCCAGTACGATAAAGTTTCAGCCGCCATCATTCGATAAGGTGCGCTGGCCAGCTCACCGCCGAGTTTGCTCGGCCAATGGTTACCCAGCACGACCAGCGTGCTGGCTGTCGCCGACTTGGTCTGGAAGTTCACCTGCACGATATCCCGTGTCGCGTTACGTTTGAGCACGACATGATTAAATATCTCATTAGCCGATGGCTGTTGAAACAAGACGCTATCGTAAATAAAAGCCACATCGATACCACGCGCATCGTTGGTATCAGCATGCACCACAGCATAATCCCTACCCGGCATTTGCAATGCTGCCAGCAGCTTCTCCAGCACGGCTCGGTTTTCAACCTCACACACACCCAGCAGGTCAGGGCCTTGATGATCATTCATCTGCACAATAATCGATGCAAGCTGGCCGATCTTCTTATCCAATACCGAGCTATCCCAGCCCTTTAGTTCCTTGTGTAGCTTTTTCTGCAACCAGGCCGGACGCTCGGCTGAACCTTCAACATCGAACAGATTTTCCAAATTCCACCAGGCTATAAAGTATTCCATGATGATCTCCTTTCAGCCTTGGCCTTGAATGCCTGCAGCTTGCTTGAGAACTCCTGTAAACAAGTTTAATCAGGCTATGATGCGCTTTTCTCACAGAAGATCTAGACCATAAATCATACAGTCCAAACAAACAAACCAGTTTAATCGTAAGCTTTTCATCATCGAAGCGACTGATCGGATTGTGCTGCAGATTAACCATTATAGATCAAACGACAAAAGGGGGATTATCATGAAAAAAATAATACCATATCTGTTCATTCTGCCTGCTCTCTGGATATTAACACTCAGCCCCGCCCAGGCGAGTGATTCAAATATCAGCAGCATGGCTGGCATTGTCATGCATTTAAAGCATTATCCGAACGGCAATGAAAAAGCACAACTGGCTGCCATTGTATCCGATCATCAAACCACAGCAGGGGAAAAGGCATTGGCCAGCGCATTGAAAAATATGCAACATAAAGTCAGTGGCAGCGATGCCAATGCTTTGCAACAACTACAATCCGACCCATCGGCCAGCCAACAAGAACGCGAATTGGCGACCATTTTATTGGGCATTGCCCACGCACCATCCACACAGGACAAGAACAAATTGAAAGCACTCATGCAATGAAATCACTCATGCATTAAACACACGCGCTCAAATATGACACAGTTATCGCTGCGCCATATTTGAGCTTTTATAATAGCGTTATTATGTCAGGCTGGATCTGGACTTTTTGATTTGATCATAAGCGCAGGTAATCATTTTCATCTGCTCACCTGCAAAGCTGACAAATGATTCCGGTAAACCCTTCGACATGATTTTATCGGGATGATATTCGATGCATTTTTTCCGATAGGCGCTTTTGATTTCGGCATCTGTTGATTCAGCTGTGCAATCCAGCAAAGCATAATGCTCATCCAGCGATTGGCTTTTACCGAAAAACTCTTCTTCAAACAGATTATAAAATGAAGCATCAAGCCTCAGTGGTGCAATGATATCGCGCAGTATCTTTGCTTCTGCCGGATGCAGTTCACCATCACTGGCCGCAACCTGAAATAAAATACGATAAGCGATAATGCGCATGTCTTTGTTATTATCGTAGGCTTCTGCAAATTGAGCGGCGTAGTCGTACACCGAACTGCTATCATCATCTTTGGCTTTGGAAAAAATCATGCCAGCGACTTCTTTGCTGCGAGCATCAAGCCTGAGCTGATCCATAAATGCCTTGATCACCTGCGCTTCCTGCTCGGATACCACGCCATCGGCTTTGGCAATTTTAGCCAACATACCGAACAAGGCGGTAAATACGAACAACTGCTCGGCTTCTGCACGCTGCACAAATTTATCTTTGCTGGATGAAAACCATGAACCCAAACCTGCACCAATCAATGCACCAATCGGGCCACCAAACAAGGCTCCGACACCGGCACCTACTCCTACACTCTTCCAAGACATAATCGCTCCTTCAAACCATTTGCAAAAGCATTGTGTCGTGCTTGGCCGGTGAGTCAATCTTCATGCCACTTTCATCCCTCCATTTTATTGTCCGCCCCGCTGATTGTGTGGCGAATAGTCTTCGTGCTGCTCTTGTTGCAGCGAATAAAAAAATATTTACCTGTCAGCACCGTTGGTTAAAGTGATGCGCGAAATGATTGCCACCAGGCAAATCCGGGAGCTGCAAATGAAAAACCCTGTGTTTCAACTGATTGAGCATATAAAAAGGCAAATTATCGGCCAGGACGAATTGATCAACCGCATGATCATCGCCTTGTTGGCCGATGGTCACTTGCTGGTTGAAGGTGCGCCGGGGCTGGCGAAAACCCGTGCTATTAAAGTGCTCTCCGATGGCATCGAAGCAAATTTTCACCGTGTGCAATTCACCCCTGATTTGTTGCCATCAGATTTAACCGGCACTGAGATTTACCGGCCACAGGATAGTTCTTTTCAGTTTCAAGCCGGGCCATTGTTTCACAACCTTATCCTGGCTGATGAAATCAACCGCTCACCTGCCAAAGTACAATCGGCATTATTGGAGGCTATGGCCGAGCGTCAGATCACAGTCGGCAATATCACCCACCCACTACCGGAATTGTTTTTGGTTATGGCCACCCAAAACCCCATTGAACAAGAGGGCACTTATCCCTTGCCCGAAGCGCAGCTGGATCGTTTTTTAATGCATGTGCGCATTGATTATCCGGATGCGGTAACTGAAAAAGCGATTTTACGATTAAACCGCAATGAAGTGCTGCACACAGAGCGCGCGCCACAAGAAAAAATATCGCAAGCTGATTTGTTTGCCGCCCGCAAACAGGCCATGCAGCTGTATATGAGTGATGAACTGGAAGATTATTTGGTGCATTTGATCATGGCCACACGTCAGCCTGGAAAATATGATGCCAATCTGGAACGCTGGATTCAGTTCGCTGCCAGCCCGCGCGCCACCATTGCACTTGATCGCTGTGCCCGTGCCCATGCCTGGCTGGCAGGGCGTGATTTTGTCAGCCCTGAAGATATTCAAGCTATTGCGCCGGATGTATTGCGTCACCGTGTCTTACTCAGCTTTGAAGCAGAAGCTGCTGGCGTGAGTAGTGATGATGTGATTGCCGAGTTGCTCCAGCGCGTGGCCGTACCCTAAATTCAGCCTCACACAAGGAGCCCCCACTGCAACGCCCCAACCCTATCAAACCCGATCTGGCCTATCTGATTCATTTGCAACGACCCGCCACTGCTTTGCATCTCAAAGCAGGATATCCGCGTGCCCTCATGGCAGGGGCGCATTTATCACGTTTTCAGGGGCGCGGGGTGGAGTTTGATGAAGTGCGTGCCTATCAGCCGGGTGATGATATTCGCAGCATGGATTGGCGGGTCACCGCACGCACAGGCAAGCCACACACCAAACTGTTTCGTGAAGAGCGGGAGCGCCCGGCGCTCGTCTTGCTGGATATGCGCCCTGCCATGTTTTTTGCCACACGCGGAGCCTTAAAGGCAGTGATTGCAACCGAGTGCGCCAGCTTATTGGCCTGGAGTGTGATGCAGCAGGGTGATCGCATCGGTAGTTTAATCTTTGGCGACGATAACGAACACATACAACTCATGCGGCCAGTGCGTGGCAAACGCGGTGTATTGCGCATGCTCGGCAATGTCATCAATCAGCCACATTGGCAGCAACGCTCAAGCAGCCTCAATGAAAGCAAGACTTTAGAGCACATTTTACACCGCGCCTCACATGCCGCACATACAGGCAGTTTAATCATCATTGTCAGTGATGGGCGCGGTTTGAACGAGACATGCATGAATTTGTTAAAGCGGCTGCTAGCACATCACACCATTGTATTTGTCTTGATCTATGATGTTTTTGAAGCCGATATGCCGAATGTTGGCCAACTGCAAACCAGTGATGGACAGCAACAGCGCAGCATCGACACCAGCAATCATCACTTGCGCCAGCAGCATCATGATTGTTTCAGCAAGCGTCAGGCACTGCTGCAAGCTCTGGCGCGGAGACCCGGCTTTGTATTGCTGCAATGCGCCACAGATGATGATCCGTTTAGCGTATTGCAAGCCAGTTTAGGCCGATGACAAACACCCCGTCTCTCCCAACGCCAGCACCCTCCCCCGCCACCGATCCTTTGGCGACATTGCGCGACATTCATTTGCCTGAAGCCATCGGCTGGTGGCCGCCAGCGCCGGGCTGGTGGCTGCTGTTGGGCATTATGCTTGTCATCATTGCGGCCATTTATGGCTGGATGCGATGGCGTAAAAAACAACAGAACAAAACCATCTCTTTCTCCACAGCAGATAGCATTGATGCAGCCCTGATCGAGCTGGATGCTATCGTGCAACCGTTCAAGCTTAGCGCTTCAGATCAATGCAATCGCCAAGTGATAGCTGATATTTCACAACTTTTGCGCCGCACTGCCATCCAGCTCAACACACACGGTGGCAATCATGTTGCAGGCCTGACCGGCACAGCATGGTTAGCATGGCTCGATCAGCGCTGGCAACGTGACGATTTCACGCAAGGGGCGGGCTCCATATTGATTGATGCGCCGTATCGCAAAAATCCGCCCAATTCTGATGAGGTGAATGAACTCTGCATCATCAGCCAGACATGGCTGGAGCAGCAACGCTGATGAGTATTCCATTGCTTGATGCGCTATCGTGGACTTATGCCTGGTTGCTGTTACTGCTGCCATTGCCTTGGCTGTGTTGGCGCTTTTTATCACCTGTTCAACAACCGCAAGCCGTCGCACATATTCCCTTCGCCGCCGATTGGGGAGAAATCAGTGCATCTTCTGCACCCCCGGCCAACAACAAAACACGCTTGCTCATGCTTAGCCTGATTTGGTTGTGCCTATTGCTCGCCGCAGCACGGCCTGAATGGCATGGCGATGCGGTTGAATTGCCTGTCAGCGGCCGTGATCTGGTCTTGGCGGTGGATATCTCAGGCTCCATGCGCATGCAGGATTTTAATCTCAACGGCCAACAGGTTGATCGTTTAACCGCCACCAAGGCCGTGGCCGATGCCTTTATTCAACGCCGCGAAGGTGATCGGGTGGGGCTGATCTTGTTTGGCACGCAGGCTTATGTGCAAACACCACTCACCTTTGATCGCCAAACCGTGCGCATACTATTAAACGAATCGGCCATCGGCTTAGCCGGCAAGGCCACCGCCATTGGCGACACCATTGCCTTGGCAGTCAAACGCATGCAGCAAAGCAGTGGGGCATCAGGCACATCGACTACACTCGATCGTGTGCTGATTCTATTAACCGATGGTGTGAATACCGCCGGAGCCATTTCACCCCAACAGGCCACCGAGCTGGCAGTCACAGCCGGCCTGAAAATCTATACCATCGGCATTGGCGCAGATTCCATGACTGTGGGTGGTTTCTTCGGTTCACAGCAAATCAACCCTTCCGCCGAACTGGATGAAAAGGGATTAACCAGCATCGCCGAGCAAACCGGCGGCCAATATTTTCGTGCCCGCGACACCGATCAGCTGAATCGCATTTATCATATCATTGATCAACTCGAACCGGTTGAACGAGAACGCGATATGTTTCGCCCCGTGCACGCCTTATTCATGTGGCCACTCGGTTTTGCGCTGCTGCTCGCCATATTTCTATTGGCCAGCATGCTGCCGTGGAGTGCTGCATGGAAGCGTTGAGTATGCTCGATAGTTTTCATTTCTTGCGGCCTTGGTGGTTGCTATTTACCCCTGTCTGGCTATGGCTTTCCTACCGTGTCTGGAACACCTGCCAACAACAAAATGGCTGGTCATCGTTATGTGATCCAGCTTTATTAAGCTATTTGGTGGGTGAATCCGGCCAGCAGAAAAGCACCTCAAAGCTCTGGTTGGCGGCAATCAGTATGGCTGGCCTGATCGCTAGCATCGCCTTGGCAGGGCCGGTCTGGAAACAGCTGCCACAACCGGTTTTTCAAGCCACATCCGCGATGATTCTGGTGCTTGATTTGTCACGCTCTATGGATGCCGCAGATGTAAAGCCCAGCCGTTTGATTCGAGCCAAGCAAAAGTTACAGGATATTCTTGCCGCCAGAACAGAAGGGCAAACCGGATTGATTGTCTTTGCCGGATCAGCCTTTGATGTGGTGCCACTGACCACCGATAACAAAGCTATTTTATCACTCTTATCTTCGCTTGATACCAGCATGATGCCGGCTCAAGGTAGTTTGGCATCGCTGGCTTTAAAACGGGCTAAAGCGATGTTTCAGCGCGGCGCAATTCAGCATGGTTCGGTTGTAATGCTGTGCGATGGTGTGGATGCAGATGCTGTGACAGCCGCACTTGCTCTATCCCAAGCCGGCCATCAGGTCAGTATTCTGGCGGTTGGCACTGCTGAAGGCGCGCCAATCCCTGTGCGCAGTGATCAGACCACCGGTGGTTTTATGAAGGATTCCGCTGGCAATATTATCATCCCGCGCATCGATCAACAGCAGCTGGCTGCCGTGACCCGTGCCGGTGATGGCCTTTTTCAACATATCCGACTCGATGATGCCGATGTGCAACAGCTACCCGGCCTGATCCCCTCGCATTTTTCCAATGACCGCGCGGCAAAAGACAGCCACAGCGAAAATAACCAGCTTCAAACTGATCAATGGCAAGAACAAGGGGCATGGCTGGTATGGTTGCTGCTCCCCCTATGTCTGCTGGCTTTTCGGCGCGGGCTATTGTTGATGTTTCTGCTCATGCCTCTATGCATGAGTCTGGCATGGCCAACCTCATCACAGGCCATCGAGTGGGAAAATGCTTGGCAAACTGCCGACCAAAAAGCCCAGGCCTTAATGCAACAAAACAACCCCAACGAAGCGGCTAAGCTGTTTAAAAACAAGGCATGGAAAGCGGCAGCGCTATATCGCGCCGGTAAATATGATGCCGCTGCACAGCTCTTGGCCAATGCGCAAGCGGCGGACAATCAATACAACAAAGCCAATGCCCTGGCGCGTGCCGGCAAATTGCAACAAGCCTTAAAAGCCTATGATGCGGCGTTGCAATCTTATGCAGAGCATCACGCTACAAACAATCAAGATGCACAGTTTAATCGCGATCTGGTTGAGCAGGCTTTGAAAAAACAGCAGCATAAGAAAAACAACAAACAAAAAGACGGCAAAGGCAACAAACAAGATCAACAGCGAAAGAAACCATCACCGGAGCAATCGCCAGAGCAACCCGGTGATAAGAACGATAAGCGTGGCCAGCCTCAAGACAAAGCTCAAAAGGAATCCCAATCAGCCTCCAGCGACAAGCAGGATGCATCGAAACAAGAGAAGCAGAAACAAGGCAAGGGACAATCCAACAAGGATCAGGACAAAACCAATCAAACGCAATCAAGCCCATCCAAAGCGGCAAAAGAAGAAGAACAAAAAAAAGCTGATAAACAAGCACAGAAGCAAGACGCAGTGACTGATCCAAAAGAAATGGAGAAACAGCATGCTCAGCAACAAATGTTGCGTCGTATCCCTGATGATCCGGGTGGTTTGCTACGCCGTAAATTCAAATATCAATATCAGCAGCAAGAGCAACAGTCAGGGAGTCAGCAAGCATGGTAAACAATCTACATAAGAGTGGCTGGATTCTGATTATCGCAGTCTTGTTTTGGAGTAGTTGCGCCTCTGCTGCCGTGGTAGCACAGGTGGATCGTTACAATATCACGCTCGATGAAACCCTGAACCTCAGCATCGAAATCACTGGCGACGATAGCGGTGATCCGGATCTCGCAAGCTTAGAGACTGATTTTGAAATCGTATCGCGCAACCAAAGTAATGCGTACAGCCTGATAAACGGATCGATGAGCAGCAAATCAATATGGTATTTGGTTTTGCGCCCGCGTCATGCCGGTGCATTGCGTATCCCTGCTTTGAGCGTTGGCAAGAAAAAAACCAGCGCTATCATCATTCAAGTCAGCAAGGTGGTCGCCCGCAAAGCATCCACCGGCGCTACGCCACAAGGCGATTTATGGATTGATATGAGTGCTGAACCATCGACTGTGTATGTGCAGCAGCAAGCCATCATCAGCTTGCGTATTTATCAGGCAATATCCTTGAATCAGGCACAATTGTCCGAGCCTGTTTCTGATCATGCGCTGGTGATTCGATTGGGGAAAGATAAGAATTATCAAGTCAATCGCGATGGCCGCAACTGGGCAGTCACCGAACGCCGCTATGCCGTATTCCCGCAACAACATGGCATACTCAAACTCGAACCCGTACAACTCGATGGCAGCGTCACCGCTGGCCGTGCTTATGGTTCTATGTTCCAGACCAGCAAACCTGTACGTGTACGCTCCAACGCTTTAGAGCTCAAGGTTGAGCCCATACCTAGCCACTGGAAAGCGGCATCATGGTTGCCCGCCAAAAAAGTTGAATTGATCGAAACTTGGCCAAGCGGTGAATTTCATGTCGGCGACTCCATTACACGCACCATAAACTTGCGCGCTGATGGCCTCTCTTCCAGCCAGTTGCCGGAATTAACCACCTTATTACCCGATTATTTGAAAGCCTATGCCGATAAACCCGTGCTCAGTGATGCCAAGCAGAACGATGGCATTATCGGCAGCAGGCAAGAAAAGCTGGCCATTCTCGCCACCCGTCCGGGCACGTTTATATTACCCGCAATCGATGTAACATGGTGGGATATCAGCAGCCAAAGCATGCAAACGGCCAGTCTGCCACCGCGCACATTCACAGTATTGGCAGCCCCGGTTGACACAAGCGCTGAAACAACAGCGCTGCAAGCGGCAAAGCCGCAAGCAAACAAAACAGCACAACAGTCAAGCCATACCAATCAATCCACCAGCCCATGGTGGAAATGGCTGGCACTATTCTCCATATCCGGTTGGCTGCTAACGCTGATCTGGTTGTTGCGCCGCACAAAAGCTACGCAAGAGCAGCTCCCACATCACAGCATCGATCTATCCAAACTTAAAAAAGAAATATCCAAAGCATGCCAACAACATCAGGCCAAAGCCTGTGAGCAGGCGCTATTGAATTTCGCGCGGGCACAATGGCCAAACAACAACATCAACAGCCTCACCGCTTTGATCCGTCATTGCGATGCTGCGCTAGCAACGGAAATCACATCATTAGAGCAGCACCTCTATGGCTTGCCAAACGAGAACCGGTGGCAGGGAGATTCACTGCGGTCTGCCTTTGAACAAACGACATTCAGCAAGCCCAATCAGCCTGACAGCAGCACGCCAACAACAGCATTGCCGGATTTATATCCAGACAGCTAAGCTGCATTATTCATCAAACAAAACAGAACCCAATGCCCATAACGTCCAACACCAAGCTGTAGCCAACAACAAAAAATATGTCCGATCAGCAGAGGAAAAGAATAGATCATGACCAAAATCACCACGCATCATGACGTGGTAATAACCACTCGGCAATTGGCACACTCAAGTATCTGACCCGGCCTTATATTGGGGCTAGATGCTTTTTAGCTTGAGAACTCACTTGCCAACAAATCACTTTGCTCAAGCACCCTATCTGCTTCCATTTTGGCTAAATCAGGCGGGTAGCCATAACGCATGAGCACTTTTTTCACCAACAGGCGAAGCTTGGCTTTTACATCATCACGCTTGTTCCAATCTACTGTGGCGTTCTTCCTAATAATATCGACAATCAAATGAATCAGTTCTTTCATCTTGTGGTCTTCTAAAAATGAGGTGGAATCATTCTGAGCAAGGATAGAATAGAAGGCATACTCTTCAGGGGTTAAGCCCAGCTCTTCGGCTTTGCTATCTTCCAGCTTCATATCTCGGGCTATGTCTGACAATTCTTTGATGACCTGAGCCGTATCAATTTGATTATTATGATAACGCTTAATCACACTGGATAGCATTTCAGAGAACTTCTTACCCTGTGTCATGTTCTTCCGCTTTCTGACTTTTACTTCTTCATTCAGCAGCTTGCGAAGCAGCTCAAAGGCAAGGTTCTTATGTTGCATATTTTTCACTTCAAGCAGGAACTCTTCAGATAAAATATCCAATGAGGGTGCTGCAACGCCAGCCGCCTCAAATATATCAACCACGCCGTCGCTACTCAAAGCCTCATCAACAATCTGCTTAATCGCTGAATCCACCTGAGTATCCGTTTTTCCACCTGTGGGCGTAAACTTGTTGATTCTGGATTTAATCGCCTGAAAGAAAGCCACATCATCCTTGATGGTTTCGGATTCATAACTCGGTACAGCCATCACATACAGTTTGGATAGTGCTGTCACCTCTGCCAAGAATCGGTCTTTTACCTCATCATCACCCAGAATAAAGTTTTGGGCAGCAAGCAG
>JAUZQK010000107.1 GCA_030951025.1 Mariprofundus sp. | reverse complement strand
GCCATCAAACCAAACTCACGCACCCGTTCATGCATGCTCATCAGCATGGTATTGAGCACTTCAACCAAGACCACGATAATCACAATCAGCAACACAATCCAAGTATAGGCATCTGCAAAATCAGCCCATTGCTGAGCCATCGGATCAATATCATTCCAGCGCAGTATCTCAAGCCCCTGCCCTTTCCATTGCCCCTGTAACGCCACTTTCAAGCTATCCGATAATGGTGTCACCTGCTCAAAGCTATTGGCACGAATCACAATATCGGTCACGGCATCACCCATGCCCAACCAATGCTGCGCCCTCGCAATGGGTACGATGACAATCAAATCATCGACCTCCATGACCCCTGAATGCAATAAACCCGATACCCTGAACACCTCCGATGCAATATCACCGCCCGGCACTGCCGCCATCAAGACCAGTTTATCACCCAAGCCCACATTCAAACGATCCGCCAGCACATCACCCAACACAGCGGCACGCCCGCCCTGCCACTGGCTATTTCGTTCACTGTTTCCTGCGCCATTGTGTCCACTCGCCTCTGCGTCTTGGTCAACAGGCAACCATTCTCCCAGCGTCACAAAACTGGCCAATCGGCTAATCTGTTGTTCCTTGTCAGCCTGCACGCCATAAATCAATGCACCCGCATTCGAGCCAGCACTCGAAGCCAGCCCCGAGGCACGCACCCGTTTGGTGATCGCTTGAATACCTGCAATATCAGCCATCGCAGCAATCACATCATCCGGTGTTTCGATGCGCTGCGAGAGCTTGCGACTATCCTCAAAACCATCGGCATGAATTTGAACATGACCCGTGACAGTCAATGCGAAATTGGTTTTGATTTGCTGCATCCAGCCATCATCCATGGCCGATAGAAAAGTCAGCGCGGCAATGCCGATAGCCAGGGCAGCAGCGGTTAATGCTGTACGCAACGGGTGCAGCCACAGGTTACGCCAGCCCAGCTTCAAATAAATCGACAGATTATCCATCAGTCAAAAACATCCATGCGTTCAACACCACGCTCAATCAAAACCTTTTCACCGCAGAGGACGCGGAGGACACAGGGTAAAAATTTGTAACTGTTTTGCTCAAACATGATGCAGCGCCTCAACCGGTTCCAGCCTTGCAGCCTGAATCGATGGCCATAGCGCTGCCACCATGGTTGCAGCCAATACAGCCAAGACTGTATCCCATAAATGTTTGGCATCAATTTCAGTATGGATGACCGGATTGATATAAAAGCGCGCCATAGAATCCATCTGGCCGGAGAGATCAATACCCACCGCATGAAAATAATAAACCAGCCCCAGACCAAACAGAATGCCAAAAGCTATGCCTGCCAAACCAAGTAACATCGATTCGATCACCATCATGCCAGCCATTTGCATACGCCCGCAACCAAGCGCCATCATGACCCCGAACTCGCGAATGCGCTCCAACATGCTCATCAGCACCGTATTCATAATACCTGCTGCAATAATCACCAACACGATGGATAGAAAAATATAATAAAAAGCATTTTCCAGTTCCACCCACTGTTTCATCATCGGATACATATCGTACCAGCGCAGCACTTCATAAGATGAGCCCAGCGCTTGCCTCAGGTATGCCGTTAGCGTTTCCAGCCGGTCAATGGGTAGCTGCAAGACAATCTCGTTATACTTGCCATCCATGCCAGTCATCTGCTGCATAAAACCCAGCGGCACAATCGCCAACCCCCGATCAATGCCCATTTCACCGCTGGAGATAATTCCCACCAGCTTCACTTTTTCCGCCGCCAGCGAGCCATATCGATCTTCAGACAAGACCACCATTTCATCACCCAGTTTCAAACCCAGATTACGTGCCGCAGTCGCACCCAGCACACAGGCCGCTTCGTTATTGTCTTGAATAAATCGCCCTTGATCTACCTTTTGATCAATGCGTGTTGTACGCCGCTCCATGGCCGGATTCATGCCGAGCAAGACCAAGCCTTCGGAGTTCTCATCACCCGCCGCCAGAGCAAAGGTGCGTAAACGGTGGCTGAATTGCTTCACCCCTTTCTCTTGCAGCAATGCCTCCACAGCCGATACGTCCGCTATTGTTTTGGTCAATTTGGGATGATGAAAATAACCATTCGCATGAATTTGCACACTGCCCACAATCACCTGCTGCAAATTACGCATCATGGAATTGTGTACCCCATCATTAAAACCCCACAGAAAAATCAATGAGGCCAAACCCAACGCCACCGCAGCAATCGTAATCAGACTACGCCGCGCATTACGCACAACATTGCGCCAGGCCAACAAGAACATATTCAGCAACATAAAAATCTCAGTTGCTGTTCAGATCGATGTTGATTTTTCTGCTGGCAAGGCAAAAAAGCCGAGCTTAGCACTATAAGTGAGCATTTTTTAACGCGGCCAGCGGGAAAATCAGCAATGATATGTACAGCGACCATTAGCGGCGCATATTCCTGCGTGTAAACACATGATCATCAATCACAGCATCAAATACAATGTGCTGCAACACCATCACCGTATGCTTGTCCGGTGTCGCATCGGCCTGCATCAACCAGCGTGTGGGGATCTCGCGCCCACCCATCGATTGCACCTGATCAAACACCAGCTTGCGAATATGTTCACCATGCTCATCAAAATAATCTTCACTCAACGGCATCCCATCATGGGTGATACGCCGAATCACTTTTCCCCACACCACCGGCGCATTCGGGCGCGGTATCGATTCAACGCTAAACACACCCTGCTCATCCGCCACGATTTGATGTGTATAATCCACCACCACCGATTGCATTTTCACCAAATCATCATTGCTAAAATCAGAGCCCATCCAGTTGGATAACATCATTGATGGTGGGATACGAATATCGCGTTCCAGCTTGGGCAGATACATCCACAGATTATTTTCCTTTTTAAGCCATGTGGTGTTTTTATCTTTTTTGGGTGCCAGAATACGAATAAAAAAACGTTTCTTTAAACGATCTTCCCATGCATCGAGCCGCACTTCCCGTTGCCAGTCGGCAGTTTGAATATGCATGCTGTAGGTGGTGATACTCGAATCGGAACGCAACCGATCCTGCACCTGCTTGACCAGATCACGCCCTGTCACCTCCGCCGCAGTCGCAGGCATACAGCCCAACAACAA
>JAUZQK010000106.1 GCA_030951025.1 Mariprofundus sp. | reverse complement strand
GGTACAAAGCCAATCAGAAAAAAATTATTAAAGATTGGAACATGCCCGATTATAATTGGAATAGCTGAAAACATAATAAAACTCAGGATGTTTTAATGCGATTGCCCTGAACTTGATAATAGGATGATTATATTTTGGGCTGGGGAGGCTGGTGGTGGGTTTAAAGCAGCAGCAAAAAGATCAAAGGGGTCAAGTGTCAAATACACGCTTTACCCGGTTTAGCTTCTCCATTAAATTCAAATCCTCTTTCATCAGTCCCCTCAATTTAGCAACTGTTGTTGGGATGCTGCCCGTTCTTTTCAAACCGAAACCTTTGGCGATTTCGCTCAGCGTTTTACTGCCCATTTCTTGCGACAAATACATGGCGACCCACCGAGGCTTATTCATATGATGGGGTCTGGCATGAGTTGTTGAGTTGTTTAAAATAACTGTAAACGGTGCCAGGCTTTCATAACTTGATAATAGGATGATTATATTTTGGGCTGGGGAGGCTGGTGGTGGGTTTAAAGCAGCAGCAAAAAAGCTGCGAGCGGGGTTTCCCGGAACGACCCATGAAGTGTTCTTCAGCACCAAAACTCAACTCGCTGGAGTTGCACTTGGGAATTGATTCCGCGATGTTAATCCTGAAATAAAAGGCGCAGTGTTTGGATATAATGAGTGATACAAGGGAATATACGGGCTTTTGCTTATTCCTTGTTAAATATTGAAATAATACAAGAGGAGTGGATTCGATGGGCTTTGTAGTTAACCATGAAAAGCAACAGCTGATTCAAACCTGCCTGGCTCATTTGCCCTTCATCCAAGCGATCTATTTATTTGGTTCATGGGCTACAGTTGATGAGAAAGCATCAAGCGATATTGATATCGCTTTACTTTTTCCAGTTCAGGAAGCCCGGAAACTGAGTGGTCTTTATACCACGCCTTTGCATCAAGCGCTTGAAAAGCTGTTCTCTAAAAACATCGATCTGATTAATCTGCGTCAGGTCTCGACTGTATTGCAAAAAGAAGTGATCAGTGCTGAGCAGCGCATTTATTGTGCAGATAATAATGCTGCCGATGAGTTTGAAATGTTGACCATATCCTACTATCAAAAGCTTAATGAGGAGCGTGCCGATATTTTACAATCCTTTTATGCAAGCGGGCGAGCCATCCGAATATGAACGATGTCATGATCAATAAAATTCAAAGCATCCAGCGCTGTATCAAGCGTGCTAAGGAAGAATTTCAACTGGCAGGGGATAACTTCTCCCAAGACTTTAGCCGACAGGATGCAGCAATCCTGAATATTACCCGCGCTTGTGAACAAGCCATTGATCTTGCCAATGTGGTGATTAAAACCCGTAAGCTGGGAATACCTAATGAAAGTCGGGAATCTTTTGCCCTGCTCGCAAAAGCAGGGCTGATTTCAGACAGCTTGTCTGAGAATCTGCAACGCATGGTTGGCTTTCGAAACATTGTGATTCATCAGCATCAGGATATTGAAGTTGCTGTCATTCAGGCTGTTATCGAATCGGGTCTGGATGATTTGCTGCTGTTTACAGATGCAGTAATAAACGCTACCAGGCTTTTATAACTTGATGATAGGGTGACTATTTTCCCTCAACTGTAGGAGAGGGCTTTCGTGTCCAGGTCGCCTCATTCTGGAGCTACTGCTTCTTGAACAGCAGGCAAAAACAAAATTGCTCCACCGCTGTTGATCGATAGAGTGGCTGCTTTTAAGGAGCAGCATGCCGATATGAATACCATGCAGATCAGATCCACGCGCCGCATTGGTTTGTTTGGCGGCTCTTTTGATCCTCCGCACCTTGGACATCTGGCTTTGGTGCAGGCTGGGCTCGATATTATGGGGCTGGATGAGGTGTGGGTGATACCAGCCATGCCTGTGCATCGGGTGCTTTCCGGCAATGCTGATGGTGCGATGCGTTTAGACTGGATGGAGCGAGTCTTTCAGCATCAAAGCAGGGTAAGAGTACTAGATTGGGAAGTGCAACAAGAGCAAGCCACCGCGATGGTGGATACCTTGCGTCAATTCAAAACACGCTTTCCGGATACCGTGCCATGGCTGATGTTGGGCAGCGATGCCTGGGATGGTTTAACATCCTGGCAGGAATATCCAGCCCATCAAGAGCTATGCAATATTGCTGTATTTGCACGCCAGGACTATAGCGCCAGACATGCTCAGCAAGCGCTTGAGGGTTGGAAAAGCACCACATTACAGCATTGGAAATCTTGCATCACAGCAGGCCATTGTTGCGAGCTAGCGGTGACATTGCCGGACATTTCGGCAACAATGATTCGCAAGCATGCTGCACTGGGGCTGTCTTTCGCAGATTTAGTGCCTAAAGTGCTGCAATCGGATATTGAAAAACAGTATAGAACAGAGGAACGGAACATGACAACAGTAGAAAAAAATGAAATATTCACCGGCCAACTCGTTGAAGCGTTGGAAGATATCAAAGCACAGGATATATTGGTCATTGATGTACGTGGCCGCTGCGACTTTGCCGACCGCTTTATTTTGGCCAGTGGACGCAGCAATCGCCAGCTCAAAGCCATGGCCAAATCAGTCAGTGAAGTGGCACACCGCTTTGAAATGCCAGCCAAAGTAGAAGGCTTGGAAGCGGCCGAATGGCTATTGGTTGATTTGGGTGATGTGATTGTGCACTTGTTTCTGCCAGATGCCCGCGAAAGTTTTCAACTTGAACGTTTATGGTCTGCACCACATGGCAATACCGAGACATCGTGAAACTGCGTTTGCTCGTGGTTGGGCGGGGATCAAAAGAATTGTCTGATTTTGAGGCGCGCTTTATCGAGCGCCTTAAACCCTTTGCCGCCTGCCAGGTGATTGAATTGCCTGAAGGCCGTGGCAAACAGGTTTCACAGCGCAAACAGCAAGAAGGTAAACACATTTTGCAACAGGCGCGGCAGGGCTTTATTATCTTTGATGAACACGGGGCAATGCATGGCAGCACCCGCTGGGCTGATTATCTGGGTCGATTAACTGGTGATGCGCAGCAGGATTTTGTCATAGGTGGTGCAGATGGCTTGAACGATAGTGTGCGTGAAAAAGCAGCTGCCTGCTGGAGCTTATCCAAACTCACCCTGCCGCACCAACTGGTTCGCGCCGTAGTCTTGGAGCAATTGTACCGAGCTTTTACCATTATTCAGGGACACCCCTACCACCGCGTATGAGGTGCTTTGTGATGAAACCGTTTGTAATAAAGCCGTTGGTGACAAAATCGTTCGTGTTTTCCCTGATGCTGTTTACAGCACTGTTCCTGACCACAACCGGATCAACAAGCCTCGGCATAAACAACGCCTGGGCTGCTACAGACACCCAGAGTCAGATCAAACGTATCAAACATGAACGCCAACGCCTGGCCAAGGTCAAGAAGAAGCTGGAGAAGCAGCTCGGCAGCATCGGTAAAGAATTGCGCCAGCTCGATGCCAGCCTGATCTCAGCCCGGCAAGCCAGTCGCGAAGCACGCGCCAAAGTCTTAGCCACAGATAAAAAAATGGTTGCCCTGCAACGTCAGGCCAAGCAATTAAAGCAAAAAATCGAGGCTTTAAAACAGACCATGCTCAAGCAAGCATCCGCAGCCTGGCAGCGCAGCACCCACGCCTCGGCATGGATGGGTATCTTGACCGGCGTGCCGGTCAGTGACATTCCACATCGGCGTTTTTTATTGACCGATGTGATGCGTTCCGAAGAAGATAACCGGCGTGTATTTAAAGCATCAGTCGCTGAAATGGCACAAATCACTTCCGATCTGCAAATCCAGCGTGTACAGCAGCACAAACAACAGCAGCTAAAACGCCAGACCGCCAAGCAACTCAGCGCGCAAGTCAAAGCCAAACGCAAGGTCATTAACCGGGTACGGCGCAATGTCAAAGCCAAACAGCAAAAAGATCAGCGTTTGGCTCGCGAAGAACGTGCTTTGATGCGCCTATTGGATAACATGAGCCAGGATTTGCTCTCCATCGACAAGCAGCAGGCTGAGCGCAAAAGCATTCGCAAACGTAAAGGGCGCTTAAAATGGCCTGTTCGAGGCCGCATTACGGCCAGCTATCATTCACGCCCCAAAGCTGCCATGCCACGCTTGCAAGGCGTTCGCTTCAGACCAACAGCACGGCACAAGGCTGTGCAAGCCATGGCGGCAGGACAAATACGTTATGCCGACTGGTTTGGCGGTTATGGCCTGATGACCATAGTCGAGTATTGTGAAGGTGTACTTGGTGTGTATGCCCATAACAACGCACTGTATAAACAACTGGGCGACTGGGTAGATGAAGGCGAAATCATCGCCGATGCGGGTAGCACAGGCTGGGTAAGTCGGGTGACACTTTATTTTGAAGTCAGGGATCGTGGCAAAGCGGTGAACCCGAAACGCTGGTGTCGTCGTTGATGCATTGGCCGTGCAAGAACGTCAATTCGCAGCATTGAATTCGTAACACTGGCAGTTTGTAGCATTATCAGTAATTATTCAGCACAGTTAAAAATAAACGACAGCGGTTCAAATGATTGAGATGGAGTTGGGATCACAATGAAAAAAATATCCACGAAATTACGTAATCTATTATTGGGCACAACGGCAGCACTGATGCTTGCACTTGCTGCAATGGTATGGAGTCCCGGCACCGGTTTCCTGCAGGCAGATGCTGCAACCGATTATGAACAGCTGCAAAAATTCTCCCGTGTCATGGAGATGGTACGCCGAGCCTATGTTGAAAATGTGAACGACGAAAAGCTGATTGATGGTGCTTTAAGTGGCATGTTGTCGAGTCTGGATCCGCATTCAACGTATATGGATAAAGAAATGTACAAGCAGATGACAGTCGACACCAAGGGTGAATTTGGTGGTCTCGGCATTGAAATATCTGCGGCTGAAGGCGGCATTCGCATTGTATCACCGATTGAGGATACACCCGCTGACAAGGCCGGAGTGAAAGCTGGCGATTTGATTATTAAGATCAATGAAGCCCTGGCCCGCGATATGAGCCTGCCAGAAGCGGTAAAACTGATGCGCGGCAAACCAAAGACCAGCATTGTGCTGACCATCTTCCGTAAGGGTACAAATGCTCCGCTGGAAATAAAAATCGTACGCGCCATCATCAAGGTGAAATCGGTCAAGAGTGATCTACTGGCACCAGGTTATGCTTATCTGCGCATTACCCAGTTTCAAGAGCGCACGGGCAGCCTGTTGAAAAAACAGCTGAAAGCATTACGCAAACGCGCCGATGGCCATTTGACCGGTGCAGTGCTGGATTTACGCAATAATCCGGGCGGCCTGCTGAATCAGGCTATCGAAGTGTCTGATTTGTTCCTGAATAAAGGTAATATTGTTTCCACCAAATCCAGAGCTGGTAAAAACCTCTCTTTCGATGCCAGCCGTGGTGATGCGTTAAACGGTTTACCGCTGATTGTATTGATCAATAACGGCTCGGCTTCCGCGTCTGAAATTGTCGCAGGAGCCCTGCAGGATCATCACCGCGCGGTACTGGTCGGCATCAAGAGCTTTGGTAAAGGCTCTGTTCAATCGGTGGTTCCATTAGGTGACGGCACAGCCATTAAAGTCACCACTGCGTTATATTATACACCGAGTGGACGCTCCATTCAGGCCACCGGCATCGATCCTGATATTGAAGTTGAACAGCTGGTCATCAAATCCGAGAAAGCACTAAATTCCGGCTTATCTGTCTCCGAACGCGATTTAAAAGGCCATTTGTCCAACGGAAACGGTAAAAAATCAGCGAGAAAGACTGTCAAAAAATCCCCCAGCAACCATGCCAGCGATCAAATGCAACAGCGTCTGAAGCTGGACACCCAACTCCAACGTGCGCTGGATTTACTGAAAGGATTGCATGCGCTTGAAAGTTAAAAGGAGCCATGTTTTATTGGCATTCAATCGTAACACCATATAAGCATGGCAAAGAAAAAAAGTATGCCATTTTGGCTCAGTGCGCTGCTGGGTATGCTATTGGGCATCTTGCTCATTCTGATTGTCGTTGCACCGCAACATGAAACAAGTAATCACAAGGCAGCAGCACCGAGTAAACAGCCGTCCAACCAAATAACAACGCCACCAAGAGATTCGTTTCAACAAAAACAGATCGCACACAAAAGCACGCCAAACACACACCAGCGCATTGAGCCTGTCAGGGCAGGGGCGCGTACGACAAGTGCCGCCACCTCAGCTTCAATGCTGCCAAGCGGACATGGCATTGCACTTGTGATTGATGATGTCGGTTATGATTTAATGGCGCTGAAACGCATTTTAAAGCTCTCGGTACCTGTCGCCATCTCGGTATTGCCTGATGCGCCGTTTGCGCACCAGGCCGCCACACTCAGCCAGCAGGCCGGGCAAGTGGTGATGCTGCATCTGCCGATGCAACCGCAAGATCCTTCCTTGCAAATGGGGGATGATTTTTTGCGTGCCAATATGGATCAACACGATATACGACAAACTTTTTTACGTGATTTAAAAAAAGTACCTTATGCCGAAGGCACCAATAACCACATGGGTTCAAAATTGACCCAGCTGGATTCACCCATGCAATGGGTGATGCAACTCTGTCGTGAGCAAGGCCTGTTTTTTCTCGATTCCAAAACCAGCTCTCGCAGTGTCGCAGCCAAGGTAGCCAGAGACTCCGGCATTGCCTGGGCCAGTCGTCGGATTTTTCTTGATCATGAAATGACTCTAGAGGCCATGCAAAAGGCCTGGCAGCAAGCCCGAAACTGCGCTGCCAAACAACGCGGTTGCATTATCATTGCACATCCGAGAGGGAAAACTGTAGCCTTTCTGGAGAATTACTTAACCAAGGCCGATGCCAAAAATATGGTATCGATCAAACAATTATTGCACCCCAACACAGGCGCTAACACAGCCTTGATTAGCCAGAACAACACCCCATGATAGCACTCAGGAAATATTTATTCGCAGGTGTTGTCACGCTGGTGCCATTGCTGGTGGTTGTGGCGCTGATCAACTGGCTGATTGAAGTCTCGGATCAAACAATCGCCTTATTGCCGCCTGAATTTCGCCCTGAAAACCTGTTCGGCATCCATATACCGGGGCTCGGTATCATTCTGGCGTTGCTTTTCATTATCATGGTCGGAGCCTTGGCCAGACATTTTATCGGTCGCCATGTCATGCGTCTGGTTGATAAGGTCATGGGTCGCATCCCTCTGATACGCAATGTTTACAACGCCACGCGCCAGTTTCTGGATGCCATATTCGGAGATGGCTCCAAGGCATTTAAAGAGGTTGTTATGGTGCCGTTCCCGCATAAGGGCTGCATGGTGATGGGCTTTGTCACCGGCGACAGTCCCTTAGCCGCAATGGCAGGCAGTGCAAAAAGTGTATCGGTTTTTGTGCCGTCCACACCGCTTCCAACCACTGGCTGGTTATTATTTGTCGAAGAATCCGAACTGCAACATCTCGATATCAGCGTAGAAGAAGGCATGAAACTATTACTTTCCGGAGGAGCTGTAACAGCACTCAAGGATAAGGAGAAATAATACTGCTTTTACTGCGCACTGCGCAGCCTCTGCGATAATGGTCTTTGGCTATACCCATTTATATCAGCGGAATTGCTTGTTCCTTTGAATAATGTCGTTACGATGCTCACATGCTGAAAAATATCTTATTTTTATGTTTGTTACTCACCAGTCATCAGGCCTATGCAGTACAAAACAGCACAACATCCCTGGCTGACATTCAACATTTAATCCAGCAAAATAACAGCACGGCAGCGCTTAGCAGCCTGCAAGACTTGCTCAAGGCAGAGCCGGAAAACTATCAGGCATGGTTTTTACTCGGTGTAACCCAGGCTGAACAACAACAGTTTGATGCCGCCATTCATGCCTTTCATCAGGTCGTTGCCTTGCAACCCAAACTGGCAGAACCGCATAACAATCTGGCCGTGATTTATGATGAAATGGGCAACATCAGAGCTGCCGTCAATGAGCTGGAAGCCTCTCTGGTTTTAAAGCCAGGTTATGTAACCGCCCAGGAAAACCTCGGGGATCTGTATGTTAAACTGGCTGCCGATGCCTATCAAAAGGTATTGGAGCGCAGCAATAACCCAGCCTTGCAACGGCGTTATCAACGGTTGTTAGAGCTTCCTTCCAATGCCGCTAGCAGTGCAAGTGCGATAACAACAGCTAAGACTCCCCCCACTATTGTTGCAGCAGCAAAAAAGATTGCGCTGCCTCCGGCATCTACAACAGAAAAGCCGGTTAGCATCACTGAGCCTAAAAACATTATTGCTCACATTCAGACTCCTGCACCATCTGCCGTAACAGACACACCACAGCAGCTCGTTTTAAAAGCCTTTGAGGCATGGCGTATGGCATGGAGCAACAAAAACACTACGACTTATTTTTCCGCCTACAGTGATGATTTTCAGTATGGCGCAAGTTATGCATCTCTGAAAAAGTGGCGGGCTTATAAAACATGGGCGATACAAAAGCGCCGTTTCATCAAGATCAATATTGAACAGCTCGTGACCACCGTCATCAGTCCAACACGTATTAAACTGACCTTTTTGCAGCATTTCAGGTCAGACTCGTTCAACAGTGATGATCACAAGGAAATGTTATTCAAAAAGACCTCCAATGGGTGGAAAATTATTTATGAAGCATCTATGTAAAGCCTGTGTTGGCCTGTTTGTTTTTCTCTCATTTGCATACACAAGCAACCTTGTAGCCGGCGAATGGGATTGGGTCAGCAAGGAAATCAACGCCCGCACTGATCATGCCAGCAAGCGCTTATCTGATCAGGAACGCACCATTCTATTGGCCACGATTGCACTCAAGTCAGATAAACCGAATGCCGCCATCGCATTGTTATTGCAAGCCAAGCAAGCCAAAGACCCGCTGGTTGATCTGTTGGAAGCTGAGGCCTATCGCCAGCAGGCTATTCAGGCCATGCGCGAATCCGGCGCTGGCGACATGGATCAACAGGAACGTATGCTACAATCAGCCGATCTCAATAATGGCCTCGGTGAGGCTGAAGCGCGCCTCAATGCTTTTGTCTCCAATCTGCGCAGCAGCAGCGGCGAACCGGTCGATGTACTATTGGCAGGTGATGATATGGCCAATGTGTTCATGTTTGATAAAGCACTGAATCGTTTGTTTGTCTTTCAACCCACAGCCTCCGGCCAACTCAAAAAGATCACCGATGAATATGTTGTGACGGGCTCCATTCAAGGCGATAAAAAACGTGAAGGAGATGGTAAAACCCCGCACGGCATTTATCACTTCATTAAAAAACTACAGGGTAAACAACTGGAATCACGTTATGGGCCGGTTGCATTTCCCATTGATTATCCCAATGAACTCGATGCATTGCACAAAAAAAATGGCAGTGGCATCTGGTTGCATGGTTACCCAATGGATGTCAGCCGCAGGCCACCGCAAGATACTCGCGGTTGTTTTTCCCTCAATAATACGCGCCTTGTCAGCATGGCCAAACATGTGCGTCTGCACCGTAGCTGGGTGATTGTGGGTGAAAATTTTATCTTTGATAACAATGAACAAAAACAACAGCTGTTAACATCTGTGCAGCGTGATATTGAAGCCTGGCGTAAAGATTGGATTTCGCTGGACAGCAAAGCTTATTTATCACATTACCATGCACAGTTCCGTTCCGGTAAACGTGATCTGGCAGCCTGGAAGCGTTACAAAACCCGCGTCAATAGCGGCAAGCGTTTTATTGATGTTAATTTCACCAGCATGACCCTCATTCACGATCCTAACACGTGGCCGGAAGGTGATGTGGTGGTGGCTGAATTCGAGCAACATTATCGTTCCAGCAATTATGCCGATGAGGGTCGCAAGCGCCTGTATCTGGCGCGCGCCAACGCCAATCAGGCCTGGCAGATTCTGCTTGAAGAGTCATTGCCCCAATGACAATCAAGGGCGACAACAAGAACAACAAATCAAACAACAAAAGTAGCACAGTCGGTGATCTATCGACCCGCCGCTTTCAGCAACTGGCCGATGAAAATCGCGAGTTAAAATCCTATGTGGCCGAAGTCATGCAACGGCTGCGTCAAAACGAACGTCTATTTTCACGTATGTTCGAGCTTGAATCCGAAGTATTAAAATCAACCGACCCTGAAGATCTATGTTTCACCCTGCTGCGCGGCTTGCGCACCGGCTTCGATCTGGATTTTGTGCGCTTCTGGTTTGATCGTTCCAGTTTTATTGGTGGCCACCAACTCGATGCCTTATCCGAACGTGATCTGGTGTGGATTGAAGAGGGTGAAATCAAACAAATGGGTTTGGCGCGCAAACGCACCTGGCTGGTTCAACTGTCAAACAAACACAGCTTTGACTGGCTGACTGAAAAGGATAGCCATCTGGGTTCGATTGCACTGCTCACACTCGGTGATCTGGATAAACCCTTTGGCATACTCGGTGTTGGAGCTTTGGATCGCGACCGCTTTGCACCCAATCAAAGCAGCGACTTTTTGCAGCATTTATCGCAAGTTGTCGGTTTGACTCTCGAACATGCTGTCGCACGCGAACACTTGGCCAGACTATCGATCACCGATCCTTTAACCGGCAGCCATAACCGCCGTTTTTTACAGCCGCATAGCCATCAGCCACTATCACAGTGGTTTGGCAAGGATACGCAGGTCATCTGCTTGTATGCCGATATCGATCAGTTCAAAGCGTTGAACGATAGCATTGGCCAGGGGAATGGCGATGCAGTGCTGCATCAGGTCAGCGATATCATGCGACAGGATGTGCGTGCCAATGATCCATTAATTCGCATGGGCGGCGATGAATTTGTATTGCTAATGGCCGGTTGCAGCGAACGCAAAGCCAGCATGATTGCCCAGTCTATCGTGGAAAATGTTGCAGGTCTGATGCTTGCCGATGGGCAACACATCAGCATCAGCATCGGTGTGGCCTGCTCATCAGTGCATAAAGACATCGCTGTAAAAGCTTTAATTTCCGAAGCCGATCAAGCCATGTACGTCGCCAAGGCGCTCGGTGGCAACCGTTTTGAAATGGCGGACAGCATTAAAACAGTCGCCAACGATGATGGAGATGCAAGCTAAAACCAGCCTCCAGGAGGCCATTGCGTTTTTTTTAATCGAGCTGGCCGATGTGCGGCTGGCGTCGGTACATACCGTGGCTGCCTACCGACGCGATTTGCACACCTTTAGCGCCTTTTGTAAGCCCGACACCCCATTGAACAATATCACCCGTTTGCAGGTGCAAGACTGGCTGGTGGCATCGCATAGCAGCGGCTTGGCAGCTTCTACCCTGGCACGACGTTTATCGGCGGTGACCAGTTTTTTTGATGCATCAGTGCAAGCAGACCTGTGCAACAACAATATTGCCTCCGGCATTCGCCCACCCAAACAAGCCAAACGCTTGCCGCGCAACCTGCCAGCAGAGCAAACTGCAGCCCTGATGCAAAGCACAGACAGCCAAAACGATGTCCGTGACTTGGCTTTGCTGGCCGTGATGTATGGCTGTGGCCTGCGTGTATCCGAGACTGTGGCTTTGAATGTGCAAGATATTGATCTGCAGCAGCACGAATTGCGAGTGCTCGGTAAGGGTCGCAAAGAGCGCATTGTGCCATTGCCAGTGGGTGCGGCTGAATATGTACAATCTTATTTGCATGAGCAGGCTGCCATCAACACTGATGCGGATAGACCAGTCTTTCTAAACAAATACCAGCGCCGTTTATCTGCCCGCAGCGTACAACGCATGCTTAAAACACGTGCCCTGCTAAGCGGTGCAGATGTATCGGTCACACCGCACCGTTTACGCCATTCTTTTGCCACCCATTTGCTGGCTGGCGGCGTTGATCTGCGCGCCATTCAGGATTTACTCGGCCATGCCTCGTTATCCACCACTGAACGTTATACCCATCTCGAAATTAGCAAGCTCACCGAGATTTACGATCAAACCCACCCACGCGCCAAAAAGCAACATTAAATGCAATATAATACCCCAAGAACCTGCAGAACTGGAAAAAGACCTTTCTGGAGAATATCGAAATTGCGATGGAACCATCAAAGGCCGTGCAGGAAGAAAATGAAATGCTTACAAAAACAGTAGGCAAGATGACCATCGAAAAGGAATGGCTAGAAAAAAAGCTGTGTTGACAGATTGGGGGTGGTGTATCTTGGAGTGACTTCATTAACTGCCGAGCTGATCATCAATGGCTATGCGACAGCTGTGACTGTTTCGCTGAATCAGATACATCTGATGATTGATTAATCGGCATAGGTTAAAACAAAGAAGGCTCGCCAATGGCGAGCCTTCTTGTTTCTACACAGCTGATCTGATCGTTGAATGTCTCTTTCCTTCTTATGCCGCCTTGCTCTTGAAATCATCGACAAGCATTACATCAGTCTCAACAAATATGTGCGCTAATGGCTTGGGTCAGTGGTTCACCGACATCCAGCATGAGAGACTCATCTGCCGCTTCTACCATAATACGCAGTTTTGGCTCTGTGCCGGACATGCGCACATTGATACGCCCATTACCTTGCAAACGCGCTTCTGCTTCGGCAATGAGCCCCTGCACCTGCTTATCAGCCAATACATCTTTGCGTTCAGACATCACGATATTCCACAATTTTTGCGGAAACAACACCATATCGCTGGCCATGTCTGCCAGCGGTTTGGCCTGTTCACTCATGGCAGAGAGCAATTGCAATGCAGTCATCAAACCATCACCAGTGGTATTGTGATCGAGCAAAATCATGTGGCCGGATTGTTCGCCACCAATATTACAACCTTTTTCACGCATCATTTCGAGCACATAACGATCACCCACAGCAGCGCGGTGCATGACCAGATCACGATCAGCGAGATAACGCTCCAAGCCCATATTGCTCATCAATGTGGTCACCACAGCGCCACCGGACAATACGCCGCTGCGCTGGGCATGTTCAGCCAGAATCGCAATCACCCGATCACCATCCACTAACTGCCCATTGCCATCGCATGCAATCAAACGATCCGCATCACCATCGAGCGCCAAGCCGATATCAGCACCGGTCTCGATCACTTTTTGCATCATATGTTCCGGATACGTCGAACCGCACTCGTGGTTTATATTGTATCCGTTGGGTTCATCATACATGCGTATGACTTCACAACCGAGCTCACGCAAAAGGCGTGGTGCCACATCATAAGCAGCACCATTGGCAGAATCGATGACCACTTTAATACCATCAAAACGCATACGCTTGGGTAACGATCCTTTCAAAAACTCGATATAACGCCCACGTGCATCATCGATACGAAAAGCCTTGCCGATCTCGAGTGCTGGCGGCAAGGGCGGCAAATCATCAATACATGTTTCAATGGCAAGTTCAGTTGCATCGGGCAACTTAAAACCATCAGCGGCAAAGAATTTAATGCCGTTATCACCAGCCGGATTATGCGATGCCGACAGCATCACACCGGCATCAGCCCGCAGACTACGGGTTAAATAGGCCACCGCAGGCGTTGGTATGGGACCGACCAGCAAGACATTCATGCCTTGCGCAGTCAGCCCTGCACACAGGGCTGATTCAATCATATAACCGGAAAGACGCGTATCTTTGCCAATAAGAATATGTGGTTTATGCTGCAAATGGCGGGTAAGCACATGTCCTGCTGCCCGGCCAAGTGTTAAAGCAAATTCAGCCGTCATGGGTGTTTTATTCACTGTCCCACGCACACCATCGGTGCCAAAATAACGTCTCATTATGGTTCTCCTGTCGACTCGGCGGTATCCACCGGGCGTGCTCGTTTCTGTTGCAGCAGTATGCCTTCAATAACGATATCGGCATTGCTTTCAGTCAGTCGAATGGCTTTACCCGATGGGCTTTCAATGCCTGTTCGGGTTTTAAAAGCGCCATCCTTTAACGTCAACCGAATGGGAGTCGTGCCCACTTCACGCAACGCTTCCAGCCACACTTCAGGCCCTGTGAGTTTAACCTGACGCGGTTTAATTTGGATCTCTGTCACATGCCAACCTTCAGGCAGCTCAAAACTGGCTCGAATCGGAATAGAGCGACTGACCAAGCGATCCACTTGCAATTCAAGCCGATCCGGTTGCACTTTTTCAATATGCAGACCCACCGGCAACGATACCGATGAAAGCTGTGGTGCGCGTTCAACCACCCCCGGCGTGGTTAAATCAGAAGCATCAATGGGCACAGAGAAATTAAGCTGGCGCAAGTCTTTTAAACGCGATTGCAAACCATTGATGGTGAGGCGCACATGATCCGGAAAATCATTTATAATCACCATATTGGCCGGCAAACCATGCACCTGCAATGGCACATCCATGCTCACCGAACCTTCTCCCTGACCATGCACCTGCAACCACAAAGCAATCGCAATGGTCAGCGCCCAGAATTGCAGATTATAACGTCGAAACAATGCCAGAGGCTGCCCCATCAGCGCGTACCTGCTGCCGATATTTTATGATGCGACACATGCATGGCAAACAAACGCTCTTCCAGAGCCGCATGCAGGCTACTGCTATCGAGTGCATCACCCATTTGACCACCCTCAACCAAATGCACATCACCGGTTTCTTCAGATATAACAATCACCAGCGCATCAGTTTCTTCAGACAAGCCCACTGCAGCACGATGGCGTGTGCCATAACGACCAGCTAGCGTATTTGATTGCGCCAACGGCAACAACACGCGCGCAGCCAATACACGACCACCGCGTTCATCACGATCCACCATCACAGCACCATCATGCATCGGTGCATTCGGACAAAACAAGGCCTGGATTACATCCGGCCGCAATGGCGCATCCATCACCACACCGGATTCAAACAGATGTTTTAAACCGGTATCACGCTCAATCACAATCAAACCACCCCAACCTCGATCTACCAATGCAAATGCAGATTCCACCATCGACTCAACCATGCCTTCGACAGGCCCTGCATTGCCAGCCAGCGGATTAATCGCCACACGCATCAAGGCGCGCCTGATTTCCTGCTGAAACAACACCACCAAAATCACCATAAAGGCCGAGAAAAAATGGCCAAACATCCACTCAACCGTAAACAGGCCAAAGACTTGCGCCAGTTGGTAGGTCACCACTACCATGGCCACACCAATCAACATCTGTACAGCGCGTGTGCCTTGAATCAGGCGTAAGAAAAAATAGACCACCACGGCAACCACCATGATATCTACTGCATCTGTGATGCTAAACTGCCAATCAACCATGAATCTGATATACCCCGATATGAAAAATTAGAATGCCAGGAGAGCGCTTGATGAAAATCAGACTGAGCATAGTTTAATTGTTAAGGCTTGCAAGCTTAAAATCAGCTCTGGCAGATAAAGCCGAGGCCACTTGAATGGCTCGTTTTTGTGTTGGCACATCATGTACGCGCAATATATCGGCTCCATAAGCAATGGCCATACTACCTGCCGCAGCCGTTTCTATTTCACGATCCTCCACAACACTACCCGTGATGTGACCCAGAAATGATTTGCGCGACAGACCCAGCAATACAGGCATATCGAATGTCTTTTTGAACTGTGGGATAGCCTGAATCAAAGCCAGATTATCCTGCAAGCGTTTACCGAAACCAATGCCCGGATCCAGCACAATGGCCGATGCTTTGATGCCAGCCTGTAAACAGGCATCGATACGCTGCTGAAAAAAAGCGCTGACTGCCTCAACCACATCACCATATCCCGGCTGCTGCTGCATGGTTTGGGGCGAGCCCTGCATATGCATGAGACAGACATCCACGCCTGTTTCAGCCAATAGCGGCAAGCTGGCTGCATCGTAAGCCAGCGCACTGACATCGTTGACCAAACATGCGCCAGCTTCAATGGCCTGAGCCATGACTTCAGCTTTCATGCTATCGATAGAAACAGGACACTGCTGCTCTGTCAGTGCCTTAATGACAGGAATCACCCGCTCCAGTTCTTGTTGCAGAGATACAGGCTCGGCATCCGGCCGGGTCGATTCACCACCCACATCGATGATCGCCGCACCCTGTTCAAACATGCGCAGGCCATGATCTACGGCCTGCTGCACATCCACAGCCTGCCCTGCATGAATAAAGTTGCCGCCATCCGAAAACGAATCGGGGGTGCAATTCAGCACCCCCATTATCCAGACATCGCCCCGTTGATCTGCAGTAGACTCAGGGCGCAACCAGCGTGATTTCATGGGTTTAGAAAGTCTTAGCTGGCTTGACCGGCTTCATCACCCGAGGCTTTCTTTTCACCATCATCACCCATGTCAACTTTACTGTCAGGCTGTTCCGGTGGTGTATTTTGTTTGGATGATGGTAGAGGCTCTTCCTCTTTGATGAGGATCGGTTTTTTACCCTTCATCACCCGATCAATATCCGTGGTATCCAGCGTTTCATATTTAATCAACGCCTTGGCCAACAGGTGCAACTGATCCATGTGTTTTTCAAGGATCGCCTTGGCGCGATCATAATTATCTTCAATCAACTTACGCACCACAGCATCAATTTTGCGGGCTGTTTCTTCAGAAATATTGGTCTGGCGGGTGATTTCACGGCCCAAAAACGGTTCATGTTCACGTTCACCATACACCATAGGGCCAAGCTCAGACATACCCCATTGGGTTACCATATTGCGCGCCAACTGGGTTGCACGCTCAAAATCATTGGATGCGCCAGTGGTCATCTGGCCCAGCACCAGTTCTTCGCCCAAGCGGCCACCCATCATAATTGAAATCTGATCGAGCAGATATTCCTTATCATGATTAAAGCGATCTTCTTCCGGCATTTGCATGGTGATGCCGAGTGCCTGCCCACGCGGAATGATGCTCACCTTATGTACCGGATCAGCATTTTTCAGATGTTTGGCAACCAGCGTATGGCCTGCTTCATGGTAGGCGGTGGTCTTTTTCTGATCCTCAGAGATAATCATCGAGCGCCGCTCTGTACCCATCATGACCTTATCTTTAGCTGTTTCAAAATCAGCCCGCATGACTTTATCACGATCATAACGTGCCGCATTCAGGGCTGCTTCATTGACCAGATTGGCCAGATCAGCACCGGAGAAACCAGGCGTGCCGCGTGCCAGCTCTTTACCATTCACATCAGCTGCCAACGGTACTTTACGCATGTGGACTTTTAGGATTTGTTCACGCCCCAACAAGTCAGGCTGAGGTACAACCACCTGTCGATCAAATCGACCCGGACGCAACAAAGCAGGATCAAGCACATCAGGGCGGTTGGTGGCCGCCACCAAAATCACGCCTTCATTGGACTCAAAACCATCCATTTCAACCAGCAACTGATTCAGTGTTTGCTCGCGTTCATCGTTGCCGCCGCCAATGCCTGCACCACGATGGCGACCCATAGCATCGATTTCATCAACAAAAATAATACATGGTGCATGTTTTTTGGCCTGCTCAAACATATCTCGCACACGCGATGCGCCGACACCAACAAACATTTCGACAAAATCAGAACCGGAAATCGAGAAGAACGGCACATCTGCTTCACCGGCAATCGCACGCGCCAGCAGGGTTTTACCCGTACCCGGAGCGCCAACCAACAACACGCCCTTGGGGATTTTACCACCGAGTCGCGTGAATTTGGATGGCTCACGCAAAAATTCAATCACTTCAGTGACTTCCTGTTTGGCTTCATCACAGCCGGCCACTTCTTCAAATGTAATACGGGCTGTGTTTTCATTCAGTAGCTTGGCTTTACTCTTGCCAAAGCCCATCGCGCCACCCTTGCCGCCGCCCTGCATCTGACGCATAAAAAACACCCAGACCGCGATCAACAACAACATCGGGAACCATGAAATCAAAATTGATAATAAAAACGGCACTTCATCCGGTGCTTTTACATCCACCACCACATGCTGATCCAGCAAACGCTGTGACAAGGTCACATCATTGCTAGGCACGGTAACTTTGAATGTTTTCAGCTCGCCTGCATTGTCACGGTATTGGCCGGAAACCTGATTATCTTTGATGGTGGCTGTTTCCACCAAACCACCATCCACTTTATCCACAAAGGTGGAGTAGGCCATTTTATCCGCCTTCTGCGCTGGTGGCGAAAACATATTGAACAGGCTCATCATGGTCAGTCCGATCACCAACCAGAGCAGTAAATTCTTACCCATAAACTCATTCCTCTTTTTCTTTCGTATCATGCTTCAATGCGCCAGCATGTCGTATATGTGTGAATATCCAATTAAACCCAGATCGCATTAGGTCGTATCAATTCAGGTCGTATCTAATTCAGACCGTATCTAAATCCGGTCACATCAAGCACCATCGTAAAAAAAACACAGCTAAATAACCGAGCTATCACAGCCTGCCAAAGCTGCCCGTGTCGATTGCAGATGCAAGCTGCCTTTCCGCCTGTAGAGACGGCAACGCGACAAATCAAGCCCCCCACGAGCATTTTTCTGTGTCCAAAGCTCAACCAACTCAATATGCCTGCGTCCGGGAGTTGCTGCTCCACCATGCAAGCAATTCACCATTCGCTGCAATAATCGTGCCCGCACAGGTGCAGAACAAGCCAGCCAAACTGACCAGGGCAATGTAATGCGGCCATGATCACATTCAACCTTTCGCCGCCACAGGTCATTCACCAGATCATCAATGCGTTGCATCAATACATCGGCCTGCCGTTGCCAGCGCAGAAACAAATCATCTGGTGCAATGCCGACTTGCTGCATGGCAGGAAAGAGCTGATGCCGGATACGATTGCGCCAAATACTCAGATCACTATTGCTTGGATCTTCAAACCATTCGATGCCTGCTTTTAGCAGCGCCTGTTTTAAATCCTGTACAGAGACATGCAGCAATGGCCGGACAATACGTAAATCACCAAACTGGCGCTGATGCGACATGCCCCGACAACCGCCAGCACCAGCTCCCTGCAACAACCGCATGCATACCGTTTCGGCCTGATCCTGCCGATGTTGCCCCAAACATAATGTAGTAATACCGCCCTGCCGCTGCCAGTTCTGAAATTGCGCCAAACGACCTTTACGTGCTTCCGCTTCCCGGTTTTTACCTGATGGCATTTGAAGCCGGGCTGAAAGAAACGGAATAGCCCATGCTGATGCCTTTTCAGACAGGCTTTCAGCCTCCTGCTCAGATGAATCCCGCCAAGCGTGATCCACATGCCAAGCCTGCACATCATGCCCTAGTTGCTTTAAAGCCAGCAACAGCGCCGTTGAATCCGCTCCGCCCGACCAGCCAACCGCCAGCCGGTGAGGCAGTTCGGGCACATCGGCATGCGCCAGCCAATATCGAGACACAACGATATCCAGGCTGACAAACCCAGCCTGAGCTGCCGGTTTCATAACCAGCGCATCAAACCATGTTCGACAATCTGTTTGGTGGCTGGCGCATCTGGATCCAGCAATTCAAACATATCCAGCTCAACACCGGCGAGATTCGGCTTACCCGCCTTCATCAATACCCAGGGTGACTGATGCTCGGATGAAAACGGTTGAATGATCAATAATTCCAAATACCCCAACGGCAAACGATAACCATCAAGCACACCCTTCACTTGCGACGGCTTCAAACGAACACTCTTCAAACCTGTTTTCTGCCCCGCCAACGCCGCTAGCTCTGTCATCGCCGAAGCCGTCAAGGCAAAGCCGGCATTATGTAACGTTGGCATGGCTTCGCCTTCCACCGTTTTCAATACCTCAACATGCACACCGCCAATGCTTTTCAGCTTGTCTTTGGCATCACGCTGATGCATCAAACTGCCAATCATGCTATCGCGCCTTAAACCAGCCTCAACTTGAGGCACGGCCAGGGAAAAAGCCATGCGATAATGTCCCAAGCCCGGATACTCAAGTTCCGAAAAGCTCCATTCTCCAGTCATGTCTAAGCACATTGCAACCGGCGGCATGGACACGCCATCATCATGCTGCTGCTGATGCGATGAGCTCGCAAACCATTGTTTTAATTGCTGCCGCAAAGCAATGCCCGCTTCGGTCAAATGCAACACCGAACCGCGTAGGGCACAGCCGGAAGCCGAGCAGGCATCCAGGAACACCCCGTCACGACCATGCAATAAGGACAACACACCCGGCAGAAACACACTTGCCATATAATTACCCGCATCCACACCATGCCGGGCATGCAGACCAGCCAGATATTCTACCCATTCGATACGCAAACAGCCCTGACGCTGTGATAGTGCACGACCACTGTGCAATGCTTTGCTGACATCCGGCTGAATCAACACCAAATCACCATCGCGCCAAGCTTTATCCAGCAAGCCCGATGCATCTCTGGCTGATCCAGCGCTAATACCTGTGCGCAAACCACCCGCACTGCGCAGGCCACTGGTCGCCTGTCCACCGGCAGACCGTCCACCGGCAGATCGTCCTCCAGCAGTCTTTTTCACCGCACCCGCAAGACTGTCTTTTCTATCCAGCCATAACGTCTCGGACATACGGCGTGCCACTTCGATTTTCACATCTTCATCAAACACCCTGAATGCCATCAGGGTAATATTATCTTCCAGCCACGGCTCAGCCACCGCTTTGGCCGCTCGACCACCTTGCATCCAGGCCAGCAACCATTTGGCCACAGGTGCCTGCTGATTGGCTTTTAAATTTTCAATTGCCGCTGCATCCGGCTGAATTTGACCGGCTAGCAATTGATCCAGACGTTTGGCATTCAGCACATAACGCATCCAGCCACCAAAACCGCTATCCATCGCCAATTTCCACAAGGACAATCGCGCCCAGCAGCGACGCTGCAAATGCGCCCCCAACTTATCTTTGGCCAACAGCTGCAACATGCCACCTTCGTTATGCATGCCAACTTTAGCGCGCAAAAGCCGCATGCGCGGCACAATTTCAGGCTCCAGCCCATAAGCACGGATCACCCGGCTATCATCAGCCAGCAAGGAGACATCCGGCTGATATTGTAAAAAGGCCATCGGCGTGGCCGGCAACATCATCGATTCATAGGTCGAGATTCGAGTCACTTCGACCACCCCTTCAAGATAACGTTTCAAAAAGCGCTGCAAGGCCCAGACATACAAACCACCAATCACACAGAGCAACACATGATTGGTTTGGTCGGCATGTTCGCTGGACAGGCTGGCAATGCCCTCGCGAATAAACTTTAACAACAACACATTAATCGCCGGCACCCAGGGCGCTGCATCAGCTTGATCCTGTTTCCAGCCTTGTTCCCACATCACCTCACAAACCTGTAATAAGGCATTCGCACCTTCCGGGTCAGCACACCAATGATGCAGCAAGTCACGTGATAAATGCGGATTTTGTTTACGCAAATAAGCCACCATATGACGTACTTTCTCATCCATATTCGGCAGCTTATGGGCTGATATTTTTTCACCACGTACCACATAACGCAGCGTATAATCCTGCAAACGATGCAACGATGTGGAAATGGTTTGAGCGATCTTCGGGTGCAGCACAAAGGGGATATATTCGCGCGCATCTTCGCCGGACAAACGAATCGGTAAACGCCGCACATCAACCGCACAGCGATGTGCCGGCTGCTCTTGGCGATTTAGAATAGGCCGGTACCAGCTCCAGCGGAAGGAAAAGTAATCAGGTGAAATCATAGACTGGTAGTGTCTCCATAAGGGCATGCTTAATCAAGGGATGGACTTTTACGCCAAACTGCTAGCATAGCGCGCATGGGTTATTTCCTCCGTACATTTAAACTACTGCCCGGTGCCATGCTGTTGTTGTTATTTACGCCACAGCTTACGCTGAGTGCAGCAATCGCTGTGACTTTACCGCCTCTGGCCGGCTTGATCACCATGCTGGATACAAAAGCAGAGATCTTATGCCTGCTTGGCAATGGTTCCGATCCGCATCATTTTCAGCTCACACCACGAAAAATCGAAGCCATGATGCAAAGCGAGTTATTAATTCGGGCTTCAAAAGATGATGCTGGCTGGCCGCTGCCACCGCATCATGCGCATGAACTCGACCTCTGGCCGGACATCGACCATGGCTGGCTGAATCCAGCCATAGTGCGTCAGGTGTTGCCGAGACTCAGCCAGACACTGATCAAGCTGCATCCTCAACGCCAAGCCGCCATCGAAGCAGCCTTGCAAGATGCCTTAGACCAGACAGACAGCATCGAAAAAGCCTGGCGCAAGGCACTCAAACCGGTTCAACAGGCCGGTGTATTGATGCAGCACCCATCATGGCGAGGCTTGATGTTGAGCATGGGCGTGCCTGTGCTCGACGTACTTGAATCCGGCCAGCACGGCCATGAATACGGCCCGCGCCAACTGGAACATGCCTTAAAAACACTCAATGCACGACCGCAAGCATGGATGATTGCTGAGCATGGCCACAACAACCGCGCACTCGACTGGCTGCAACAACATGCCTCACATCAAACACAGCGCATCAGCTTGAACGGCTTGGGCAACTGCACACAATCATGGGCTGATTTGATGCGCTATAATCTCAATCAAATCAACCTCGATCAAATCAACCTCAATCCCATCAAACCGAATCAAAAAAACTTAATAAAATCAATGGCCGGCAGCAAACACAATGACTAACGCAGCTGTCGTACAAATCAGCCATTTGCATTTTGGCCCCGCCAAAAAGCCGATATTGGATGGTATCAATCTGGAACTGGAGGCTGGCCACTTTCTCGGCATCGTCGGCCCCAATGGAGCCGGTAAAAGCACCTTATTAAATATACTGGCTGGACTCACCCAACCCTCCAGTGGCCATATCGATTTATTTGGCCAATGTTTAAACCGCTTCAATCGGCATCGCTTGCTCAAAGACATTGGTTTTTTGCATCAATTGCATGATCACCAACCGCGTTTACCCATGTATGTGCGTGATGTAGTGGCCATGGGGCTGGCCGATTATGCCATGCCCTGGAAACGCGCTGATCATCGTGAAGCCATCATGCAGGCCTTGGCATTGCTGGACATGCAGGATTTGGCCGATGCTGATTTTCGCTTGTTATCCGGCGGACAGCGTCAGCGTGCCCGCTTGGCGCGTGCGCTGGTGCGTCAGCCGCGTTTATTGTTGCTCGATGAGCCTTCAGCAGCTCTCGATAGCGTACGCCAGGAAAAACTATTTCAGCTGTTAAGAAAGCTCTGTGATGAGACCGGCATGAGTGTCATCATGGTAGAGCATGATATTGCAGCCATCAGTTCGCATGTCGATTCTGTGGCCTGTTTGAACCGAAAAATCCATCACCATGCTATGAAAGGGGAGGGGATTCCCGAAGAAATCTGGTCTGCGATGTATGGCGAGCATATTCATATTATGGCGCATGATGCCGCCTGCATCGGCTGCGGCCCTGCTGATCAGAAGCCGGTGCAACATCATCGCTCAGGCCATCAGCATGATTGATGCATCCATGCATTTGCTGACTGATTTTTGGGCTAGCCCGGTGATGCGCGAAGCACTGGCTCCAGCCTTATTGATTGCGCTGGTAACAGCTACCATGTCGGTCATGGTGATGGCGCATCGTTTATCGTTTCTCACCGTCGGTGTTTCACATGCCTCATTGGCAGGCCTCGGCATCGCAGTCACACTGGCTCTACCCTTATTGCCCACAGCCACCGTCTTTGCCGTATTGATTGCCTTGTTATTGGCCTTGATGCCCAAGAAAAAAGGCATTTCTGAAGATGCCAGCACCGGCATATTGTTCGCAGGCAGCATGGCACTCGGCATTTTATTAATATCCACAGCCGGCTCAGCCCAAGTCGATTTGTTTGGCCTGCTGTTTGGCAATATCCTGACCATTTCGGCCAATGATTTGAATTGGTTGAATATATTGAGTGGCTTGATTTTGACGGTGCTATTATTGGCCGGCAGGGCTTGGTGGAGCATTGCTTTTGATGCCGTGACTGCCGAAGCATCAGGCCTGCCTGTGGGCAGTCTGAAACTATTACTCTATGGCATGGTCGGCTTAACGGTGATTTTATGTGTTAAACTCGCAGGCATTGTATTGACTGCCGGCTTGATGATTTTACCTGCCGCCTGCGCTTGGCTGTGGGGTCGCTCGTTGTTTACTTTGGCGGCCTTATCGATTGCCTTTTCGTTGATCGGAACCCTGCTCGGCTTGATCTGGTCATACGCCTATGAATGGCCGGCCGGAGCTACCGTAGTACTAACCCTGTGTCTCTTCTTCCTGATCAGCTGGAGCCTGAACTGGCTCAAACACCGGATAACGACATCTTAATATTAAAAGGAATATTAAAGGAAACCATTACCATGTCTGATAACCATCAACCCGCCCAACAACGTCGTCAGGGCAGCATCGCCGGCATTGGCATTCGTATTCTGGCCAGCCTCTACGATGGCATTATTTTGCTCGGCATTGCCATCTTACTGGTCGGCCTGCCTATTACGCTGAGCATTGAAGTGCTCGGTGCCACACCGCCGAAATGGCTACAGTATTTATTATTTATGAGTGTGGCCTATGCCTACTTTGTCGGCTTCTGGGTTAAGGGGGGCGCAACCACTGGCATGCGTCCATGGAAATTGATGGTCGCCATGAATGGTACCGGTGATCCACTCACCTGGACGGTAGCATCGGTACGTTTCGCCATCATGATGACCACCTGGCTGACACTGGCGATGACATTGTGGTATATCCGCAGCAACGATACGGGGCATTTCCTGTTTTTTATCGCCGCCACCATTCCGGCGGTGAGTCTGATTGTGATGTTATTGAGTAAAGAACGCGCCGCATTGCAGGATATTATTTCAGGCTCAGGTATGTTCAGGGTCTCCAGCTGAATTCACAGCATCGGTAATGTTTTTATCCGGCTACATGCCAGCGCAAATTACCTGATTACGACCGCCATCTTTGGCTTCATAGAGCGCCTTATCGGCCAATTGCAACAACTCCAAAGCCTGGTGTTTAAGCATCGGCGCAACGGTTGCTGATCCCAAACTGATGCTCACATAATCATGTGCAACAGAGTTTTCATGTGGCAACTGCAAGGCTAAAACCTCTTTGCGCAAGCGCTCAGCCACCTTGATCGCGCCACGCGCATGGGTGCCGGGTAACAACACAACAAACTCCTCACCGCCATAACGCGCCAGTAAATCTGTCGGACGCTGCAAATGCTGTTTCAACGATGCCGCCACCAGTTTTAAACATTCATCACCGGCCAAATGCCCATAGCTATCATTGTATTGTTTAAAACAATCAATATCGATCATCAACAGCGATAGCGATTCAGTTTCACGCATCGCCCGGCTCCATTCCTTGGCAAACGATTCATCGAAATGTCGGCGATTGGCGATATTGGTCAGCCCGTCTATCGATGCCAGCCGCTCCAGCTCCAGATAGGCCACTGCCAGCTTCTTCTTTTCCTGCTCCAACTGGCGCATGGCAATAACACGTTCCTGATGCTCGACAAAGGCTTTGGTGTGATGGCGCAGGCGAGCCAATAACTCGATTTCATGTGGCATTTTCACCAGATAATCATCCGCTCCCTGACGAAATGCTTCCGCTTTGGTTTCAACGCTATCGGTGCCTGAAAGTATCAACACAGGTACATCGGCAATGGCTTCACAGCGTTTGTAGCTGTGCAGCAGATCCAGACCATCGATCTCCGGCATATTAAGATCCTGCAAAATCACTGTCGGCTGCAAGGCCACGGCCATATCGAGTGCCTGTCTGGCTTGTTTGCAAAAATGCAGCTGGATATCATCAGCCGGTGCGAGCATCTTCTTCAAGGCCAAATGTATGGAGTTCTGATCATCCACCAGCAAGACTGTCGAATGAAACTCAGGCATTAAAACAACCAAGGGGCTTGGCGTTTATGCTCCTGTTCATAACTGCGAATACTATCGGTCTGAGCCAAGGTTAAAGCAATATCATCCAAACCATTCAACAAACAATGTTTGCGGAAATCGTCCACCTCAAATGTAAACACGACACCTGATGCCAGACTCACCGTTTGCGCCGCCAAATCAATCTGCAATGTAAAGCCGTCATTGGCCGCACAGGCATCAAACAACACATCCATCGCGGCATCGTCCAGCACAATCGGTAAAATACCATTTTTAAAACAGTTGTTGTAAAAAATATCAGCAAAACTCGGCGCAATCACACAACTAAAACCAGCATCGAGAATCGCCCACGGGGCATGTTCACGAGAGGAGCCACAACCGAAATTTTCGCGTGTAATTAAAATCTGCGCAGCCTGAAAGCGTTTTTGATTAAGCACAAAGTCGGCGCGTTTCGGGCGATTGCTGCAATCCATGCCCGGCTCACCATGATCTTCATAACGCCATTCATCAAACAAAAACGGCCCATAACCGGTACGTTTGATTGATTTCAAAAACTGTTTTGGAATGATTGCATCAGTATCGATATTGGCGCGATCCATCGGTGCCACCAAAGCCTTTAATGTTGTGAATGCCTGCATGATTAACTCCAATCCCTGATATCAACAAAGTGACCGGCAATCGCTGCTGCTGCGGCCATGGCCGGACTGACCAGGTGGGTGCGTCCGCCCATACCCTGGCGACCTTCAAAATTACGGTTCGAAGTCGATGCGCAACGCTCACCCGGCTCTAGCCGATCCGCATTCATGGCCAAACACATCGAACAGCCCGGATCACGCCATTCAAAACCGGCCTGCCTGAACACTTCATCCAGCCCTTCCGCTTCAGCCTGTTGCTTGACCAACCCAGAACCCGGCACGGCCATGGCCAGTTTAATATTTCCAGCCACAGATTTACCTTTCACCATGGCTGCCGCTTCACGGAAATCTTCGATGCGACCATTGGTGCAGGAGCCGATAAACACTTTATCAATGGTGATTTCCTGCAGCGGTGTGCCAGCTTTCAAATCCATATAAACCAATGCCCGACTCCAGCCATCAGACTGCACATCATCACGCGCATGCTGTGGATCAGGTACCGATGCAGTGATTGGCAATACCATCTCAGGGCTCGTGCCCCAACTGACTTGCGGCGCAATATCTTCAGCATTGAACTGCAGTTCTTTATCAAAAACGGCATCGGCATCGGAATGCAAGTCAACCCATGCTTCTCGGGCTTGCAACCATGCATCTCCTGCCGGCGCATAAGGACGACCTTTAACATAGGCGATCGTGACATCATCGACTGCAATCATACCGCAACGCGCCCCGGCTTCGATGGTCATATTGCACAAGCTCATACGCCCTTCCATCGACAACGCACGAATCGCACTGCCGGCAAATTCAATGGCGTAACCAGTACCACCGGCCGTGCCGATTTTACCAATGATATATAATGCCACATCTTTACCTGTCATGCCGGCGGGCAATGTGCCCTCAACACGAATGCGCATGCTTTTCGGTTGTTTCTGAATCAGACATTGACTGGCCAGCACGTGCTCCACTTCGGAGGTACCAATACCCATGGCAATGGCTCCAAAGGCACCGTGGGTGGAGGTGTGAGAATCACCACAAACCACGGTCATGCCAGGTAAAATCAAACCCTGTTCAGGCCCCATCACATGCACAACACCCTGTCGAATATCGCCAAGACCGAATTCTGTGATACCAAATTCAGCACAATTGGCATCAAGCGCCTCAACCTGCGCCCGCGATACCGGATCAGTAATACCCTGGTCACGATTATTCGTTGGCACATTATGGTCCGGTGTAGCCACCGATGCATTCACACGCCACGGCTTGCGGCCAGCCAATCGTAAACCTTCAAAAGCTTGCGGGCTGGTCACTTCATGCACCAGCTGGCGATCGATATAAAGCAGCACAGAACCATCATCGTTTTTAGTCACGACATGTTGATCCCACACTTTTTCAAACAACGTTTTTGCCATCTTAGTCTCCCGCTTTTGCCTATCAAAAGTGGGCAGTGTAGCTATCTTGGCCGTATCAAGCGAGTTTATAGAACAGATCATAAAGCAGTCCATAGCATTGGATGCAGCATGAATGGCGTGATGAGGCGGATCATTGGCTCATTGCAAGCGCCGTTGAATTGCTTTTGGAGGCGGCATAGTTATGCTGCGCCATCACAGGTGAGAGGAGGCAATATGTCCATCAAATCAGATAAGTGGATTCGCAAAATGGCGCAGCAACAAGGTATGATCGAGCCCTTTGTCGATGGTCAGGTCAAACAGAAAGACGATGGTACGGGCATCGTTTCTTATGGTCTGTCTTCTTATGGTTATGATGTGCGCTGTGCCGATGAGTTCAAGATTTTCACCAATATCAATTCGGCCGTGGTCGATCCCAAAAACTTTTGCCCCAGCTCTTTTGTCGATATTCAATCCGATGTCTGCATTATTCCGCCCAACTCATTCGCGCTCGCAAGAACCGTTGAATTCATGCGCATTCCCCGTTCTGTCTTGACCATCTGCTTAGGCAAATCGACTTATGCGCGCTGCGGTATTATCGTCAATGTCACACCGTTGGAGCCGGAATGGGAAGGCCATGTGACGTTGGAGTTCTCCAATACCACGCCATTACCCGCCAAAATCTATGCCGGTGAAGGCGTAGCTCAGTTTTTGTTTTTTGAATCGGATGAAGAGTGTGAAACATCGTATAAAGATAAAGCCGGTAAATATCAGGGGCAGACCGGCGTAACTGTGCCGAGGCTATAAAGATGAAACTCTCCGATATTTTAGCCGATGCAAAAAAACCATTAATTTCCTGTGAGTTTTTTCCGCCCAAAACAGATAAGGGTGAAACCAATTTGTGGAACTGTCTGGATGAATTACGCAGCATTGATCCAGCCTATATTTCAGTCACCTATGGCGCTGGCGGCACCACTCAGGGGCGCACCAAGGGCATTGTCACGCGCATCAAAGAAGAAACAGGTTTATCGCCTGTTGCCCACCTAACCTGTGTTGGAGCCAGTAAATCTGAATTGGCGGAGTTGTTGGCCGAATACCGTGCTGCCGGCATTGAAAACATATTGGCTTTACGCGGTGATGCACCCGCCGGCATGGATTGTTTTGAAGCCACCGAAGGTGGCTTTTCCTATGCCACTGATTTAATCGCGTTTTTACGCACTCAGGGTGATTTCTCCATTGCCTGTGCCACCTATCCGGAAGGTCACCCCGAATCCAAGGGCGGGGTTGCCGATGATATTCGTTATCTGAAAATGAAACAGGATAATGGTGCCGATTGTGCTGTTACCCAGTATTTTTTCGACAATGAAACCTTCTTCAGGTTTCGTGATGCGACTGAAAAAGCAGGTATTACGATCCCTGTTATTCCGGGCATTATGCCGGTAGGTAATTTTGATCAAATCGTGCGCTTTTCCGCCATGTGCGGCGCATCGATTCCAGACTGGATGAAACAGCAAATGCAGCCGATCAAAGATGATTTACAGGCTGTACAGGCACTCGGTATTGAGCTGGCAGCCAAACAATGTCGTGAACTGCTGCAAGCTGGCGCTCCCGGCCTGCATTTTTATACCCTGAACAAATCAGCCGCGACCATCGCTATCCGCAATCAACTGGCCGACCTGCTGTAAAACAGTCTGCCATGCGACTTAGCGCAGGGCACTATTTAATAACTATAAAGGATTTGCTCTGCGATGCATGCTTTTGACATCACTGTTCAGAAGCGCGCACAAAAAAGGGGTGCGGCAAGCCGCACCCCTTAGAAATTCAAAGCTCTGACAACCTTATTCGGCGATGCGAACAGTTGTGCGACCAGCGCTTTTGTAAAATTCAACTTTGCCATCGGTCAAGGCAAAGAGAGTGTAGTCACGGCCACAGCCGACATTGTTACCCGGACGGATCTTCGTACCGCGCTGACGTACAATGATATTACCGGCGATGACTGCTTCACCACCAAATTTTTTCACGCCGAGACGTTTCGAATTGGAATCGCGTCCGTTACGACTGGAACCACCTGCTTTTTTATGTGCCATGGTTTACTCCTTGCCAACTGATGTCGATATTTTTTCGATGCGCACAGAGGTGAAACTCTGGCGATGACCTTGGGTCAAACGATAGTTTTTACGGCGACGTTTCTTGAACACCACAATTTTCTGACCGCGACCACCATCAGTTACTGTGCCAGTAACTGATGCGCTGGCAGCATCGCTGCCTGCTTTGATATCAGCGCCTTCGCCAATCATCAGAACATCATCAAATGTTATTTCGTTGCCTTTTTCAGCGTCCAGCTTTTCGATGCGAAGGATATCACCTTCTTGCACACGATACTGTTTACCACCTGTTTTAATTACAGCGTACATAATATTCTCCGTGCTTACGCTGCTTTCGCAGGCTTGCCGTATTTCTTATAGAAGCGCTCAACGCGGCCTTCAGTATCGACAATCTTCTGCTTGCCAGTGTAAAAAGGGTGGCAGGCTGAACAGATTTCAACACGAATGTTGCCTGTAGTAGAGCGAGTCTCAAATGTATTTCCGCATGAACAAGTTACCTTGGATGCGATATATTCTGGATGAATGTCAGCTTTCAACGTCATTTCTCCGTTATTTCTTCTTAAGCAATCAGGAGCGAGGTAGCACCAAGCCCTTGAAAGGGGCGCGATTTCTAGCGCCGAGTCGGTGATTAAGCAAGTGCTAAATGCTGGTTTTTTTTTACAAGCTCAAAAAACGCTGTGTTTTTTGTTGATAAGGTTGATGTTTTTTTGGTGCTAATATGAGCTGAAAAGCTGAAAATACCAGCGCTTTGCAGTGCATTTTTATTGCTTCTTGCCTTATAAAGCATTGTTCCTAGAATCCGCGACCCTTTTTAGGGTTATTGGGCGAAAATACTTTCTGGGAGATTTAAACATGAGCAATGAAAAACGTCATTTGATTGCAGGTAACTGGAAGATGAACGGGGCACTGCAAGAAGCGACCAGTTTTCTGGATGCTTTCGGTGAAAATCCAGCACCGGATCATGTTGAAATTGCCTTGATGCCACCGTTTACTTTATTGCATTCGATGTCCGAGCGTATGGCTGCATCGGGTTTAATACTGGGTGCCCAGAATGTATACAATGAAGATAAAGGTGCGTTCACCGGCTCGATCTGTCCGATGATGTTGCGTGATGCAGGATGCCATTATGTGATTCTCGGTCATTCTGAGCGGCGTAGTATTATAGGTGAAAGCAATGCCAAGATTCGTTCCAAGATGAATGCGTCATGGTTGCATGGCCTGGAACCTATCTTGTGCATTGGTGAAACACTGGAACAGCGTGAGAACGGTGTGACCAATGTTGTATTGGCTGAACAGCTGGCAATCCTTAAAGGCGCACCGAAAGGCGCAGCCTTGACGGTGGCTTATGAGCCGGTATGGGCGATTGGTACGGGCAAGACAGCCACGGTTGAGCAAGTGGTTGAAACGCATGCTTTTGTACATCAGGAATTGCAGCGTTTGGGGCATGATTGTCGTGTGTTGTACGGCGGCAGTGTTAATCCGGGTAATGCAGAAGAATTGATGGCCTGCCCCGGTGTTGAAGGCGCATTGGTAGGTGGCGCAAGCCTGAAAGCCGAATCGTTTATGGATATTGTCAATGCCACTGTCAAAGCAGTGAGCTAAGGAGAGTTTAAAAGATGACTACAGTATTAATTATTGCACACGTGCTGGTTGCACTGACGTTGATTGGCGTAGTGCTGGTGCAGCGTGGCCAAGGTGCCGATATGGGTGCTTCATTTGGCGGCGGTGGTGCACAAACGCTGTTCGGCAGCCGTGGGTCCGGCTCATTCCTGGGTAAATTAACCGGTGGTTTGGCAGCAACGTTCATGTTGACCAGCTTAACACTGGCTTTTTTCTCACAGCAGCAGACCGGTTCCATCGTGGATCGTTCGATTGCTAGCCAGGCTCCGGTTGAACAAGCTGGCGAATCACAAGCACCGGCAGGATTCGACCCAGCCAGCTTAAAGAGTGATGTACCAACCGCAGATGGTCTGCCCGGAGCAGAATAGCTTTATGGCTTGAAAGCGAGTGATTTAAGCTGATCTATGCAATGATCTATTAAAACAAACGAATTAGAACAAATGAATTAGAACAAAGGGAGTGACGTTAGTCGCTCCCTTTTTTTATGTGATTGAAATTATTTTGGCCTGCTAATTGCTTCTCTTGAAGGCAGGTTTATGGGGGTGTCTTATGCCAAAGAATTTGATTCAAACGCGTGTCGATAGCGATGCTTCACCGGCCTTGCTTCGCGGCCATGTTCAATTTGAAATCGACTTGAGCGTAGATGCGATAGCTTATACGCAGCTATTGCCAGCCAGTTGCAGCACAGGCCGTCTGGCGGTGTATCAACACAGTATCAGTTCTTTGCCGTTGCCATCGGCTTTATGGGATGCTTTTCAGCGTGCTTGCCGCGCCGATGCATCAAGCCAACAACTGGGGGAGATTCTCAAGGGTGATGCTGTGTTGTCCGCTTCTATTTTACGTGCAGCCAATACTGCCGGCATCATCATGCGTGCACCGGTCAATGATGTAGGCAGGGCGATTGCCCGCCTTGGTCACTCCATGGTGCGCAGCGTTGTCGCACGCCATTCCTTTTCATCCGGCAGTTCATATGCGGCCAAAGAGTATGATTTGCCCATGCTTTGGCGGCACGGTATGGCAGTTTCAGCTCTGGCTGAAGTGGTTGCGCGTCATATTCCTGGTTGCAATGCCGATGAGGCGGGCACGCTGGGTTTGTTTCATGATGTTGGCCGAATGGGATTTAATTTGATCACGGAGTTCATGCAGCCGGCGCAACGTGATGCGGCGAAAGGTCATCTGATTTACGAACACGAGCGTTTTGGATGTACCCACATTGAAATGGGTGAAATTCTGGCGCAGCACTGGCAGTTGCCGGAGAAAATTATTCAGGGTATTCACTACCATCATCATCCGGCCTATGCCGATGCCAGTGAAATCCCTGCTGCGATAAGGGCTGAAGTTCTGGCTGTTTATCTGGCCGATTTGCTGGCTGTGCGTGGCGGTTGTGGTGGCGGTAATCCGGGAATGATTTTGCCCGATGCAAGCTTTGCGACGATGTTACCCGAAACCACATTGGCCGAGATAGCCAAGGATAAAAGAGTTGCGGCTGAACTGGCGCTGATTCAAACGGTTGAGTTTTAATGACAACTGTTTAATTCGTAAAGGGTGAAATGATTTCATAATACTGACGACTATGGTTTTTTTAAATCATCAGGAGTTGCAATGAATCTTATGACTGGTTTTTTTCAAGCCATGTGGCGCATGCCCTGGTTTTGGCGTGTCTGGGTAGGTGTGTTGATGGCATTAAATGCCATTATTCCCTTATTCTTTATGGCGATGCTGGAGGCTCAGGCGGTTGTAGGCACTTTTATGCTGGCGGCAATCACGCAGATGCTTATTTTTCAACGTTATGGTTTTGTGCGCCTGCTTGGTTTGGGGCATATCTATTGGATTCCAATGCTGCTTTGGTTATGGGCACAGGGTCATGATGTGGGTATGGGTTCGGGTTTCATGTTGTGGTTTACGCTATTGCTGTTGTGCAATGCGGTTTCCTTATTGATTGATAGTATGGATGTACTGCGTTATTGGCGTGGAGAAAAAAGCCCGACGATTTAAGCTGCTCCCGACTGAACACCGTGTTTCAGAGCAAGCTATGGGGAAGCTACATTTGTTTGCCCACATTATTCATGAGATCAATGATTGTGATTGTTATTTACCTTATGCATTGTAAAAGTTTATGCTTGTACCATAGATTAAGAGAGGGATGGGGACTGAATGGCAAGCGACAACAATAATTTTGAAGCAGCACTATTTAAAACAGCAGATAAACTGAGAAAGAACATTGATGCAGCAGAGTATAAGAATGTGGTGCTGGGTCTCATCTTTCTCAAATATATTTCTGATTCATTCCAAGAGCTTTATGAGCGTTTAGAGGAAGATGAATATTCCGACCCTGAAGACAGGGATGAGTATATCGCTGAGAACTGCTTCTTTGTGCCTGAAGTCGCTCGTTGGAAGAGTCTGCAAGCCAAAGCTAAATTGCCTGAGATTGGCATTGCCCTTGATGATGCTATGGCAGCCATTGAAAAGGAAAACCCTGAATTAAAAAATGTACTGCCATTGGTGTATGGCAAACCCAACCTTGATAAAACCTCCCTTGGCCAGCTTATTGATGTGATTTCTGATATTGAGCTTAAAGCCGCCCCCCGACCCCCTGAAGGGGGAGGAAACAAAAAGTCCCCTTTAGGGGATTTAGGGGCTGCTTCTGATTTACTTGGTCGTGTGTATGAATATTTCCTTGGTGAGTTTGCCAATGCTGAAGGCAAAAAAGGTGGTCAGTTCTACACACCGAAATCTATCGTAAAACTCATGGTTGAGATGATTGAGCCATACAAAGGCAGAGTTTATGACCCTGCTTGTGGTAGTGGCGGCATGTTTGTGATGAGTGAGTAGTTTGTCGAAGAGCATCAGGGCAATATTCAGGACATCACCATTTATGGGCAGGAGTCCAACCAGACC
>JAUZQK010000105.1 GCA_030951025.1 Mariprofundus sp. | reverse complement strand
TAACCTAGATTCTGAAAATGTTTGCACATACATAGCACAACCTCTTGATTCACCTTCCCCATTATTATCCAAGTATAGGCAGTTAGTTTGGTTTCTGCTTTTTATCGCTATGTATATAGCAATTGAATCCAGCGCTCTGTGGGCGACCCTTAATTTAGTAGACACTAACTACTCCCTACGTAAAAGCGAGCATTGTTGTGGCAATGCATCGATGACGAGTTAACGCGTCATCGATGTATCCATACTCCAACCGATGATGCGACGAGAATACAAATCCATCATGGCAACCAGATAAACCCATCACCAAGAAAAAGGAAGAAACAAGGGCTGCCACATGGGAGGAAAAGTTTACGGCCTCCCATAATGCTCCCCTTTTTCTCAAAATAAAAAAGCCTCCGATTTCTCGAAGGCTTTAGTTTGTTGCTACTTATTAGTTTTTAGTTTTTAACTGGCTCCCCGAGCAGGACTCGAACCTGCGACATATGGATTAACAGTCCACCGTTCTACCAACTGAACTATCGGGGAAAATTGGAGCGCGAACCGTACGGAGCAGTGATAAGGCTGTCAACACGAATTACGCCTTGAACACATTCAACAGCAGAATATAAAAGCCAGCCATGAAAATTTGAAAAAAGGACTATTGCGCACAGCCTGTTTAGTTGCCAATATGCATGCAATCTCATGGTCAAAAAGTTCAAATCAACGATCATGATCAAGCATGGCAGCTTAAGCCAGCACACAGCAAAAGGAGGGGAACTTTTGAGCATTGCGTCAATCTGGAAATCAGACTGGTTCTTCGGCACCATGCTCACGCTGCTCTTCGTATCTGCATTTCAGCTGCAGCTGCCTCCATTTTCCAAGCTGGAGAACATGCTTTACGACAACCAAGCACCTCAAACTCTGCCGAGCCTTGATGATCAAATTATTATTCTCAACATCGATCAAGCCTCTCGCAGCCAAAGCGGACTTAGTCCACAAGATGCCACAGCATTTGCCATCAACAAGCTGAACACGGCGCAAGCCATCGCCATTCATACTGTGTTCAACAAAGCCGACCCTGCATCCAACACAGCCCTCGCCGAAGCCGTACGCCATTCCGGCAACACCTTTTTAGCCATGCACTTCGATATTGACAAGAATGGCACTCAAAGCCCCCCTCCTCTAGCCAATGAGCTTGCAGTATTCACCCTTCAACATGTGCATCCAGCCAACGACTCCAATCACTTCATCAGCGCCAAGCGCTTGATTGCGCCATACAAACAACTCCTGCAAAGCGCTGCTGGCTTGGGTCATATCAACAGCATTAGCGATAGTAATGGCATCACCCGATCTGAAACATTGGCCATGAGCTATGGCCAGCACTATTTCCCTTCATTAACACTGATACTGGCCGCCCAATCCTTAAACATGAACCCTGATGACATCCGCATCAATGCCGGTAAAAGCATTGAACTCGGTTCACTGGACATCAATACAGATACAAAAAACCGTATCTATCCGGGCTTATACAACAGCAATCACAAGCCTTTCACCCTTTACACATTCAATCAGCTGTATCAAGAGCTGCTGCCAGAAAACCGGTTCAAGAACAAAATCATCCTGATTGGTGATGCCGAGCATCGCTCCGATAACTTACTGCCAACAGCGAGCAGCAATGCTATTAGCCGCATCGAGTACAGTGCCCTCGTATTGCAAAACATCTTGCATGGCCAAATGATTCAACGCCCAGCCTGGAGCGAGATTGTTGAATTTGCCCTACTACTTATCATCGGCTGCTATTTGATATTTTTATTGCCTCGTCTGCGAAGCAATATGGCAATTATCGTCTCCAGCCTGCTGTTCATCAGCCTGATCAGCGCTGATTGGTTCAGCTTGAATTATTTCGCCCTATGGTTGCAAAACATCCATGCAGCCCTGCTGCTCCTCATCGGGCATATCGTCATCGTCAACAGGCAACGTTTTTTGCCACAGCGATCAGAAAAGCCTGTCAGCAATATTCACGAAACCAATCAAATGCTGGCCATCTCATTTCAAAAGCAGGGCATGCTGGATCAGGCCTTTGAAAAGTTCATGGCCTGCCCTGTTGATGATGATATACTGGAATCACTTGATGCGCTGGCACAGGCATTTGAACGCAAAAAACAGTTTCAGTCAGCTGCCGCCGTTTATGAGCATATCGCCAGCCACGACCCTATTTACAAAGATATTCAAACACGCATTCTCAATGCCAAGCGTTCCGAACAGGCTTCAAACCATCGTAGCGATGCCAATGCAAGCCTGACCAGCCAGCTTTTGCGTGCAGACCACACCCCAACGCTGGGGCGCTATGAAATCATCAGCGAACTGGGTAAAGGAGCTATGGGCACAGTTTATCTCGGTAAGGATCCAAAGATTAATCGACAGGTGGCCATCAAAACCATGCCATTGTCGCAGGAATTTGAGGCCGATGAACTCGAAGAAGTGAAAGCCAAGTTTTTCCATGAAGCTGAAATCGCAGGCATGCTTAACCACCCCAATATCGTCACTATTTTTGATGCCGGCGATGAGCAGGATCTGGCTTATATCGCCATGGAGTTTCTCGATGGCATTGATCTCTCCCCCTACACCAAAAAAGATAAACTACTGCCCTTAAACACCACCTTGAAAATCGTCGGCAAGGTTGCCGAAGCCCTGCAGTACGCCCATGATCACGGTGTCATTCACCGCGACATTAAGCCTGCCAATATCATGATACTCAAAAATAAAGCTGTAAAAGTTACCGACTTTGGTATCGCCCATATTATTGAAACCAGTAAAAGCAAAGCCGGTGTTGTGCTCGGCACCCCCTCATATATGTCGCCAGAGCAACTCTCCGGCAAAAAACTGGATGGTCGCTCCGATCTGTTCTCGCTCGGGGTGATGCTCTATGAATTAGCCTGTGGCACACGGCCATTCAGAGCCGAATCAATTTCCAAATTGATGTATAAAATCGCCAAGCAGCCGCATATCGATATACGTGAACACAATGCCGATATCGGCGATAATATCTGTTTGTTGATTAACGATTTACTGAGTAAAAAAGCCGAGCAGCGCATCGGCACAGCTCAAGAAGTACAGGCCAGAATCGCCCTTTGCCTGCGCGACTTAAACAACAGCGGAGAAAGCCAGTGACCACAATACAAATGTATGCCCTCACCGATGTCGGCCTTCGACGCAAACACAATGAAGACTGCGTACAGATTTCAAACCAGCATGGCATTGCAGTTCTAGCCGATGGTATGGGCGGCTATAATGCCGGCGAAGTGGCCAGCGCCATGGCCGTTGAAATGATATGCACATCGTTATGTGAAAAAATCCTCACCATTCCACAGGCTGAAATTGATAAAAACACTGGTTTTACCGGCGAATCCGTACTGCTGCGCCAAGCCATTAAAGCCTCCAACCAAGCCATTTATAATGCCGCACAAACACAAACTGAGTGCGCAGGCATGGGGACGACCGTTCTCGCAGCTGCATTTTACGGCAATCACATCACCGCCGCCCATGTCGGCGATTCACGCATGTATCGTTTGCGCAACAACAAACTAAGCCATGTCACCGAAGATCATTCGTTAATTCATGAACAGGTGCGCCGTGGTTTAGTTACCGCCCAGGATGCACGCCATTCACAGATCAAAAACCTGGTCACCCGTGCCCTCGGTGTCGATCCAAGCGTGGAAGCCGATCTGGTTGAAGATATGGTATTCGATGGTGATCTGTATTTGATGTGCTCGGATGGCTTAACCGATGTGGTGTCTGATGAAGATATTCATCAAAGTTTGAGCCGTTGCAACAAAGGGCTCGAGAAAACAGCCACAGAACTGGTTCAAATGGCCAATCATGCCGGTGGGCCGGATAATATATCCATCATTCTGATTCTAGCCACAGCGTCCAAAACAGACAAAGCAGGTTTCTTTTCGCGCTTATTCCGCAGCTAAGATCTGCTTGTGCTTTCCTCATCCTCAGCCCGCGCAGAAGCAGCATCAATCTGACATGAATGGTAAGCGCTGATACTCGATAATGTCGAAACGGTATAAGGCACAATCATCGTCAACATGCTCTTCAACCATGCCACCGTATCCATTTCACCGGCAAGAATCACATCGCCGTGATTGATCATCACCAGCACCGGCCCCACGATTAAAGCAAAGCGCGTCGCTGTACGGATAATCTCGGGGCGTAATGCCGTACGAATATGCCGCTTCATAAGCTGAAAGGTTTTCTGATGTGCATTTGCCTTGGTCTGGATTCGAGTCGGTTGGTTACAGTCGGTGGAGTTAATCAATCAAAAAAACTATCCGCCTTCAACTGAGCAGCATCCATGGCCTGCTGCACACGCGCCACTGCGGCATCAACAGGCTCATCAGCTGGAATATGTACCGCATCACCGATCACAAACACACCGCGCGAGAAGGGTTTGGGAATATAAAACCTATCCCATGAATTGATGCGCCAATGCCCTTTGGTGGCATAACACACCGGCACAATCGGCAAGCCTGCCTTCATGGCCAATTGAACCGTGCCCTTCTGCACCACCTCTCGTGGCCCTTTCGGCCCATCCGGTGTAATGCCCAAATGCCTATTTTCAGTTTTCACCGCTCTGAGCATTTTCAGCATTGCCCGCGCACCACCACGTGTGCTCGAACCACGCACCGTTTCAATACCCAGCAAATGCATGCTGTCAGCAATAAAACCGCCATCGCGATGCGATGAAATCAACATATAACCATGCCAACGGCCACCGCGCGAAAAATACGGAATCTGTAGCATTCGAGCATGCCAAAAAGCATAGATATTACGCTGCGCATCATCCGGTGAATATGCGGCACCGATCGTTTGCCAGCGAATGCTATGCTCCAGGAAAAGAATAATGATTTTTATCAAGCGCGGCACCAGCCAGATAATAAAACGATCTTTCAACTTATACTGGCTCGGCTTGATCGGCTGTATTTAGACTGGATTGGTCTTGATGCGCTTCGGTTTCGTGTGATTCGGTTTCGTGTGATTCGGTTTTATGTGATTCGAACTGCAGATGATAAAGCTCCGCATACAAGCCACCCTCAGCCAGTAAATCTTCATGTTTACCCTGCTGAATCACACGACCATCATCGAGCACTACAATTTGATTGGCATGGCGAATCGTGGACAAACGATGCGCAATCACAATCACCGTGCGCCCGTTCATCAAGCGATCAATGGCCTGTTGCACCAAACGCTCAGATTCCGTATCCAACGCACTGGTTGCTTCATCCAGAATCAGAATCGGCGCATCCTTCAACAGCGCCCTGGCCATCGAAATACGCTGACGCTGGCCTCCGGAAAGCATCACACCGCGCTCACCCACCACCGTATTGTAACCTTGCGGCAGCTTTTCAATAAATTCATGGGCATTGGCAGCTCTGGCCACCGATTCAACCTTGGCCAGATCGATATCCTCATGACCATAAGCGATATTGCTCAAAATCGTATCATTAAACAAAATAATTTCCTGCGTCACCAAGGCAACCTGGGCGCGTAACGATGCCTGTGTGAGATCACGCACATCCAAGCCGTCAATCAATACCCGTCCAGCCGTAGCATCCATAAAACGCGGCACCAGATTCACCAGCGATGTTTTACCCGCTCCGCTGCGCCCCACCAAGGCCACCACTTGCCCGGCCTGCACACTAAAATCAATGTCCTGCAACACAGACCTGTCTGTGCCTGAATATTGCAGACTCAGCTGATCAAATTGTATCGATGTGGAAAAGGGCGTGAGTGTTTTCGCATCGGCTTTATCTTCAACTTCAACCGCTTCATCAAGCACTTCAAAAATGCGCTCACCTGCAGCCAAACCTTGCTGAATTTCATTATTGGCACGCGATAAACGTTTTACCGGCTCATACAACATAATCACCGCCGCAAGAAATGATACCAACGTACCCGCCGTTGTTTCACCCGATGCCACCCGCATACCGCCATATAGCAGCACACCGGCAATGCCAAAGCCAGCCAACAGCTCCATAATCGGAAACGAAAGCGCATTGACCCGAAATATTTCCAACTGATGCGACATGAAATCACCGGTGAATTTACGGAAGCGGCTGCGTTCATAATCTTCCATACCAAACGCCTTGACGACGCGAATGCCGCCCACTGTTTCTTCCAGCAAACTGGTCAAATCACCCATTGCCGCTTGCCCATCGAGCGTGGCATGGCGCATTTTACGGCCAAAACGGGCAATCGGATAAATCACCGCTGGAAACACCAACATGGCAATCAAGGCCAACATCCAGTCCTGCACAAACACCACACCGAGCAAAAATACAATCGAGATCGCATCACGCATCAAGGCTGTCACCGCAGTACTCACCGCTGCCTGCACCAGCGTTACATCATACGAAAGCCGCGCCAGCAACTCGCCGGTTTTACGGTGCGCAAAAAAGGACAAAGATTGTGCGGTTAAACGTTTATATAGCAGGTTACGCAAATCAAAAATAACCTTCTGACCAATAAAACCCATGATATAGGCTTGGCCAAAATAAGCCGCTCCCTTGACCAGATACAGTACAATCACCAACATCGGAATAATATAAATGAGATCCGCATTTTTACCCGATAGCGCCTCATCCAGCACCGGCTTTAACATCCACGCCATGGCCGCCGTACAGGCCGCCAAAACCACCATGCAACTCACCGCGATACTCAAGCGCCCCTTATACGGCAGCAGGAAACCGAGTAGTCGTTTGTATAAGCCCGTTGAATTAGACATCAGAACGGTGACCGCAGATCAGCATTATCAGCCCGCGCCAATGGTTGCAGAGGTGATAACCACGGCTCGGCAGAAGCTTGTTTCAAACGCCCCATTTTACGAAAAAACCCTAAGCTGGCATCAAACAATGCTGTCGCCAAACGATTCTGATGCCTTGGGCTCCTCAGCATTTTCTCACGCACTGGATTGGAAATATAATCCATTTCCACCAACACACTGGGGATTTCCATTGCTTTCAAGACATAAAAACGTGCATGTTTGGGTTTGTTATATTTGATCGGCCCCACCCTTTTCAAACGACTTAACACTTCTTCAGCCAGCATTTGAGAACTATTCAAACTATCACGCCGAAACATATCCCCCAGAATACGACTAACGAGCGGATCACTGACCTGCTCAAATGCCACACCACCCACTTCATCGGCAGCATTTTCTTTGGCCGCCAATGCTCTGGCAGCCCTATCCTGTGTCGCTCCGCGTTCAGATAAGGTGTACACACTCGCCCCCTTAACCGTGCGCACATTAATCGCATCAGCATGAATACTGATCATCAGATCCGCGTGCATATTGCGCGCCATCATCACCCGCTTTCTCAATGCTACAAAATAATCACCCTTGCGTATCAAGACAGCCTTCAAACCCGGATGCGCATTGATTTTTCTGGCCAGTTTTTTCGCCACTGCCAGTGTCACATCTTTTTCTCTCAACTTACCCGGCCCCATCGCACCGGGATCTTCGCCACCGTGACCGGCATCAACTGCAATCAACAGCTTACGTTTCGAGCCACTATTGGCCACATTCTTGACTGTCTTTTTCACCTTTTCAGGCCGCGTCAAATCAACCACCAAGCGGTGTGGTTTACCTTTCAACGGTTTCAGTAGAAACGAACGCGGCTGCACCTTTTCTTTCACATCAATCACAATACGTAACACCTGCGCTGAAGGCGCACCATGGCGAATGGCCTGAATAACCGGATCAGGCAAGCTCAGCTTTTTCAAATCCGACTTCAGCGTGGTTTTGTTCATATCAATCACAATGCGCTCAGGATTGTGCAAGCGAAATAATTTATAGGTCATCGCCTTATTCAAATCAAAGACCAAGCGTGTGTGATCCGGCGCAGTCCACAATCGCACATCACGCACCACTGTATTACTCGCCGCCGTTGCCAAGATCGGAGAAACAGCCAGCAACAGCACACAACAGCACAATAATATTATATTTTTCAATTTCATTACCTGCAATACTCATGGTGGCCGTCTGCATTGCAAGGCTTAGACTTGGCACATCAAAAAAACCAACACAGAATCGCGCATGCATCAGAGCACTCGCATTATAAAAACACAGTCTTTCATTATGTTTTTAAGCAAGCTCCATAGCGTCAGGGTAAAAAAGCTTATTTTCACCTCAACATACGACTTATGCCCGGGCGGACTCAAAGTATAAGCGCAACTGAATATCATGTGATCGCTCTGGCGAATGCACACAAGTAAATTCAAACTCAAAGTGTCTGCTGCAACCATTGCAAAGGATTAATGCGTAACCTCCTCAATTTGCCATCCCTTCTGCTTGGCTGGCGCTGACATACCTTGCCAGCTCCTTTTTCGGTCACTGCATATACCTTCGATCACTCGCTTTTTGATTTTAATATAGTATTGAATAAATCCAGTCGGCTCATTGTACCAGCGTACTTTGAGTGGTTTGCAGGCACGACAATATTCGCACGCGGCTCACGCCTGCTACTGTCTTCACTTGCAAGCCGGGTGTCAGGCTTTTACCCAAAAATCAGGAACCACCACCGCAATCGCACGA
>JAUZQK010000104.1 GCA_030951025.1 Mariprofundus sp. | reverse complement strand
GAGAAAGGTTCGGAGAAAAGTTCGGAGAAAATCCTGAAGCTTATGCATGTAGATCCACAGATATCAGCGCAACGCATTGCCGAACAGTTGAAGATCAGCCCAAGAGCAGTAGAAAAACAAATTGCTCAATTAAAAAAACAGGGGCTCATCATAAGAATTGGCGCAGCCAAAGGCGGTTGTTGGAAAGTGTTGTCTAAGTAATGACGATAGAGAAGGCAATAACTTTAAGGTTATTATCTTTGTATGATTAAAACTCAATCTTGAGGAGAAAACATGAAACGATATTTTAGTATCTTGGGTTTACTGTTATTGATGCTGCCTGCATCGCTGGCGTTTGCGCAGGCTGAAAGCGCTCCCGGGGTCGATGCGTTTTTTGGAACGCTGAATACATATTTGGCCAGCGTATTGTTTTTCGATGTCATGCCGGGGGCAGGGGAGATGCCCTTTATTGTAGCCTGGTTGATCGTCGGCGCAGTCTATCTGACTTGTCGCTTTGGTTTTATCAATGTGCGCATGATGGGGCACGCCTTTCAAGTTATTCGTGGTAAATATCAATCACCTCAGGATAAGGGCGAAGTTTCGCCGTTTCAGGCATTGACTACAGCCTTATCGGCCACGGTTGGCCTGGGCAATATTGCCGGTGTGGCGATTGCCATCAGCATTGGCGGGCCGGGCGCAACATTCTGGATGATTGTGGCAGGCTTCTTTGGCATGACAGCTAAATTCACCGAAGTAACGCTGGCGCAGATGTACCGTGAATTCAGGCCGGATGGGCGTGTGATGGGTGGTGCCATGCAATATTTATCACGCGGTTTTGCCGAGAAAGGCATGGCAGGTACTGGCAAATCATTGGCAATATTGTTTGCCATTTTATGTGTGGGTGCATCACTTGGCGGCGGTAATGCATTTCAGGTTTCACAAGCTTTGGGTGCGGTGCAAACTGAATTACCCTTTTTCAACCACTATCCATGGGTGTTTGGTGTGTTGATGGCAGGTGCTGTTGGTCTGGTGATTATCGGTGGCATTCGCCGCATTGCCCATGCGGCTGAAGCGATTGTGCCAACCATGGTGCTCATTTACCTATCGGCCTGTTTGTGGATTATATTCACCCATGCCGCCGCCATACCGGATGCCTTGGTGTTGATTGTGCATGAAGCCTTTGCTCCAACAGCGGTGGCAGGCGGTTTCATTGGGGTATTGGTGCAAGGCTTCAAACGGGCAGCATTTTCCAGTGAAGCGGGTATTGGTTCTGCAGCCATTGCCCATTCAGCCGCGACGGTGAAATATCCTGTGCGGCAGGGGTTTGTGGCGTTGTATGAACCATTCATTGATACGGTGATTATTTGTACCATGACAGCCTTGGTGATTATTTTAACCGGTGTCTACAGCGCACCGGAACATCATGCTCTGGTCGAAGCCAGTAAGGGGGCAGCTTTAACCTCAGTAGCTTTTGGTTCGGTGGTCTCATGGTTTCCCATTGTGTTATCAATATCGGTGGTGCTGTTTGCTTACAGTACGATGATTTCATGGTCATATTATGGTGAACGCTGCTGGACATACGTGTTTGGCGAACGCTTTTCTATTGTTTACCGAATTATGTTTTTGATGTTTATCGTGCTGGCTTCGCTGGTCAGTGCTGGAAATATTCTGGATTTTTCTGATTTATTATTATTATCAATGGCTTTTCCAAACTTTTTGGCACTTTACTTGCTCCAAGATAAGGTTGCGGCAGCACTGAAAGATTATTTGTCTAAATTACGCAGTGGCGAAATGGAGAGAGATAGCGTTTAAACATGAGATAGAGAAAGTAGGGGGCATATGCTGAGCGGATTGAAACAGGCTTTTACCGGTTGTGGAAACATCAAGGCGCTGGGCAGTGATACCGATGTCACCCTGTTTGTGCTCATGATTACGATCCCAACGGTTATTATTTTCAGCATTCTGAATGCTTTTTACGGCCAGTTTCTGTTGAGTGGCTTAGAGATTGTCATTGCCATGATACTCTATCCCTTTCTGTTTTTTGGTCGCAAAGGCATATTGTTACCCTGCTTTGATTATGTGCCGGTGGCTGCGGCTTTTATTACGTTCATCTTTTTATTTGCAAGTGGCGGCATTGGTAATCTAGGTATTTACTGGACACTTATTTTTCCTTTTCTGGCATTTTTATTGATGGGGATAAAACAAGGCTGGTATTGGATTGGCTTGTTTGTACTCACCCTATCGCTATTTTATGGCTTGGATCATTTTGATCTGATTACGTTACCGTATGAGCAAGTAACCTTAAGCTTTGCACCGTTGATGTTTGTGTTTTTCACACTGGTTGCCAATGTGTTTGAACTGCAAAATGAAAAACAACGTGTCTGGTTGCATAAAATTAACACTGAACTGAAAAACAAAGAAGATGCCCTGCGTATTTCGTATGCCAATTTAGAAAATAAGGTGTTCCAGCGAACCAGTGAATTACAGGAAATCAATACCCAGTTAGTACAGGAGATGAAGCAGAAAGAACAAGCCATTGCTTCGATGAAACAAACAGAAATGAAATTTCAACATGCCCAGCGCATGGAGTCCGTTGGCACCCTGGTTGGTGGTATTGCACATGATTTTAATAATATGTTATCCGGTATTACGGCAAATCTATACATGGCAGAACGTCAAATGGCATCGGAAGATGGTAAAAAGAGATTATCTAAAATCGGTGATTTAAGCATGCATGCGGCAGATATGATTAAACAGCTATTAACCTTTGCACGCAAAGACTCGGTTGAAATGAAAACGTTTGATTTGCATGTGTTTTTGAATGAGGCATTCAAACTGGCCTGCGTTTCAATTCCGGAAAATATTGTATGTAGCCAGGATTTCAGTAAGGGGGAAATGTTTATTAAGGGTAATGCTACCCAGATTCAACAAATCCTCATGAACTTGATGAACAATGCTAAAGATGCAATAAAATCGGCCCATCAAGCAAAGATTCATGTGTCGTTGTCTGTGATGACAGCCGATCAGGGTTTCTGTGCCCGTTTGCCGAATGCAACAGAGGGCAACTATGTTTTGTTATCGGTGCAAGATAATGGCATGGGTATTTCCAACCAACAGTTGGACAATATCTTTGAACCTTTCTTCACCACCAAAGATGTGGGCAAAGGCACGGGACTGGGGTTGGCGATGGTATATGGAGCCATGCAGTCACATGACGGTCTGATTGATGTGGAGAGTGCCGTAGGGCATGGCACGACCTTTAAACTGTATTTCCCCTTATTGCTCGATAAACAAGCTGAACATGTCGATAACATATCGTTTGAGAAGGTTGTTGAAGGCCATGGAGAAAGTATTTTATTGGCTGATGATGATCCTGGTCTATGTGAATGCCACAGCGCTTTATTGCAGGGCATGGGTTATCAGGTGCACATTGCCCATGATGGTTTAGAAGCATTTAAACTGTATCAGAAACATGATTTTGATCTGGTACT
>JAUZQK010000103.1 GCA_030951025.1 Mariprofundus sp. | reverse complement strand
GCTAAAAATTGCGATGGCTTGAATAATTTAAATTAAGTTTGAGTTAAGGCTTGGGCCAGGATTGGAGGCTGCATGCAGCTTTAGCATCAGCTTAACCTGAGCCAAAGGGATATCCAGACGATCAGCAATGGCTGTTTCGGATTCGCCTTCGCGTTGCATGCGCAGAATCATGGTGGCCTGTGTACTATTCTGGGGTAGTAAAGGCTGAGTATGGTGACTCTGTTCCGACTCACGCGCAGCAACGGGCGGAGATGGCTCAATAGGTTGCTGAGGTGACGCTTCCTGTATGTTGGACGGAATGGCGTTTTTTTGCTGTTGCAATTCTTCGATGGCACTGGTGGCGAGAGACAAATGCATGGTCGCTTCTTCCAACTGCTTGGCTGTGCCGATTAATAACTGCTCCATTTTCTGTTGCCGTTTGCCATTGCGGTACCAAGTCAGCCATAAACAAAAAAAACCGCCAATTAAAGCCACATCAATCATCAAGCCAAGCCATTCATTGAGGAATGGCGTTAATGCCGTGGCCTCCATGCTTAAGCAAGCCCCATCAATGAACGCAAACGAATCACCATCTGAGAGTGTAATTGAGATACCCGCGATTCAGTCAAACCCAGAATCAGGGCAATTTCTTTCATCGTCAGCTCTTCATAATAATATAGCGTGATCAATACATTCTCTCGTTTTGGCAAAGCCTGGATTGCCGCCGCCAACTGCCCCACAAATTCCAGCATCGTATTTTGAGACTCAGGAGTCAGTAATGGGTCTGCCTCCAGTGTTTCCAATACACTGAATTCATCTCCATCGTTATTGCTCATCGGCACATCATCAAAATGAATAACTGACATATAACGCACCTGATTCAGGCGCTCACGATAATCACGTAACGGCACCCCCAGATGATCAGCAATCTCCTGCTCATCTGCCGGCCGCCCATATTGTTGTTCCAGTTCCATAAATGCAGCCTGCATTTCTTTGGCATGATCTCTAAGCCCGCGTGGCATCCAGTCATAAGCCCGCAAATAATCAATCATCGAACCGCGTACCCGATACGATACAAAGGTTTTAAACTGCACTTCACGGCTATGATCAAAGCGTTGCGCGCCATCGAGTAAACCCAGCACACCGGCATTGATCAAATCATCCATTTCTATCGAATCCGGTGTACGCCGCATCAATTGATCGGCGTGATAACGCACCAAGGGCAGGTATTCCTCCAGCAACTCATCCGGTGTCGGCTGCGTAACGTATTGCGGTGCGGCATTCATCTGTTCACATCCGTATGTTCAGGCTGATGGGCTGGGCGATGAGCAGGCGGATGATCCGACTTCGATGGTAACAATTGATTCAACCAGGCCAACATCGCCCCCATCCATGCGCCTGCCGAGCTAAGGATAAAGATACGAAACAAGGCTTCAGAGATAGCAATATTCTGAATCAAACAAATCGCGCCACCCAACAACAGGCCAATCAAAGCGCCTGACACACAAGCCTGTAGAGGTTTCATGATGACAGTCGTTGCGTCGTTTGCATGCTACCGCCCTGTCCTACAGGGACGTTGCTGGCATCTTGATCATCATCATCGAGACCTGCGGACAACGTATGTTCCCAGAAGAATTGCAAACCACCCGAGCGTGACGCATCACGTGGGCGATTTAATATATGATCAAACAAACGATCCAGATGAGGGCGCAAAGCCGGATCATTATCATTCAACAAACGCTGCTGCTGAATCGCTTTGCGGGCAGACGGGTGTTGCGGCACATGACCCACATAATCCAGATACACATCCAGATAACGATCGGTAACCGAAAGCAAGCGTTTAAACGTAATATGGCCATCGATTTCATCGGTCTGATTGATCAATACCATAAAACGGCGCACACCACGTTGCTGTGATAATACTTTAATCAACGCATAAGCATCGGTTAGCGAGGTTGGATCGGGCGTGAGCACCACCAGCGCGCTTTCAGCGGCTGAGGCAAAATAGAGCACATTGTCGCCAATACCTGCGGCGGTATCGATGAGAATTAAATCGTAATGTTCACCTGCTTCACGCAAGCTATCCAGAATCGTTTGTTGTTCGGATACATTCAAGTTGGTCAGCTCATACAAGCCGCTACCACCGGGCAAGACATCAAAACCCTGCGGGCAATGCACAATCAAATCCCGCAAGGGCGCACTGCCGGTGAGCAGATTACGCATGGTTGATTCAGATTGAATACCCAGCATCACATCGACATTGGCCAGCCCCAAATCGGCATCGATTAACAATACCCGCTGGCCTGATTTGGCCGCATGTGCAGCCAGATGCACCGACATGAAGGTTTTACCAACACCGCCCTTACCGCTGCTGATCGAAATTACGCGTGGTGAAATAATGCGCCGTGGCTCCTGTAAGCTGCCTGGCTGATTGTCATGCGACGGACTCTCACTCGATGCATTCATATTATGTTGCGTAGAAACATCGTTCATGCTGTTGTTTCCCTGTATTGTTTACTGAGCAATGTGGTCAAAGCCTGGGCATTGAGCCAGCCCATTTGCTCAGGCACTTCAGGACCAAAACTACAATAACTCATCGGTAAGGCTGAGGCCAACGACCAATTGACGATCTTGCCGGGTTTCTGTGTTTCATCCAGCTTGGAAAATGCGATATCCGTCATATTCGATGTCATTGCGTGTTTAAGCTGCTGCATGCCATCCTCCTCATCCATATTGGCCGGGAGCATCAAAAAACGTCGCTGCAATACATCGCTCGGCATGGCATCGGATATAGCATTCCAAATGCCCGTTTGCCGTTTTAAGTTTGCATCACGCTGAGGACTCCAGCCTTCAGTATCTATTAGCAGGAGTTGTGCCGTTTGTAGCTGCGTAAAGATTTGATCGACATCGGCAGCCTTTTTAATGGCGTGAAAGGGAATACCCAGGGTGTTGGCATACGCCCTCAATGAATCGAGTCCACCCATACGTTCTGTATCGGTCGACAATAAAGCCACCCGCACACCCTTCATACTATAATGCGCCGCCAGCTTGGCCACCAGCGTACTCTTGCCACTGCCCGACGGGCCTGAAAATAACAACGCATTGCGCTCTTTAAGCGGTTTAACTCGATTTGCCCATGCGATGCTTTTACTACCCAGTGGGTTTTTTTGACTAAAATCCGCCGCCATGTCAAAGGCATGACTGGCCGACACACCCAGTTTAAGCAAATGATCAAAAGCATCCTGCTCCGCACTATTACCCAGAGCCTGGCGTAGATTGACTGATCCGGTCTGCCCCAAGCCTTCAACAATGCGTTCAAGCCGCGCCAGTGCCGCATCGGTATTTTTAGGTTGTTGTGCTGGCGAAGACACATGCTGGCCTGATAAACGCGGCTCAGACAAAGCCGGTTCAGCTACATGTTGCTTTTGCTGCGGCTGCTCCCAGCGCGAGTGTTTCGGGATGGATTGCTTCGCTTCAGCCCTACGGGCAGGCGCTGACTCAGCAGCTTGCTGCAAGCTATGATTATCCAGTGCCGCGTGCACATGCCAAATCATATCGCCCTGTTCATCACGCACCTTCTGACGATCCAGAATCAATGCTTCAGGACCCATATCCTGCCGCACCTTGGCCAGAGCTTCGTGCAATTGGGGAGCAGAAAATATTTTAATTCGCATCGTACAAACTCACTTTGGCCAACGATTGCACATCGGTCTGTGGCGGTATCTCGACAATCGACAATACCGCGATACGTGTCATCACCTTACGCAGCGCCAATGATAATGGTCCGCGCAATTGCGGTGTGGTCAACAATACCGGCATATCCACATCATATTGAGTCGTCACTTCATTCAAACGCGACATAAAACGCTGCCATTCCGCCATATCCAAAGGCAGCGACCAGCCCGGCTGCTGATTCAAGCGATCCATCATACGCTGCTCCAATTCACCATCCAGCATGAATACCGCCAACTCACCCTGCGCATTCAAATAACGCTGGGTGATGGTGCGACCCAAACGCTCCCTGACCTTTTCCACCAGATCATCAATACTCAGTTGATGACCGGCATGATCAGACAAGGCTTCAAGAATCAACATCAAATCACGGATCGGCACCCATTCAGCCAACAAGCGCTGCAATACATTCTGTAACAATCCGGCCGTAACCTGAGCCGGCACAATCTCTTCCACCACCTTGGGGTGACGCTCGGAAAACTTATCCAGCAACTCATGCACCTGGGTACGATCCAGCATATCGGTGGCCTGCGCACGCAGCAACTCGGTCAAATGCGTAATGATAACGGTTGATGGTTCAACCACCGTATATCCGGATAGCTCAGCCTGCTGGCGTTTATCCTCGGAAATCCATAAGGCAGGCAAACCAAAGGCCGGTTCCTGTGTGGCAATGCCTTCAATTGCAGGGCCTGTCACCTGACTCTCCAAAGCCAATAAATTACGTGGCCTAATCTCACCTTTACCCACCACAGCACCGCGAATCAAAATCTGATAATCGGATACACCAAGCTGTAGATTGTCTTTGATATGCACTGGCGGCAACACAAAACCAATCTCCTGGGTAATCTGACGACGCACTTTTTTCATGCGATCGAGCAAATTGCCTTCGCGACTATTTTCCACCATATCAATCAGACCATAACCGATTTCAAGACGAATAGGATCTTCAATCAGCAAATCATCGAGTGAATCCTCAACCGCAGGTTCATCCACCGGTGTCACATCTTCCGCCACCGGGTTCAGCAGCTTCTCCTGTTCACCCAGATGCAAATACCAGCCACTAAAACCGAGCCCCAAGGCCAGCATCATAAACGGAATAAATGGCAAACCAGGCACCAAACTCATCAACACCAATGCGCCACTCGCCACCCAGTGTACTTTAGGATACTGGGTAAATTGCTCTTTTAATTCGATAGGCAACGCCACATTACCACTGGCGCGTGTAATAATAATACCGGCAGCCGTCGAGATAATCAGCGCAGGAATCTGTGACACTAAACCATCACCCACCGTCAAAAGGCTGAACACGGTGGCCGCATCGCTGACCGCCATATCATTCTGCACCACCCCGATAATCAAGCCGCCCACCAGATTGATCATGGTGATAATCAAGCCGGCGACCGCATCACCACGTACGAATTTAGAAGCACCATCCATGGCACCATAAAATTCCGCTTCACGCGACACATTTTCACGCCGCACACGCGCATCAGCCTCGTTAATCAGGCCGGCATTCATATCGGCATCAATGGCCATTTGTTTGCCCGGCATCGCATCGAGGGTAAAACGCGCCGCCACTTCAGCGATTCGGGTCGATCCTTTGGTGATAACAATAAAGTTAATCAATACCAGGATAATGAAAATAATCAGCCCGACCACCATATTACCGCCTGCCACAAACTCACCAAAACCTTCAATGACATGACCTGCTGCGGCTGGCCCCTCCTGCCCATGCAGCAAAATCAACCGGGTAGTGGCCACATTCAAGGATAAACGAAACAGCGTGGTCAACAATAACAATGACGGAAATACTGAAAATTCCAACGGTTTGGTCACATAAATAGATGTTAATAAAATCAAGATCGCGATGGTGATATTGGCAGCCAGCAATACATCCATCAGCCAGGTAGGCAGTGGCACCATCATCACCAGCAAAATACCCAATACTCCGATGGCCAACAACACATCCGGCTGCCTGCCAATTCGCTGCAATGTTATGACTGCGGCTGATGCCATAAGTGTTCCTACCTCTGTCGTTTAATCGTGGTACGCGGTTTTAATTTGAAGACTTCTGCCAAAATAATAGCGATGGCTTCAAACAGATCCTCTGGAATTTCATCGCCAATCTCCACATGCTTAAACAAGGATCTTGCCAAAGGCTTGTTTTCACGCAGAGGGATCTTGTTTTCTCGGGCAACTTCTCTGATTTTGGCGGCGATATGCCCCTTACCCTTGGCTAGCACACGCGGCGCACCCAAGCCCCCTGGCTGATAAGCCAGTGCCACCGCGATACGGGTCGGGTTGGTAATCACCACATCAGCATCGGGCACATCGGCCATCATGCGATTTTGTGCCTGCTGCATTTGCAGTTGCCGAATCTTGGCCTTGAGCTGCGGATCACCTTCACTTTCTTTGTGTTCATTGCGCACCTCTTTTTTCGACATACGCATCGACTTCATATGTTCCCAGCGCTGATACAGCACATCGGCCAGACCAATAAAGGCAAAAATAACCGCCGCCAGCGTGATAATCCTAACACTACCTTCAACCGCCAGCACACCGATATCGTATGGATCACGCAAGGCAGCACGTAACACTTCGGCATACAGATCCGATACAATAATATAACAAGCTGTTGAAATAACGACCATTTTGAGAATGGACTTGATGAACTCCGCCAATGACTTGGTTGAAAATAAACGTTTAAAGCCTTTCATCGGACTAATCTTTTCGAGTTTTGGTTTTAAGGTTTCAAAGGTAAATACCGGCCCACTCACAGCCACCGTAATCAGCATACCGAGCAACACAATCGGCAAAGCAATCGGCACAATCACCATCGCCATATCTGCCCCTGCCGAGATCAACAGGGCTTGCATGCCCTGACCGGTTGTTTCCATGTCCGCCTTGCCAGACAAATAAAACGCCATCATCTTCATCAACACTTCAGCCAGCCAGGTACCCACACCTGTCACCACGATCAACACAATCACCGCAAATGAAATCGCCGTTGAAGGCTCTTTGCTGCTCGGTACCTGGCCTTTTTTGCGGGCATCCTCTAATCGCTTCGGGGATGCCTCTTCGGTTTGTTGACTCTTGTCCTGATCGTCAGACATGAATCACTAAAGCGTCAAAAAACGGACACAACAAAAGCTGGATTTGCACATATTGATTTTCAATCGACATTCTCTCGCAGCGCTCCTCATCATTGTTTTCATAGCATGCCATCAGGGCATCATCATGAATTCAATATACACCTGCAAAAAAGAGGCCAGAGCGAATTAAGAGATATTTTTACCGCAACAGAGCGATTATTGTGAAGACTGCGACTTTAACCAGGCAATAATATCATTGCGATCGCGTTCGGATAAATGGGGTAATACCATTTTTGTGTTCGGCTTGACCTTGCGGGAGTTGATTAGCCATGTCTGCAAGGCAGACTCATTCCACACATCAAACGGCACGCCCGATATCGTCGGTGACTGGCCAAAGATACCAAACAAACTAGGACCCACCTTGATATGATCGGAATGCAAATGATGGCATGGCGCACAGCGCACCACCGTCACCACCTTGCCACGCAAGGCATCCGCCTCTGCAAATGCTTGCGAGACAATCAATACATTACTGAGTAATAATAACTTTAGGAGCCAGAGCAAAAGTCAATTCTCCCTCTTTACCATGATAACGCAAACGTACATGCAATTGATCAACATGGATATCACCGACCGGCAAAGCGCGCCGATATACACCCAGTGCGCCATCAGGAATAGCCTGCCGCCATTTCGATTGATTGGTGCGGATATGTACCAGCAAATCAGGGATATGTCGTCGCCCTTCCCGATTCACAATAATGAGAAACTCATTCATGCCCTGGCGCACCGCTTCAGGTCGTGTTTCAAAATGAATACTGAATTCACCCCATGGCTGTGGTTCAGGCATCCAAACATCTTTCGAATCACAAGCCGACAGCAATAACGCCGATATCATCAGCAATAATTTCAATTTCATTTCACCCTTCCTATTGGCTGTGGCTCTGTAAATACGCCAGCACTTGCTGTTGCTCTGCATCTGTCATGATCACTAAGCCGCGTTGTCTGCGGTGTTTTTGCATCCGATACAGCGTTGTCACCCACAGGTTGGCCGGATGAATATTTGGCATCGGTGGCCGGTGGCAGGCTGAACACTGCTTGGCGAATTGTTTAAAGCCTGCCGATTGCTGATCGGGATACAGTGACACGGTTTTATCCGCGCCCTGTGTCGCATCACTGCATGCCACGCTGAGCAACAGCACCAGCAGCAAGGCAATAACACTATTTCGTTTCATCAACATCCTCGGCCGCTTGGCTATCACCACTCTGATTCTCGCCGCTTTCATCACCATGACTTTCATCATCGGCATTTTCATCATCAGAGCCATACATCATGGTCATAAAATAAACAAAACTGCCAAACACTGCGATATACGCAAAAGCGGCCACATGACCCCAATTGAACCATTCACGCGGACTACCGGCACGATCACCCCAGAACGGTACGGTAAGACCATAGGCAATCAGAATCATGACAATCAAAATCGACCAAAACCATTTTGGCACCCGCTGCGATGATTCCAGCCCCGAGCCACTGGCAATGATTTCTTCATCGCTCATGCCTACTTTTTTTACAGCTGACTTGTTGCGCGGGCGTGACTGACCACCACCGAACAAACGCTCGTTTTCATCATCAATGATTTTTTGTTTGGCAACCATGTCCATTTTATCTGTCATCACATACTCCTGTTTCAAGCCCCTTCAGCATAATATGTCACCTTGAACGAATCTGTCCAACCATCATCACTTTCCGCCAACACCGTCAAACGATGCAGGCCTTTTTTCAAATCCGGCGAGAAATGCAGCATCACATCTTTACGCCCCACCGTCATCCAACTCACCTCATCCTGTTCCAATCGATACATCGAGGCAGGCAGGCCTTCGATACGCAGATGCACCTGAGCAGCCTGATAACGTTTATTGGCCAAATTGATGCGATAATCCAAAGCCGTTGTGCCTGCCATCAACTCAGCCCGATCCACCACCATCGAATATGGCTGATAACTCATGACACCCAGAATAAAAAACACCGCCCCGATCAAGGTACCTACACTGGCAGCCTTGGTACGTGACAATAACGAGCCCAGATTACTCTGACCCTTCTCCGCTGCACTCTTCTCCGCTGCACCCTTCTCCGCTGCACCAAACGCAAACGACAACAAACCCGGCCCCTGCATCTTTTTACTCTTGTGATGCAGTTGATCACAAGCCGCCACACATTCACCACAATTGATGCAGCTATCAAACACTTCAGTGCGTCGCGGATCAATATCGAGAAAACAACTGTCCTCACAATAATTACAATTCAAACAATCATCACTGCGACTGGCATCATAAGCGATATGCAAGGTATCACGGGTCTTGAAGGAATGCTGCCAGACCCGGTAAATACACATATATTTGCATACCAGATGACGCATCGCCGCCACATCCACCAACACAATCAACACACAAACCGTATAAATCCATAACAAATGTTCAGCTTTGGCGACCGGATGCAATATTATAAACGACCAAATCACCGCCGGATCAAAGAAATACAACAAGGGAATAATGGCAAACAACATAGCTACCAACACAAAGGAGGCGGCCAGCACGACCTTATTGAGCCAGACATTTTTACGCCGGGCAACTTGCATCTTTTGACCCGAGACATCCATCATCAAGGCACGTCGCCCAAGCAGCTTCGACGTTAACGCATTGGCCCATTCCGATAATGTATTCTGCGGACAAACCCAACCGCAAAACACCGCGCCTGCCCATGAATACATAAATATCAAGCCTGTCGCAGCCATCATCCAGAAACCCATGACAATCGAAATATCAGAAAACCAGACCTGATAATCCAGCAAACGAAAAGCTCCGGCCATCGGATCAATACGAAACAAGCCGGATACCGGGATCACGACCAACAATCCCATCACGATATATTGCGACATACGCCGCAAACCATGCACGCGCTGCGCACCCGGCACATGCTCTTGCCGCACTGGAATCTGACTCAGAAGTTCACGTGCATTCATTCAACACCACCTATCACGACACTCTAGCATAAGGACTGATGCGAAATAACCTATGCTTATAATCTTGCGCTGCTTTCTCATCACCACGCTGTTGCAACAACTCTAACATCGCTTTCAAAGCCCCTTCATGATCCGGACGAATAGACAATATTTTCTGCAATGCCTGCGCATCAGTCAAGCCCTGTGAGCGTGCATGTTTAAGGCTGGCAAACATTGCATCGGCCAAAGCAAAACCTGCCCAGCGATCCTTGGCATTGGCGCGATAGGCCAAGGCCTGCAAACGCTGCACCCCCGGTTTGCCTTGTAAGGTCAGCATTTGGGCTCGCACATTAAATGCCGTTGCCGCCCAGGCGCGTTTAAAGGCTTGCATCCCGGCTGCATCAACCGACCAGCGCTTGGCGGCCTCAGACAAATGCATGCGATGCTCAATCAACCAGAGCAAGACATCAGGCAAGGCACTATCCTGATAGCGCAAGGCAGGCAGCGTAAATTCAATCTTCGGCGACCATTCACCCTGCACTGTCACTGCACTGTTATCCGCCGACAGACCATCCCCTAGCCGGTCATCTGGCAACCGGCTCTCTGGCAACAGGTTCTCTGGCAATAACCCGGCCACATCACCCCAATAACGACCCAACCATGTCCAACCGCCTTCACCACCCCACAATGCATCGGCTGGAGCATTGGCCAACAAGTAAGCTGCATTCTGATGGTGATCATGAAAACCAACCAGCCCTAGCCGGTAACCATCGACAAATACAGCATTGTGCGGAAACACCTGCGCAAAGCTGCGCAGCACCACTTGCAATGCAGCTTTATCAAATTGATTGAATGCCAGCCATTGTACAAACAAACCCTGCTCATTCAACACGGCTTTGACGCGAGCAAACTGTTCAACAGAAAGCAGCGCTCCACGCCCCTGCATGTCAGGGTGAAACAAATCACCAACAACCACATCAAAATGCGCCTCACTGCGCATCAAAAAACGCCGCGCATCATCATGTTGAATATCTATTTTGCCAGCAATACCAGCATTCACCTGCTCAAAATAAGACTGTGCGGCAATAATCGCGCCCTGCGATAATTCAACCGCTTTCAGCCTTGCCTGCGGCCAAGCCAGCGCGCCCGATGCCGTAATGCCCGTACCCAAGCCCAGAAACAACACAGACTCTGGATTGCCATGCAGAAACATCGGCAAACGCGCCTGATTTTGTTGCACTGCCACCGAGGTTGGATCACTGGAGGCATCCATGCGCTGCAAGTCGGCCAATAAAATACGCTGACCATCATTTCGTTGCACCACATGCGTAATCGAAACCGCATCTTCCCGCTGATACAAATCTGTGGCCGATGGCAACTCAGCCTGCAACAACAATGACGCGGCGGGCAAATGATAAACAGGCCATGCCACAACTATAAACAGCGGCAGGCTCAAGCTTGCAAACAAAACTCGCCTGGTTTGCACCTGCCAGAAGAAGCCACACAGCATCATCAATAGCGCCGCCAGTACCCATGTGGCCGCCGTACCCAGCCATGGTATCAACACAAAACCGGCCAATAATGCACCCAGACATGCCCCCACAGAGTTGGCTGCATACAACGATGCACCTTCATCATGCTGGGCAATCAAAGGCAACCATGCCCCCATCGCCAGCGTGACGGGTAAGGTACACAGGGCAATCAACAAGCCTTGAACGACTAACGCCATGCTCAATGAATCAACAACAATGGCCTGACTCCAGCCATTGATCCATGGAAAGGCATACAAGGCCAGCAAAGCCATGGCCGCAACCAGAATCGGCATGCACTGCAAAGCACGCTCTCGTGGCAAATATTTTGCCCCGACACTGCCCACACCAATACCTACCAAAAACACCGCCAAAATCACCGCCAGTACATATTCGGTACGCAATAAGATCATGCCGTATGCCCGTGTCCAGGCGATTTCCAGCATCAATGCAGCTGCGCCCATAAGCCCATAAACCAGCAAGTGTGAAGATCGAATGGATGGTTTTGATTGCCCCGCTTGTTTTGATTGCTCTGATTGCTCTGATTGCTCTGATTGCATTGATTGCATTGCTTGCCCTGACTCCTCTGAACAGCCTGCATGCTCAACCTGCTGAGATAACCACAGCAGCGCCACAGCCAACAGTACGCCAACAGCAGCCACTATTTGCAAGGCCAACACCCATCCAAACTGAGGCAGTAGAATTAACGGCAGCAATGCCCCCAAAGCTCCCCCCAGGGTATTGATGCCATACAACGCACCCAATGATAATTGCAGCGATTTACCGACCCGTAACATACAAGGGAAGGCAAAACCCAAGGCCAATGCCGGCACACATAACACCCACAACGCCGAAGACATTTGCCATGCCTGCCATAGCACTACATTATCAACCGATAACCACATGCCTTGTAAAGCCTGCATCATATAGGGTAAACATACGGCATAGAGTGCAACACCGAATTCAATCGCCGCCAACAAGCGCAAGGTGCTTTTGATCGAGGTGTTTCTGATTGAGCTATTCCCTGTTGAGCCCAGCCAACGGCAGCCCATGAAGCTGCCCAGCCCAAGACCTAGCATAAATGCAGCAACGGTCACCACCACACCCAAAATACTGATACCGAACAACAAGCTCAGCATACGTGTCCACAGCACTTCATAGGCCAGTGCTGTCAGCCCCGACAAGCCATATAACAATAACAGTAGCATGGCTTGCATGGACCGATTCATATTAAAAACAGAAAGAGCTTAGAGAGTTAAACACGGATTGGGCAGTCAGTTGGGATAAAACCAGACAAAAGCCACCACCGCATGCACAACAGCCAGTGTGGTAGCCAAGCCCGCAGACAACACATGCCAGACAAATACATCTTTATCAAAGATGCCCATCGCAACACCAAAGCTCGCCGCCAACAGCACCAGACATAACAACGCACTGCCCATCCAGAACAGGATTTGATGTTTGCTTTTGATACTGATCGCACGCTCTGCTGCAAGCGCCTTTTCCTCATTAAACTGTTCCATCACATCTGAAAAATGTTGTTCTGAGAGCGTCAAATCAGTTGGGGTGGCTACATCAAGTGGGCTAGTTACATCAGCTGCAACAGCTTCTGAGGCCGTGCTGTTATAAGCCGCAAAGTTAGCCAAGCCCAATATCAACAAGGCCAATACAAACATCGTCGGATGACTAAGCATCGTCGTCGTCATCGGCATGATCTTTTTTCAGGGCATAGCGCCAATATAAGATTACCGCCAGGATCATGGGTGCAAAAACCAGAAAAAACAAAAATACAAAAATAGACCATGGTGTATCGATGCTGACATGCAAATAGCGATAACTATCCACCGCCCAGGCAGGCAAAGCCCAGAGCATCGCTGTCACCATCAACAGCATCATCTGTGCAGACTTCAATATTTTCATGGTTTCACCTCATTCAGTTGATGGCTGGACGCACAGCGAAAACCGTAAAAATTTGATGCCATATTGGGCAAGGAATAATTGCGATGATAACTCTGTGTCGAAAAGGGATCACTTTTCCATGACCCGCCACGCATCACCCGGTAAACCACATTTTCAACATTCTCTTTACCTGTGCCAGTAAACTGATCCTCATTGGCTTGAAAGGAAATCATAGCCCCCTTATCGACATGGTAAGGTTCAAACACATCAAATACCCATTCCGACACATTACCCGCCATATCCATCACACCATATACACTTGCACCCTGCTCATAAGTCCGCACCGATGTTGTGTGACCAACGCTATAATAGGTATTCAAACGGCTCACATCCATTTTTTCACCCCAGGGCCAGCGTCTGCCATCCACACCTCGGGCAGCCTTTTCCCATTCAGCCTCATACGGCAATCGTTTACCTGCCCAGGCACAATAGTCACGGGCATTATACCAAGACACCAAGGTTACAGGATGATCCTCAATACCAGCTGGAATTTTCCCTTCTTCCCAGTTCAAGGGAGCACGGTAATGTTCAGCGGCTACAAAATAGGCATATTCAGCCTGCGTTACCGGATATTTATCCATCCAGAAATCCGGCACATCAACAATATGAGCAGGCTGATCAGCCTGATTACTGCGTAAGGCATTGCTACCCATCACAAAACGACCAGCAGCAACCAGGATCATCTGATTCAATTCAGCTTTGACTTCAGCCGGTAACAAGATTTCCAAATCCGCAGCAGAATAAACCTGTTGATTGCCCTCGCGTGCTTCATGAGCGGCTTGAATACGAATATCTTCACCAGCGGCACGGATATGATCATCGACTTCGGCAATATCGTAACTCACCTTGCCACGCATCTCATTCATACGCATCGAACCAAGCTCCATGACATGCAACGAACCACCAATCATCGCTGCCGCGACACAGGTCAATAACACAGCCATAGCAAAACGCTTACGGCGATTTTTCTCTTTTTTAGTAACCGTTGGGCGTGCCATCAGTGCGTTATTTACCTTCATCCCGTGGCAAGGGCTCAGAATCTGCAGAGCTATAGTCTGACGTGCCCGGCATATCCCAGGTGCCGTAAAAGCGTTTAAGCAACAACTCACCGAATACGCCACCCACAGCACAAAACTCCATGTTCAGAATCACAAAGAAACCCCACCACATCAGCGGAATCAAACGCGCCCCTTCAGGCACACCATGCTGCATAGTCATATAATAATCGAAAGCAAGAATAACCAATGGTGGAAAATGAGCCACCAGCTTGCCACCCCAGCCATAAATCAAACCAATCACCACACCTGTAATAAAGGGCAGGAAAAACATGGCCGTTACCCATGCAAAGTTATAGCCAGCGATCCCCCAAAATAGCTCAACACGCACGTCCAATAGCTTGTGACCGATATCAAACAAAAAACCAGCAGCAAAGAATGCCACCAAAAAACGCTGCCACTTGGGTGCCCATGGCTGAGGTGTGTGTTTTTGCATGTGAGTAGACTCCGTCAATGATGTTACAATCAATATTTATTGATTGTCAGATTTGAGATAAGGCTTACCGGTTAATTTTTTATATTCCGAGGCTTTGACTTCTTCCAAATACCAGTCTTCAACCTTCAAGCTGGCAAAATAATTGGCCAGAAAACGTCGATCATGTTCTGATAAATGTGCATACGAAGGCATGCCATATTTCTTTTTCAAACGGGTGGGGATAATCGATTGAGGGTTTTCAGCCGAGAAATAATCATACAACCATTGCTCACTGCGCAATGAACCAATGCCATCGAGACTTGGAGCCGGCACAGTCTCCATGATATTTTTAATCCCCCACAGGGTATGGCAATCACGACAGCCCAAGTCACGATACATATCCGAAGCTTTCGATTGTATTTCATGGCTGGCCGTCGAATAAAATGGAATACCTTTATCCTTCACCGGGTGAAAGGCTGTATAAGTCCCCTTCCCGATCGCAACCACTACAACGAGCCCGATCAGCCCTGCAATTAACCAATCACCTTTACGCATATTGATTACCGCGATGCGTCAGCTTTTTCTTTCAGCAATTCCGCCCGGCGACTTTCCTGCTTGGCCGTAGCTATCTGATATTTTTTGAATTCTTCAGGATCCATTTTATCTTTATCCTTATCATCAAAAACCAAGTATTTAATATCTTCATCAAACTGTTCATTTTGGCTTGCCCAACGCAACCCAAACACCACAGCAATTAAAATAGACACGCCACTGACCAGCCAGATATAAATAGTCCATCCATCATTCCATTCAACCATCACTTACTCCTATGACCATATTCATTCAATATTAAAACAAAAAACCATCTAACATCTGCACTGCCGCAAAGATAGCAGAAACCACAACACCAAGCACAATCATGCCCATCAATACCTTTTCACCTGTTTTCACACTGGACATATCTGTAGTTTTATAAAACAGGGCAATCACCCCCACAAACACAAGCATGGCAATAATCATGAAAATAAATATGCCTACACTATAACTCTGACTACGCATGCTTTCGATACCCATATCAAAAACAACCTGTTCAGCAGTATAAGCAGTACTGGAAAAAACAAGGGCCGAACAAATAGAAACACTGATTTTAGAAATTATCTTTTTCATATACAGCGTATTGTAAGCACGGTGCTTCAAATGAAAAGAAAACTCCTGCACATACGAAAAATGCCGCCCCGTAGGGGCGGCATTTTATCATGAACAACGCGATTAGAATTTAATATTGCGCGGATCAGGTGTTCCTTTTTTATGGTTATCAACAAAAAAGCTATAAAGAACTGGCACAAGCAAAGCAATAGCAATAACAAGTATTATAGCAAACTGTGGGTTATCCATATCAATCATATTTATCTCCTATATACTATTATTAATGCGCAATGCTGTGATCTGGCTTCCAATCAATTGGAGGCAAACGTTTCACAGTGATGATGATGAAAAAACAAAAACCAAAGAACCAATACACAGACGTTTCATAGCCTTTATCCCACCAAGGCTGTTTACGAGTACGGGTACCGTCTTCTTTCCAGATGCCTTCAAAGTTCGCCAATACAATATCGCCACCGATAATGGAATACTCTTCCAAATCAATACCCGGCTGATTGCGCAGCTCTACAATACCATCTTCCATGATGCGCAAGTCATCCATAGAAATCGGATGCTGAATACGCTGAAATTCATACTTGGATGGAAATTCAGCCAGGGCTTTTTCAATTGAAGCCATGGCCTTTTCATCAGCCTGAATCGATGTGAGATTGGTATCATTCAAAATAGCTTCAACAGGTGCCGAATGCATTAAGGTGATATAGTCCACATAGATTGCCGCAGTAGGCCGCTGCCCAAACAATGGGAATGTCCATGCCATAGCGGTCAAGAAGGTCAAGACCAACAAACCGACAACAGGACGTGGCAGAGGATTATTGTTTTCTGCAATCCCCCCCAGGCTTTCATGTTCCCAGATATGCTGAGCTTCTTTCACTTTTGCCTCATTAGACATGGTGTGCAATGGGCTTTTAAGCTTTAAGCCATCTAACAATGGAAAAAATTTCGACATCTTTTCACCTCCCTACTTTAAGTTTAAAACGAAATCCATCAAATAACGAATTTCAGAATCATCAGCATAATCTGGAACTTCCGGTGGATATACACGATTGCCTTCACGGTAAGCATCGAACTCTTCATCCCATTTGGCCAAGTCGATCGCATTGCCCTTGGCATCTTTACCACCCCACAAATAATCATAACGTGGCATGATTGAATGCGGTTGAACCAAACGAGGATTAAAGAAGTGCAACATCATCCATTCTTTGGATGAGTTACGTGAACCAACATGCAACAAATCAGGTGCTTTACGGTCAGAACCAAACGTGGTTGGAGATTCACCATTAAAGTCACCCAATACAGGAGGACGACCAAATGACTGCCAATCATGTGTCTGCTCTGGCAATAATGTATGACACCACCAGCATCGTCCGATGCCTGATCCATTTTACCCAAAGAGACACTCAAGGCCTGAACATCTGCGCCCAGGATATTATCGTGTTTCAAGCCACTTGGAAAAGATGTGCCTGCTTTGAATACATAAGCTGCAGTTTCATCCATCTCAGCGCCT
>JAUZQK010000102.1 GCA_030951025.1 Mariprofundus sp. | reverse complement strand
GAGGAATTATATTATGATGATGGATCGTATAGCCGATATGTTGACGCGTATTCGTAACGCGCAACAAGCTGGAATCGAGAGAATCGAAATGCCAGCCAGTAATATGCTTTTGTCGATGGCGGAAGTGTTCAAGAAAGAAGGGTATATTGGTGCGGTGAAAGCCTATAACCATAAAGGCCATCGCTTTCTGCGCATTACCTTGCGTTATGATGATGAAGGTAAAGCAATCATTCAGGAAATTACCCGCGTGTCGAAGTCTGGCCGTCGTGTGTATGCCGCTGCTGAAGATGTACCACGTGTGAAAAATGGTTATGGCGTTGCCTTGATCAGCACTTCACAGGGAATTATGACCGACAAGAACGCGCGTGCTGCAAACATTGGCGGCGAAGTTCTTTGTACGGTATTTTGAGGTAAGATATGTCACGTGTTGGTAAACAACCTATTACGCTTCCGGCTGGTGTTGAAGCTCGTATTGATGCGAGTTCAGTCACTATCAAGGGCAGCAAGGGTGAGCTCACCTCACCATTATTTGCAGGTATTACTGTTGAGCAAGACGGCAGTGTGCTGAAGGTGCTGTGTTCAGATTTGGGCACCAAAAAGACCAAGTCTTTTTATGGCCTGGTGCGCGCCTTACTGGCATCGAATGTCATTGGTGTAACCAAGGGTTTTGAAAAGAAACTTGAATTGCGCGGTGTTGGTTATCGGGCTCAGTCGCAAGGTAAAAAGTTAAACTTGTCGCTTGGTTTTTCTCATCCGGTTGAATATGCATTGCCAGATGGTGTAGAAGCCGTCGTTGAGAAGAGCTTTATCACAGTCAGTGGTATCGACAAACAAAAAGTTGGCCAGGTGGCTGCTGAGATTCGTGCTTTCCGTCCGCCAGAACCTTATAAAGGTAAAGGCGTACGCTATGTTGATGAATACGTAGCAATGAAGGAAGGTAAGAAAGCGTAAGCTTTCTTAGATAGGAGATAGAGATGGCTCTAAAACGTTATGAAAACAATGGTGCTGTACGCCGCGCTCGCAAAGTACGCTCTCGTGTAAAGGCCAGTGGCCGTTTACGCTTGAGTATCTTCCGCTCTGCTCGTCATGTGTATGCGCAGGTGATTGATGATAGCAATGGTACTACCCTGGCAGCAGCGTCAAGCCTGGATGCATCAGTCAAAGCCGGTGGCAACAAAGCCGGTGCTGAAGCTGTGGGCAAGCTGATTGCTGAACGTGCGCTGAAAGCGGGTGTTGAAGTGGTTGCGTTTGACCGTGGTGGTTTTGCTTATCATGGCCGTGTACAGGCATTGGCTGAAGGCGCTCGCGCTGCCGGCTTGAAGTTCTAGGAGATTATAGATGATCAACGCAGAAGATTTGGATCTGACAGAAAAACTGATTACCATTAACCGTATTGCCAAGACCACTTCCGGTGGCCGTCGCATGCGTTTCTCAGCCTTGATGGTTGTGGGTGATGGCAATGGTCATGTTGGTTTTGGCCACGCTAAAGCCAAAGAAGTACCTGAAGCAATTCGCAAGGCTTGTGATATTGCCAAGAAGTCTTTGATCCACGTGCCTCGTAAAGGTGATACCACGCATTATCAGGTAACTGGTATTCAGGATTCCAGTCGTATCATGATCAAGCCTGCTTCTGAAGGTACTGGCGTGATCGCTAATGCAGCAGTTCGTGCCGTACTTGATGCTGTTGGCATCAAAGATATTTTGACCAAATCACAGGGTTCACGCAATGCGTTGAATACTGTACGTGCTACATTTAATGGTTTGAAGACGCTGGAAAGCCCCGAGCAAATTGCTGCTCGTCGTGGCAAGTCCGCGTAAGCAATCCATTAACCCACCCAGGAATTAGGAGTTAGAAATGGCTAGCAAAGATACAATTCGTGTCCGTCAGATTAAAAGCGGCATCGGTTATGCCAAAGATCAGAGAGCAACCTTGGTAGGTTTGGGTTTGCGTCGTATGCATCAGGTTGTTGAACTGGAAGATACCCCATCGGTACGTGGCATGGTCAACAAGATCAAACACCTCGTCCGTATTGAGTCTGGAGAATAAATCATGAACTTGAATGAATTGAAAGCAGACGCGGGTTCACGTAAAACACGCACACGTAAAGGTCAGGGCATTGCTACTGGCAATGGTAAAACAGGCGGCCGTGGTCATAAAGGTCAGAAATCCCGTTCCGGTGGTACAGTGGCACGTGGTTTTGAAGGTGGTCAGATGCCTTTGATCCGTCGTGTACCCAAACGTGGTTTCACACCATTGACAGATAACGATTATCAGGTTGTAAATCTGGATCGTTTGAATGGCTTTGATGATGGCGCTGTGGTTGATGCTGCTGCATTATTTGAAGCAGGCTTGGTTCGCAATGCTGTTGATACCATCAAGATCCTCGGTGGTGGTGAATTGACCGCCAAAAAACTGGTGATTTCTGTAACGGCTGCATCGGCATCTGCTGTAGCTAAAGTGGAAGCAGCTGGTGGTTCGCTTAAGCTGACGGCTAAGGCGTAAACTGATGGCCAATCCGACAGAAGGCGCGATGGGCGGCTTTGGCAATATTGGTAAAATCCCTGAATTAAAGACCCGCATCCTGTTTACACTCGGCATGCTGATTGTGTTCCGTATCGGGGCTCATATTCCGGTACCCGGTATTGATGCAGGTATTCTGGCGCAGTTCTTCAACCAGGCACAGGGCTCATTGCTCGGCATGTTTGATATGTTCTCCGGTGGTGCGTTATCGCGCTTAACCATTTTTGCCTTGGGTATTATGCCATATATTTCAGCCTCGATTATTATTCAGTTGATGACTGTGGTATCACCAAAACTCGAACAGCTTAAGAAAGAAGGTGAATCCGGTCGTCGCAAGATTACTGAATACACCCGTTACGGCACATTGTTTCTGGCAACCTTCCAGGCCATTGGTATCTCTATCGGGCTCGAGCAGTTTACGGTAGCCGGTCAATCGGTTGTGATTGAGCCGGGCATGGCCTTTAGAGCGATGACTGTGATCACTCTGGTATCTGGAACCATGTTCCTGATGTGGGTGGGTGAGCAGATTACCGAACGTGGTATTGGCAATGGTATTTCATTAATCATCTTCGCCGGTATTGCCGCTGGTTTACCAGCAGCGGTCGGTGGCACCTTGGAACTGGCACGTACAGGTGAATATTCACCGTTTGTAGTCTTGCTGTTGTTTGCCATGGTGCTTGTTGTGACTGCCCTGGTGGTTTGGTTTGAACGTGCACAGCGGCGCATTCCCATCCAGTATGCCAAGCGTCAGGTGGGTAACCGCATGTATGGCGGTAAATCCTCCTTCTTGCCTTTGAAGGTGAATACGGCAGGTGTGATTCCTCCCATTTTTGCATCTTCGTTGATTCTGTTGCCGGCCACATTTGCACAGTTCACCAAGGGTTCGGAAGGTTTTTCATGGTTGGGTGATCTTTCAGCTATTTTGTCACCGGGTGCATGGTTGTATATGTTGTTGTTCACCGCTTTGGTTGTGTTCTTCTGCTTTTTCTATACAGCGATTGTGTTTAATCCGAAAGATACTGCTGATAACTTGAAGAAGAATGGTGGTTTTATTCCGGGCATACGTCCGGGTCACAAGACGGCTGATTATATTGATAACGTTTTAACCCGCATTACGGTAGTGGGTGCTGCTTACGTCAGTATGGTGTGTTTATTGCCGGAGTGGTTGATCTCGGAGTTATCGGTGCCGTTTTACTTTGGTGGTACATCGCTGTTGATTGTGGTGGTTGTAACCATGGATACCATGGGTCAGATCCAGTCGCATTTGATGAGCCATCAGTACGAAGGCTTGATGAAAAAAGCCCGTCTAAAAACGGGTAAACGATGAATCTTATTTTGTTCGGCCCGCCGGGTGTGGGTAAAGGCACACAGGGTGAACGCATAGCAACTGACAAAGGCATGGCGCACTTGGCCATGGGTGATCTGTTGCGCGCCGCTGTGCGTGATAAAACCGATGCAGGCATCAAGGCCAAGGGTTTTATGGATGCAGGCAAGCTGGTGCCGGATATGGTTGTTGTGGCGATGATCGAAGAAAAGATTGTTGCAGATGCTGAAGATGGGTTTTTGTTGGATGGCTTTCCACGCAATGTTACGCAGGCTGAAGCTTTGGCCGTGATGTTGAAGAAACATGATTTGAAAATTGATCGTACAATTTTTATGGATGCACCGGAAGAAAACCTGATTAATCGTCTCTGTGGACGCTTGATTTGCAGGGCTTGCGGTTTTGGATTTCATAGGCAGTATTCGCCGCCCCTAAAATCAGGCTTATGTGATCGTTGCGATGGTGAGTTATACCAGCGCGAAGATGATCGGGAAGATGTGATTGCAAATCGTTTGCAAGTATATCGTGAGCAAACGGCTCCGTTGTTGAATTATTATCAGCATCAGGAAGGTTTCTTCAAACTTGATGCAGGTGGCGAAATGGATGCGGTGTATGCTGCATTGCAAAAACTTGTTTGATTGTTGTATAACAACGGGGTGGTAGAGATTTAACATGGCAAAAGAAGATATTATTGAAATGTCCGGGGAAGTGGTTGAAAAACTTCCAAATGCTATGTTCAAGGTGAAGCTGGAAAACGATCACGAATTGCTCTGTACAATTTCCGGAAAAATGCGTAAGTATTATATTCGTATTTTACCTGGTGATAAGGTGACCGTTGAAATTTCACCATATGATTTATCCCGTGGTCGCATCAGTTACAGGGAAAAATAGTTTACAAAGCCACCTTGCGTAGCTTTGTGTAAGCACAAAAGTTTTGTTTAGTATGATAATAGAAGTTGATTTAGGAGGTGCCAGGCGTGAAAGTCCGAGCATCAGTTAAAAAAATGTGTAATAAATGTCGTGTGATTCGTCGTAAAGGCGTGGTTCGTATTATTTGCGAAAATGCACGCCATAAACAGCGTCAGGGTTAAGGAGGCTTCAAGTGGCTCGTATTGCCGGTGTAAATATTCCGACTCAGAAACGTATTGAAGTTGCGTTGACCTATATTTTTGGTATTGGTCTGAGTAGTTCAAAAGAGATTCTAACCAAAGCAGGCATCAACGCAGAAATGCGCGTGAAGGATCTGACCGATGGTGACGTTGATAAGATTCGTAGTGTGATTGATACAGACTTCGTTGTAGAAGGCGATCGCCGTCGTGAAGTCACTATGAATATCAAACGCTTGACCGATCTGGGTTGCTACCGTGGCTTGCGCCATCGTAAAGGCTTACCTGTTCGTGGTCAGCGCAGTAAAACAAATGCTCGCACTCGTAAAGGCCCGCGCCGTACTGTTGCTGGCAAGAAGAAGTAGGGGATAAGCTATGGCTGCACCTAAAAAATCTGTTAAAGCCGCTGTTGGCAAGAAACGCGTTCGCAAGAATATTGCCAATGCTGTTGTGCATATTAAAGCGAGCTTCAACAACACAATTATTACTTTCACTGATGATGCAGGGAACGCGATTTGCTGGGCAACCAGTGGCGCTTCCGGCTTTAAAGGTTCACGCAAGAGCACACCGTTTGCTGCTCAGGTTGCAGCTGAAGAAGCGGCTCGCAAGGCCATGGATCATGGTGTTAAAAATTGTTCGGTATTGGTTCGTGGTCCAGGTAGTGGACGTGAATCAGCCCTGCGTGCAATTGCCGCAGTGGGTATCAATGTCACCACGATTCGTGACGTTACCCCGATCCCACATAATGGATGTCGGCCGCCTAAGCGCCGTCGCGTTTAGGAGTTAATAGAATGGCACGTTATTTAGAAGCCAAATGTCGTTTATGTCGACGTGAAGGCGAAAAATTATATATCAAGGGCAGCAAATGTTATTCGGATAAATGTCCGATTGAACGTCGCCCTTATGCACCGGGTATGCACGGCCAGAATCGCCGTACCAAAGTCTCTGACTATGGTTTGCAGTTGCGCGAAAAGCAGAAAGTCAAACGTATCTATGGCCTGCAGGAAAAACAGTTCCTGAGCTATTTCAAAGATGCTGACCGTATGCCTGGCGTGACTGGCTTGAACCTGTTACAGCTGATTGAATCGCGTTTGGACAATGTGCTTTATCGCATGGGTCTGGCTTCATCTCGTACTGAAGCGCGTCAGATTGTGCGTCATAAGCTGGTTAAGGTGAATGGCAAGATTGCCAATATTCCTTCTTACCGTGTTAGCACTGGCACCCGTTTGGAGTTGGTTGATGATGCCAAAGAACATTTGCGCATCAATGCTGCAGCAGAAGCTGCGGGTAACCGTGGTACTGCCGAGTGGATGGATGTTGATCTACCAACGCGTCAGGGCACGTTCCGTGAGCTGCCTGCACGTGATCAGTTGGATCAGGGTATCCGTGAACAGCTGATTGTTGAACTTTATTCCAAGTAAGTTTTTTCCAGATAACCATTGAGGATCATTTCATGCAATTGATTAATCCGCGCAATATTAGCGTTGAAGAAAAAGTAGCTGGCCGTTCTGCCAAGATTATTGTTGAGCCGCTGGAACGAGGTTATGGCACCACCATTGGTAACAGCCTGCGCCGTATGTTGTTGTCATCGTTACCCGGTACTGCTGTGACTTCCGTTACTTTTGATGGTGTGTCACATGAATATGATACCATCAAGGGTGTGCGTGAAGATGTTATGGATATCATCCTGACACTGAAAGAGCTGGAAATTCACATGGAATCAGATGATGCGGCAAACCTTGTTCTGGATGTGAAAGGTTCATCGATTGTGACTGCTGGAGATATCCAGTGCCCTGCAGGTGTGCTGATTCTTAATCCTGATTTGATTCTGGCACATTTGAACGATGATGGTATTTTGAAAATTGAAGCCAAAATTGAAAAAGGCCGTGGTTATGATGCCGCTGCTGAACGCGAAATTGAAGAGCGTGCTGTTGGTTCTTTGTTGGTGGATGCTTCTTTTTCACCGATTCGTCGTGTATCGACCCGTGTTGAAACTGCGCGTGTTGGGCAGCGTACCGATTATGATAAGCTGATCATGGAAATTGAAACCAATGGTTCATTATCGCCACAGGAAGCCATCAATCAGGCAGCCGCTATCATGGAACAGCAGTTGGCAGTATTTGTTGATTTCTCAGCTGTATTTCAGGATGAAGTTGTAGAAGAAGTTGATAATGGACTGGAAGATTTACTGGTTCAGCCAATTGAACACTTGGACTTGTCAGTGCGTTCTATGAACTGCCTGAAGTCGGATGATGTGTTCCTGGTTGGTGATCTGGTTCAGCGCAACGAGCAGGAAATGTTGCGCACACCGAACTTTGGCCGTAAATCATTGAATGAAATCAAGGAAGTGTTGGAAAACATGGGACTTGAGCTCGGAATGGACTTAGCCAACTGGCCACCGCAAGATGAAGCGGAAGCCTCACTTGACGCAGAAAGCTAAGATAAGAGAAGAGGATAGATAGATGAGACATCGTAAACATCGTGGTTCATTGGGACTTGTTACTGGCCACCGTCGTGCTTTGATGGCCAACCTTGCAACAGCATTGTTGACCCATGGCCGTATCGAAACAACCGAAGCAAAAGCGCGCGCTCTGCGTCCTTATGCTGAAAAGCTAATTACCCTGGGTAAACGTGGTGACTTGCATGCTCGTCGTCAGGCGCTAGCTAAGCTGCGTTATCGTCCGATTGTCGATCACCTGTTCGGTGATGTGGCAACGGCATGTTCTGATCGTGTGGGTGGTTATACCCGTATCATCAAAACTGGCTACCGTGCTGGTGATGCGGCTCCCATGGCAGTGATTGAACTGGTTGATGAAGTGACCACAGTTGAACTGTTGGAAGATGCTGCTGAAGCTTAAGCCCAGCTGTAAATGATTAAAAAAGGCTCCGCATTGCGGAGCCTTTTTTCGTTTTGAAAGGAAAATGCATTGATTGAATCGGGATGGTTCTACGATATGCAGGCTGATCAGGACGAGTTACACTCAGCCTGATTACAGGGGAGTATTCATGAACAATGTGCCGAATAATCTTGCTGCCTATATCTGTCCACTGGCTGACCTGTTGCGGGGCGAGAGTCAATAGGGCGGATTGTTTTGCCATTTACCTTGTTGCGCCGTTTGGAATGCGTGCTTGAGGGGAGTAAAGCATCGCTACTGGCTGAATATGAAAAAGTTCAGCAGCTGAACCTGCCGGAAGAGGCACAGCAGAAGCTGCTGCTTCGCGCTACGGGTGGTTTGTCTTTTTTTAACATTTCCAAAATGGATCTCTCCAAGGCTATTGATGATGCGGTGATGGATAGCAGTGACGCACACCAGAATCAGATGATGCAGGTGCTTTCTGATCCGAATCGGGCATCTGTATTTGCGCGTGTGGTATTCGATATGTTGAAGGTGATTTGAATCGTTGCTGTTGAATCAGTCTGCCTTGTCGCTTGATGATTGATCGTTGTCGGCTTCTTTGAGATAGGGCATGAGGTATAGGCTTTGGGCAACAATGAATGCGAAGGTTAAGCCCATCAGACCGAATAGCTTGAAGTTGACCCAGGTATCGGTATCGAAAGAAAAAGCGACATAGATATTGAGGCCACCGAGAGCGATGAAAAACAAAGCCCAGGCGATATTCAGTTTGTTCCATACGTGATTTGGCAGGGTGATACTTGATCCCATCATGCGCTCGATAATGGTTTTCTCACCGATAAACTGGGAACCGATAAAGATCACGGCAAACAGCCAGTTGATGGCGGTAGGTTTCCATTTGATGAAATTCTCATCTTGTAAATATAAGGTCAGTCCGCCAAAGATGGCGACCAGCACGAAAGTAATAACATGGGACTTTTCAAAGCTGCCTTTGATGATTCGGTGGGCAATGGTTTGCAGCGCACAGGCGGCAATGAGCACGGCGGTGGCAACATAAATATCATTGGTTTTATAGACAACAAAGAATAATATAACGGGGAAAAAATCAAACATCATTTTCATGCCTGACATACGACCACATGTGTTCATGCTTGCCAAGTCAAAGCATTTTCCGGTTATTGTTTGCGACGTTGGCATGTGTACCTGAATCTGTAACTATTAGCTTTATGAATCGATATGATCATCTGTTTGTGCTGCTGGCTGGGGTGCTGTTGTTATCCTCGTGTGGGATTAAAAAGAGTGCTGAGGTGACCGCTGACCTGTGGAATACCTGGGAGCAGGCCGAGGAGCAGATGCAGCCGGACTTTCCTGATGTGCCGCCATTGATTTTGGTGCATGGCTGGAATGGTGATGAATCGACCTGGCCTGCACCGGGTCGTTTGATTGAATTGGAAAACTTATTGCAGCGCGATGTGTATATGTTTACCTATCGCACAGCTATTTATCCCAATCGATTTCCGCCACTGGAAGTGGTGGAAGAGCAGTTTACGCGTTATCTCGCGCCGTATACCCAGGTGGATGTGATTGCACATAGCATGGGTGGCTTGTTGGTGCGCCATTATCTGTCGGATCATAGTGATAGCCCTATTCGACGGTTAGTGTTTTTGGCGACTCCTCACTTTGGCAGCAATGCAGCGCATTTGTTGATGGGCTTGGGTAGCGCACTGGCCGAAGGCAATATTCAGGCCAATGAGATACAGCCGGGAAGTGATTTTCTATGGCAGTTGAATGAGCTGGAAGGCAGTGAACTCAAGCATGTTCAGGTGCTTAATGTGTATATCCAGTCGGATACGCTGATTCGAAGTGATTTGGTTGTTTCAGCCACATCCTCGTATTTGCCGTGGGCGAGAAATATTACCGTTGAAGGACCACACCATACATTGGGTGAGCGTTTAATGCAGTTTCCCCGAGTGCTCGACTTTATCAGTACAGGCCGCTTGCCTGATACTGTTGCAGCAGTACCGCCGCCGCAACAGAACGCATGGCTGCGTTTTCGTGTGAATGGCGTGGAGGACAGACTGAGTGCGAATAACTTTAAAGCCTATGATGCACGTGGTGTGCCCTCGCGTGACTTTAAACTATGCTGCAAATTGCGCTCAGGTTTGTACGGTAAAGCAGGCCTTCAAACGGTGGTGCTCGAAAATCTAAAACCAGGCTTTAATTATCATTTTCGTCCATCTATAGGTGGTAAGACTTTGATTGTGAGTGCGGATGAACTCATGCAAAGACAAACGCCGGTAATGATGAAAGAGTTTATTGTGAATGATGCTCGATTAGATCCTGCGGCCGGTGATCCGGCGCAGTAGTTTTATTTCGCTGGAATGCCTCGACGAGCCAGTTCATCAGCGCGTTCGTTGCCTTCGTGGCCGGCGTGCCCTTTGATCCATTGCCATGTGACATCGTGTTGGGCTGCTAGTTTATCCAATGCCTGCCAGCGTTCGAGGTTGGATACCGGCTTCTTGCTGGCGGTTTTCCAGCCCTTTTTCTTCCAATTATGAATCCATTCGCTCATGCCTTGCACAACATATTTGGAATCGGAAATGATAGTGATTTTACATGGCTTGCTCAGAGCGCGCAGGGCTTCGACGGCGGCTTGTAACTCCATTTGTTGGTTGGTGGTGTGCGCTTCACCACCACATATTTCCTTTTCATGCCCGCCCATGCGCAGCAATACGCCCCAGCCGCCGGGGCCGGGATTGCCGGAACATGCTCCATCGGTATACGCTTCTACAATTGGTTTTTGTGGCATGTGAACCTCATCTGTGTCGCAGCAGTGATCTGTGTTTTCAGCCTGTAGGCTGGCTTTCTTGTTGTACCTGTTCGATGTGCAGGGTACGGGTCGGGAAAGCAAATTCGAGCCCCATTCCTTCGAGCAATTGCATGATTTGCAAATTCACTTCCTGGCGCACTTGCAGATATTCTTCCCACACCTTGCTGCTGGAGAAATAATACAGAAAAATGGATAAGGAAGAGTCTTCAAATTCATCGAACTTCACCAGCTTGTAGCTTTGATCCACGCCGGGGTGAGCGCAGAGAATGGCTTCGATGCCTGTAATGGCATGCTGCATTTGCTCGGATGAGGTGCTGTAGGTCAGGCCGATACGCATTTTGATACGGCGCTCGCTGCGCTGGTCAATGTTATCGATAACCATATTGGCCAATGTTGAATTGGGTACATTGATCAGTGTGCGGGCAAAGGTGCGGATGCGGGTAGAGCGAAAACCGACCTGTTCGACTACGCCTTCAAACTGTGATGTCTTGATCCAGTCCCCCACCATGAACGGGCGATCAACCAGAATCATGACAGAACCAAAAATGTTGGCGATAGTGTCTTTGGCGGCCATGGCGACGGCGATACCGCCGATACCGAGTGAAGCAATCAGGCCGGAAACGGAATAACCCATGTTTTGTGCTACCACCAGCACTGCGGTGAGAACCAGAAATATCTTCAGCGTTTTGGCGATGAATGGCACCAGTTGATCATCCAGTGATGATTCGGTCTGTTTGGCACGGGCAGTAAAATAAACGGCCAACCCTTCAAGTAAACGCCATAAAAACCACACACCGATGACAATGGATACTATGCGGCAGCCATCATCGATCAGAGCGATGATAGGAAATGTTTCAGTTGGCAGATTAAGCAGGTGCACAGAAATAAGCAGCCCGATGACGAAGATCAGCATGCCAGCCGGCCGTTCAGCCGCTTCTAATAATACATTATCCAACTCTGTTTCAGTGCGTGATGTTATTTTTTGGGCAATGTTATGGAAGATGCGCACAATATAACGTTGTGCTACAACGGTAATAAATAGCGCCAAGAGTGCCAGCATCCATCGCGCGACAGTGATATCGAGCCATGTGCTTTCGATGATTTGAGTCCAGATACTTTCCATGCGTTCTCCTGCAAACAAGCGGCATCATAACTGCTGCACCGCAGTGTGCCAGTATGTTCATGTTTCGGCGGGGATGTTTGGTGAATCAATAGTCATCAACCGAAAAGCTATCGCCATAATTTCGACCAATCCCTTATAAAGGGCTTTGACCCCTATTCAGTTTGACCCCTATTCAGTTTTGACCCCTATTCAGTTCTATGTATGAAGTATGAACGGTGTTGGGACTTTTGCTGCAGTCGTTCAGTTTCATTTCAGATAAGTCTCTTAGCGTTGTGGCCAACAAAACAATCGGCCAATGTCGGTTATTCTATGGAGATATAACGTGAAAAAGATAATATACAGTTCAGCTTTGATGTTGGGCATGCTGACAGCAGCAACAGTACAGGCTCAGGAAACTACCTATTATGCAGGCATGGGACTCGGCACGGTCAGTGTGGACTACAAGGATAGCGCTGCTGGTATCGATCAGAAAAATGCTTCAGCTGGAGCATTTGCTTATTTCGGCGCAGATTTGAATGATTACCTGGCGCTAGAGACGCGCATCGGTGCAACAGGTAAAGATAAACAGACTTATGCGGGTGGTATTGAGCGCTCATTTTCTAGCCCAACCTTTTTGTCGCTACTGGCAAAGGTCAAATACCCTGTCACCCCTGAGCTCGATTTGTTTGTATTGGGAGGAATGACAAGGGCGAAAATCAAGGGAAAAATGACGACTGCAGCAGGTGTTGTAACGCAGAATAAAAGTAAATTTGGTGCCAGTTTCGGTGTGGGTACGGACTACCGTGTCAGTGATCGGATATCACTCGGCGCAGAGTGGGTACAATATCTGTTTCCAGTTAATCTCAGCGCGGGCAGCGTGTTTACCACGGGCTCTAAAGCTCGCATGTGGGGCATTACCGGTAAGGTCGCTTATCACTTTTAATATGCAGACAGGCGAGCCTGTCGCAGTATGATGATAGCAGCCTCTGTACTTTGTACAGGGGCTGTTTATTGACAATCAGTGTGATGACGGGGGGGGTGATAAGCCACCTGATTCGTATTGTGAGGAACCAATACCACCACTAGACTCTTTATAAGGATTGCTGCTGGTTGCAAATATATCAGTAATCTGTTGGCTCAAAACCTCTCCACCTACAACATAAGCGACTATTGCGATAGCCAGAAACGTTGAAAGGCCGGGCTTTGTAAATAGTAATATAGCAATAATCGCAATCACGCCAAAAACCATTAACGGAATCGCCAGCTTTTGCTCGAGTGGAATAGCTAGATTGACGTTGTCTTTGTATTCAAACCAGCCGTAAAGTACAACAATCAATGAAATAGATAATAAAGAAAGCGTCACGACTCGATAAAGGTAAATAGAGTCTAACGATAATCTTTTTTTTAGTTCTTTAAAGGGTGCCGTGAAACTACTCATTATATCACCTGTTATTAATAAATAACATTGCCACTGTCATTGAAACCAGAATATTTGTTGACACAATAACAAGAGGCTCCAAGCGGGGCGGGAGGCAAATGATAAAGCCCGCAGACGCCGCTCTTTGTTTGGCAACGTTGGCCTGTTTGTTTTTTTTGTTCCGAGGACTTTTCAGGTTTACATATGCCTCTTATCTCTGCTGGAGAAAAACCATTCTTTTTAAACTCATTCATGTCAGCGTAATCGCAATCCCCAAAGCCTTTTGCAAACACAAGATGTGTTGGTAAAAAAAGTGCGATGATGATGAGGAAAATACTTATGATTTTATGTCTTGTAGATATAACCGAGGATGTAGTGTTCAATAGTTTCATTTCTTCATCCCCTTTCCAAGATAGCCAAAGAATGCGCTTTGAACTTTAATCTGTATGTCCCATAAATATGGGACATACAGATTAACAATACAGATTTGATGGAGAAGGAAATAAGGGCTCGTGTGGCTATTCATCGCGTACTCTTGCTCATGTCACACGGCCTTGAAAATCAATGGGCATTGACGGCAAAGGCATGTCTTTCTAAGCTGTAGAATAGATAAATAAGGGAGCAGGTGATGGCTGAATTGGCAATGCAGGCACTGATTGATGATTACGATGCTCTGGCGCGTTTGATCGGGCAGCGCGTACGTTATCTGGGTGAAGAATACGAAGTTACTGACTTATTGCCGGCCGAAGGCTTGTTGATTATTTCGTCCGATGATGGCTGTGATGTACAGGAAGATAGTTATGGCAGGCCACATCGTTTGGTGCCCAAACGCCAGAATCTGAAATTCCGTGATGCTGAAGGTAACCCATCCAGTATTTGGGATGAGCTGGCTTTTCTCGATGGGCCGGTGCTGCGCTAAACATGGGCCAGCAGCAAGCCAATAATCCCCTGCACGGTATCACCCTTGAGCGTATAATCCTTGATTTGCTTGAGCATTACGGTTGGGGTGAGATGAGCTGTTATGTCAATATCCGTTGTTTCCATAACGATCCATCGGTCAAATCCAGTTTAAAGTTTTTGCGTCGCACACCCTGGGCAAGGAAAAAAGTAGAAGACTTGTATCTTGAGATGTTGAATGAGAGGGCAGATTCATGAAATCATTTTCGCAATGGCGACCGCATCCATGGCATGGTCTCGATGTGGGGGCTGAACCACCACGTCGTTTGCATGCCTATATTGAAATCACACCCTTTGATACGGTGAAGTTTGAAGTGGATAAAAAATCTGGTTATTTGCGGGTGGACAGGTCGATTCGTTCATCATCACAGCACCCTGCCTTGTATGGCTTCGTGCCACGCACCTTGTGTGCGGATCGTGTTGGGGCTTTGATGCATGAGGCGAGTCGGGGTGATGGTGATCCGTTGGATATTTGTGTGATTTCAGAACGCCCCATCGCAAGAAATGAAATCCTTGTGAATGCGCGTGTGGTGGGTGGTTTGCCGATGTGCGATCATGGTGAAGCCGATGATAAGATTATTGCTGTCATTGAAGATGATCCGCTGTGGTCAAATATCGATGATGTAACGCAATTGCCTGCTGCATTGATTGATCGTTTGATGCATTATTTTTTGACCTATAAGTTTGTGCCGGATGAGCCGCACCATGTATCCATCGGGAAAGCCTACGGTTTCGAGCATGCCGAGAAAGTGATTATGGCTGCGATGGCTGATTATAATGATGCCTTCGGTGATTGTGAGGGCAATCCGCTTGAGTGAATGAACGGCTTGGTTGATCAATTTGCTTGATCAATAATACCAGCAATATCTGCTGGCTGATGTTGTGTGTTCGATTATATGCCCGATTATTGTATCAGTTCGGTGGCTTGATTGCTGTGCCAGATTAACCAAGCACGGGCTTTGTGATGTGTCTCTGTTTGATGCAAATCAATGCGTAGTTCAAATGATGGCGGCACTGCATTCGCGCCTGCACCGAAAGCCAGGTCGCCAAAAACGAGATGTTGATCATCGTGCTCCAGTACAACCGGATAGCTGGCAAACCATTGATAAAATGCTGTGCCGGGCAATTGATCTACATCCTTGACGGTATGCATGGCGGCTAGACTCTGCCAGTCGATGCGGTCGGCATCACTCATGCGACTGGAATTGACACGTTGTACGAAGTTTTTACTGAATAAGCCTGCAAGGCCGATGAAGCCGGTTTGAAGATGAACTCCAGCACGCACGTAATGATCGGGGTATTGGGCGATGAGCTGCCAGTTGAATGGTGAGAAGGCCAACGGTAGCGCATGGTAAGCTTGGGCATTGGCTTGCTTGGACTTGAGCAGTGCGATGGCCTGTTGTTGATTGTAGTAGGTCAGAGCCAGATAGCTGAACATCAGGCTAAGGCTGAGCATCGCCAGAGGGCGGGCATGAGATCGCCATGCTGGGATGAATGCCAGCAATAAGGGTATGAGCAGGCAGGCGGTGAATATGGGATCGATAATAAACACCAGATCCAGACTGGCTCGCCAATGGGAAAGCGGAGCTAAAATCATGGTGCCGAATGTGGTGATCAGGTCGAGCAGAATATGCATCAACAAGGCCAGGCCGATCAGGTAAGCAGGCATGGCGGAGGGCTGTTTCTTGCGCTTTAAGAGCGAGAATATCAGCCAGCTCCAGAGTGGTAACATCAAGAGCGAATGGGTGATGCCTCGGTGATGCTGTAGATAGCTCATGTCAGACCATGCACGCAATACAATATCAATGTCTGGAGCCATGCTGAGCAGCGCCAGTAATAGCACCTGCTTGCCTGGTAACGGCTGTTTGGGCAGGGCGCGTGCAAGCACTGCGCCGGAAATAGCGTGGGTTAGCGGGTCCATGTCGGGATATCACGCAACAAAGCTGACCAATTGCTGCCCGGTGTAATCTGGCCGCCGCAGACATCATGTGTTGCACCGGTGACTTGAGACAGGGTATTGGGTTTGCCCATTAAAGTGTGGCGCGCCAACAGGGCAAAGCTAATCGCTTCAACGGCCTGCGCCGGTATGCCTGCGGCATCGGTGCTTTGTAGAGGTCTTGGATTGAGCTGTTGTTGCAATAAACCCATTAAATGTACGTTGCGTGCACCACCACCGCAGATGAAACATGCATCGGTCGGCTGGTTGATGAATTTTAGGCTTTGCATGATCGTATCAGCCGTGAGTTGGCATGCGGTAGCCATGCGATCGGCATTGGAAATATCCGGCCATGCCATGATTTGTTGTGTGAAATCATCGCCGAAGATTTCACGACCGGTTGATTTTGGTGGGCGACGTTTGAAAAAAGGCTGGGCCATCAGCTGATCCAGCAGAGCTAAACAAACCTGGCCGCTGGCAGCCAGATTGCCATCACGATCAAAGGCATCATGCCCATCACTGATGGCTAGCATCAACGCATCCATGATCATATTGCCGGGGCCGGTATCAAAGCCGGTGACTGTGCCATCCGTACCCAGCCAGGTGAGATTGGCAATACCGCCGATATTGATGATGGCGGTATTTTGTTGCTGTGATGCTGCAATCAATGGCCGGTGTGATGCAAACGGTTGTGATGCAAATAATTGCTGGTGTGCGAATGGCACCAGCGGTGCACCTTCACCGCCAGCGGCAATATCACGGCTGCGGAAATCAGTCACTGCGGTGATGCCGCTCAGCTCTGCCAGTGTGGCCGCACAGCCGATTTGCAGGCTGAACGGGGGCTCTGCTTGAGGGCGGTGACGTATGGTTTGGCCATGACAGCCAATGGCTGCGATATCGGTATTTTGTAAGCCAGCCTGTTGAATGGTGCTCAAGGCTGCATCGGCATAAGCCTGCCCCAGTTTGCGATCGAGTTGGGCGATGGCCTCAATACCTGCATGCTTTGAGACGGCCAAGTGTAAAATGGATTGGCGCAAGGGCGCGGGCATGGGGAATTCCGAGAATTGAATTAACTTGCTGTGTGGATGTTTGTTGCTTTGAGATTCAATGGCGACAATGGCGACATCGATACCATCGGCCGAGGTGCCGGACATAATGCCGATAAATAACGCTGTTGTTACGGGCATGGATTGGGCTGCTTTTGATGAATGGCATCGATATCGCTGAGACATGCTGCCGATAAGGTGATGTTCAGGCTGTTGATGTTGCTGAGCAACTGCGCCGTGGTGGTTGCGCCGATGATGGTGCTGCTGACGAAGGCTTGCTGACGAATAAAGGCCAATGCCATTTGAGCTGGATCGAGGCCGTGTTGATTGGCAACGGCAATATAAGCCTCTGTGGCCAGGTTTGCTTCGGTATTGTTATAGCGGGTATATTGATCGAACAGGGTGATGCGACCATCTTTGGGCTGTTTGCCGTGTAAATATTTGCCGGAGAGTACCCCGAAAGCCAGTGGAGAGTAAGCCAATAGGCCGACTTGTTCACGGCACGATATTTCAGCCAAGCCGATTTCAAACGAGCGATTGAGTAAATTGTACGGGTTTTGAATGGAGGCGATGCGCGGCAGTGTTTTATGTTGCGAGATTTGCAGGTGTTGCATCATGCCCCATGGTGTTTCGTTGGAGATGCCGATATGGCGCACTTTGCCTGCCGTGATCAGTTCCTGCATGGCATCGAGTGTTTCCTCAATGCTGGTTTCGTCTGTGTCATTCGTATGCTGGTAACCGAGACGGCCAAAAAAGTTCGTATTGCGATTTGGCCAATGGGTTTGATAGAGATCGATATGGTCGGTTTGTAAACGGGATAACGACGCTTCACAGGCGGCGATGATGTTTTTTCGATCGAGTCTGGCTTCACCATGACGAATATGTGGACACCATGCAGTCGGGCCACAGACTTTGGAAGCCAGAAAAATATCATCGCGACGACCGGTTTGTTTGAACCAGTCTCCGATGATGCGTTCCGTCGCCCCATAAGTGGCGGCTTTGGGGGGGATGGCATAAAGCTCGGCGGTATCGAAAAAGTTGATGCCGTGTTCGAGGGCAATATCCATTTGTTCAAAAGCCTCAGCCGCTGAATTCTGTTCACCCCAGGTCATACTGCCCAGACACAGAGCCGATACGTCGATGTCCGTATTGCCGAGTTTATTGTAGATCATATGTTGTCTCCCGAATTATAAATAACGCCATTACGTTTGGCATAGTGCTGCAAGACATCAATGCCTTGCTGGCGGCAAATGTCAGTCTGCACTGTAATGCCACGTTGCCCGAGAGCCTGTTGCCAGTCATGCATCTTGGGGCCTTCATCAAAACCAATGGCGCGGGCATCAGCATCGCGTGCGCCACAGACGACATGTTTGATGCCAGACCACGGGATAGCACCAAAACACATGGCACAGGGTTCGCAACTGCTGACCAATTCAAGTGCTTGTCCAGCGGCGGCCAGATCAAAGTTGGCCTGCTGCTGTTGTGCCATGCTGATGGCCATCATTTCGGCATGCGCCATCGAGCAGTGTGAACTGAGCACAACATTGACTCCGACCGCGATCAGTTGATGTGTAGCTATATCAAATACGGCTGCACCAAAGGGGCCGCCCGTGCCATGATCAATATTGTTTCTGGCCAATTGCATGGCCAGTTGCATGCGGGCTTTGAGCTCTGGATATATGCCATCACATGTTTGCATTGTATCTGCCAACCATGTGGGCATGCGAATGCTTAAGTGTTTGCTTGCTGGAGATGTGTGCATTGGATAAGGCTAATTGCAAGCGGGATGAATTCGCAAGCAATGATTCACACGATGATTGAATACCCTTGTGTAATATGTGGTTGTGGTATAGCAAAGTGCCATGAAATCAGCAGAAATATTTGAAAATCGACGACAGGTGCTGGCCTGGGTACATTTGATCAGTGGTTTGACGTTGATGTTTTTTGTTGTCATACACTGGTTTGATGGCTGTTGCATGGCGCTGATGTATGTGGAAATGACATTGGCAGTGGTGATGCTCGGCACCTATTGGCGTGTACGTTTGGGTGCCAGCACGGCGAGCGCTGAAAATACCCTGATGGCATCTGCGTTGTTATTGTTTTCAGGGCTGATTTTTCTGACCAGTATTGAAGATACCGGTATTTATTGGTTGGCTGGCCTACCCTTTGTCGTTTATTTTGTGCAGCAGGTGAATACAGCCCGTTATTGGGTTGCCTTTTTTGTCATGGAGCTGCTTATTGCGCTGCTGTTGCAGTGGTTTGAACTGGTTCATACATCGTATACAGAAACGCAGTTGTTTCATATTGTCACCGTCGTCTTGTTTTATTGGATATTTGCCCATATTTATCAATCTCAGCTTGAGTGGCGCAAACGGCAATTGACCGAATCATATCGCGCTTTGGCAGAGCAGCAGGATCGCATGCAGGTGATTCTGGATCATTCACCCATTGGCATCTGGATGGTTGATCAGCATCGTAAGGTGCAGTTTGTTAACCGAGCCTGGGTGAAGATATGCGGCATTTCTGAGGCAGAGGCACAACAGGCTGATGATTATACCCGTTTGTTACCTGAATCGATGATTGAGATGGTGTTGGCTTCGGATGAGGCATGCCTGGCGAGTCCGCATGCATTTTATGGGCGTGATGAGATTGTTTGTGCCGATGGGGTGGTGAGGGTATTTGATTTCATCAAGGTGCGTTTGGCCAAGGACGATCAGGTCTCCGGGTTGGTGGCGTTTGCCATTGATGTGACGGAAAAATTAACCGCAGAAGTAGAACAGAAATCATTGGAGCAGCAGGTTCAACATGCCCAACGGCTGGAGTCGTTGGGGCTAATGGCTGGTGGCATTGCGCATGATTTTAATAATCTGCTGACGGTGATTCAGGGCAATGTCGAGCTTGCCAAGCTGGATCATGATATCTCTGAATCGATGCGGGAATCGCTTGGCTGTGTGGAGTCGGCTACCCATGTGGCGACCGATCTGTGTCGGCAAATGCTGGATTATTCGGGTAAGAGTGTGATGCAAGCTGAAGCAATGGATTTACAAAACCTGGTTAAGGAAATGTTGCCATTGCTGGAGGCTTCAAAGGCTAAAAAGGTGAATTTGTCATTTAGTGAGCAGCAAGCAGAGGCATGGGTCATGGCCGATGGCGGGCAGATCAGGCAAGTGTTATTGAATCTGGTGATCAATGCATCGGAAGCCATTGGCAACGAACAGACCGGCGACATCCACATTTCAATTACTCAGCAACAGCTTGCCGCCGGTGATGCTCGGCATTTCTCGAATGGAGACTTATCAGCCGGCGATTATATCGTGTTGAACGTGAAAGATGATGGTATGGGCATGGATACGAACACCATAGAACGTATCTTCGATCCTTTTTTCACCACGAAGTTCACCGGTCGCGGTCTCGGCATGAGTGCAACACTGGGTATCTTGCGATCACATGATGCAGCGATGCAGATCAACAGTCAGCTGGGTAAAGGCACGACAATGTCAGTGTGGATTCCGGCCATTGATCAGGCATCACATGCTCATCTCATTCAGCCGCGTGATATCAAACGCAGCGTATCCGGTCGTGTGCTATTGGTGGATGATGAGCCTGGCGTGATTCATGTGGCCTCGCGTATGCTGGAGCATTTGGGGCTAAGCGTGGCAACGGCAAACAATGGTCGTGAGGCGGTTGAATTGTTTGGCAGTGATTCTGATTTCGACTGGGTATTGCTCGATGTAACCATGCCTGAAATGGGTGGTATGGAATGTTTAAACTGCTTACGCGAAATTCGGCCGGATATCTATGTTGCCATGTCCTCGGGTTACGATGCGGAAACCGCACTTGATCTGGATAGGCAGTGCCAGCCGAATGACTTTATCAGCAAGCCATTCAGCTTGGATATGCTGCGTTCAGTGGTCGCTAAAGCTACAAAATAGCCAATACATTCTCAGGTGGTCGGCCTATTGCAGCCTTGTTGCCATGCACCACAATCGGGCGTTCAATGACTTTGGGGTGGGCGACCATTAAGGCGATACTTTCATCACGCGATAAGTCTTTAGCTTTGAAATATGTGTTGAACTCCTCTTCACCTGTGCGCATGAGTTCGGATGGTTGCTTGCCCAGCATGGTCAATATTTGATCCAGTTCGCTAGGGCTGGGGGGTGTGTTCAAGTATTCGATGACTTCAGGCGAAATGCCGTTGTCTTGTAATAAAGCCAGTGTTTGTCTGGATTTGGAACAGCGCGGGTTATGGTAAATTTTAACAGTCATTTGATCTCCCTAAGCACATTGCAGTGCGGCATACTTTAGCATCAATCGTTTGGTGCCGGAACGGCGGAACTGGATGGTGACACGGGCTGCATCCCCAGCCCCCTCCAGCGCCAGCACAACGCCTTCACCGAAACTCGGATGAGCGACATTGCTGCCGATGCCGATATTAAAACCGCCGACATTGGAGCTTTGATTGCCGTTTTCATTGCCGAGCCCAGTGGCCGGTTGCATGGCTGCGTCTCGGTGTTGCAAGATATCGTTCGACAAGCTTTTGATGAAGCGGCTCGGTAGCGGATAATGCATTTCACCATAAAAGCGGCGCAAACGTGCCGATGTCAGCAGCACATGATCACGGGCTCGGGTGATGCCGACATAGAGCAAACGCCGTTCTTCGGCGATGCCGGCATCGCCTTCATCGAGTGAACGCTGATGTGGCAATAAACCTTCTTCGACACCGGGCAATACCACACAATCAAATTCCAGCCCTTTGGCGCGGTGCAGACTCATCATGGCGACCGAATCAATTTCTTGCTGATCATCATCCTGATCATTGATGCCTTCACTGCTTTGCAACAGTGCGGCACGATCCATGAAATCAATGGGGCTAATATCCTGAGCGAGTGAAAGCTCAATATAATCTTGCAGCGTGCGCACATTATCAATGCGTGCAGCCGCCTCGATTTCACCCATGGCGTTGAGGCTGTCGAGATAGCCGCAGGCTTCTAAAATCCTGTTCAGTCCACGATCGGGCAGGCTTTCATGCTCGCTCCGTATATCGACCAGCATCTGAGCCAGAGGCATCAGCTTTTTAGCCGCTCCTTCAGCATGGCCTGCAGCCAGTAGATCAAGCCATTCATAAGCCCGCATGCCGGATGCGGCCAGTTGGCTGGCGATCTGTTCCTGGCCGATATTGCCTAAGCCGCGTTTGGGCTTGTTGCAAATACGCAGCAGTTGCAGGCTATCACCACAGCGATTGAGTAAAGCCCAGAATGCCAGCGCATCCTTGATTTCCATGCGTTCAAAGAAACCCAGCCCGCCAATGATACGGTAAGGAATATTGGCTTCACGAAAGACCTGCTCCAGTGGCAGGGATTGACGATTGGAGCGGTAGAGTATGGCGATTTCTGAGTTTTTATAACCGTGAGACTGCCAGACTTCGACTTGCTGCATGATGCGACGGGCTTCGTCATATTCATCGTTGCAGACTTTCCATTCGGGTGTGTCACCGATGGCCTTGGTGGCTTGCAAGTTTTTTTCATGCCGATCTGTGTTTTCACAAATGACAGCATTGGCGAGGCTAAGAATAGCACCGCTGGAACGATAGTTTTCTTGTAGCCGGTGCAGTGTCGCGCCATTCCAGAGCTGTTCAAATTCAAGGATATGACGCACATCTGCACCGCGCCAGCCATAAATGCTCTGATCATCATCACCGACCACGGTCAGATTATGATGTTCGTTGCACAAATGCATCAGCCATTCATGCTGGATGGGATTGGTATCCTGATATTCATCGACCAGCACATGATCAAAGCGACAGCGCAGTGCAGTGGCGATATCCGGATGGTGGCGCATCAACAATACGGTGTTTAATATGAGATCGGAAAAGTCCATGCGTTCATGGCGTTGCAGTTCGGCTTGGTAGTTGCCATACAGCTCCACCATATTGATGCCATTCCAGCCATGTTCTGGAGTCTGCTCAGGGGTTAGCCCGGCATGTTTGCAATGTTCGATCCAGTTTAATAAATAGCCGGGATGCAAGCGGTCGCTGGCGATATTGCGGCTTTTTAAAATGCGTTTAATCAGTGCCTTTTGATCATCGCTATCGATAATCTGGAAGCTGCGTGGATAAGCCAGAGCATCGGCGTAACGGCGTAAGAATCGCAACGAAATGGCATGAAATGTGCCGGATACCACACCGCCGCCGCCATCACCGATCAAATCACTTAAACGGAGTTTTAATTCGGCCGCCGATTTGTTGGTGAATGAAACGGCCAGAATACGATGCGGTGCAACCTGTGCTGTGGCAATCAAATGGCCAATGCGATGCACAATGGTGCGTGTTTTGCCGGAACCGGCTCCGGCTAGAATCAACTGCGGACCATCGCCTGCCTGGGCTGCTTGCTGCTGAGCCGGATTTAACATGTTTTGTGTTTGTACATTATTGATGGCCGCCATCACCGTGTTTAACGATCATTTTATGGTAGGTCGAGAAGATGGCGTTGCGCGATAACATACCGAGCACCTTGCGCGGGTTATCATCAGCCACAACAGGCATTTGCTCGAACTCTTCATGATCGAGAATATTGATGGCATCGAGCAAGGTGTCTGATTCAGAAATCACCTGCACCTGACGGTTGGCCACTTCACTGGCCACCACCACTTGATCGAGTGTCGGATCAATCAGCCATTTCTGTAAATCGGCAAAGGTGACAATGCCGACCATTAAACCATCATCATCGATAACTTGAACACAGCCTTTGCCGGAACCGGTGTACACCTGTTTTAATTCTTGCAAGCGGGCATGTTCAGAAACACGGGGGATAGCCAACCAGGGTATTTTTTCAACCGAGACAGAGCGCATCCATGATTGCTCCAGTCCCCAGTCGGCATCAATGCCACGCTCTTCGAGCACTTCGGTAAAGACGGAGGCATGGCTGAAGGAGCGCGTGATCATGGTGGCTACACTGCAGGCGGCCATTAATGGTAACATGATGTTATAATTGGCGGTCATCTCAAAGACGATCAGGATTACGGTGAGTGGTGCATGTAACGCCGCAGCCGTTAATGCGCCACAGGCAACCAGGGCATAAGCGCCGTAACTCTCTGAATAGGAAGGTGAAAAACCATGTGCGATATCGCCAAATAAGGCTCCGACGGTTGCGCCCATAAACAGCGCAGGGCCAAACAATCCACCGGGGAAACCACCTGCTGCACTCAATAACGTAGCGATAAACTTAGCGATCAAGACGATGGCTAGAAATGCCGCCAAGGGTAGCGCATAACCGAGGATTTCGGGCTGGATGCGTTCGAGCAACATATCTTCAACAATGCCATAACCAATGGACATCACTTGCGGTAAAGCCAGCCCCAACAAACCAATGCTAAAGCCCACCATAGCAGGCCGAAAACGCCGATCCGGAATCATTTTAGTCAACCATGCACGGGTGGGCTGCTGGACTTTGATGAACAAGGTGGCGACGAGGCCGCAAATGGCACCGATAGCAATATAAGCGGGTATTTCCCACAGGCTGATCAGATGATATTCAGGCACAGTGAAAGCCGGAAAATCACCCAGCTCGGAACGCGCAATGACCGTCCCCATCACCGAAGCAATCACAATCGGGCTGAATGTGGCGATAGCATAATCGGCCAAGATCACTTCCAGTGCAAACAAGGCACCGGCAATAGGGGTATTAAACGATGCCGCAATGCCTGCTGCGGCTCCGCAACCAATTAAAATACGCAGTTGTTGTTCAGAGAGATTCAAGCGCTGGCCGATTTCAGAGGCAATTAAAGCACCGAGTGCAACAGTAGGCCCTTCACGCCCAAGGCTGGCTCCACCACCAATAGCCAGTGCAGCACCGACGGTTTCAGTACCGAGCTGACGTGGATGCACACGTGCCCGGCGCTCAACCATATCGGCCAGTACACCGGAGACACCACGCAATTCTCCACCGGGTAAAAAACGCAGCGCAATCCAGCCGACCAAAAAGCCGGTGATGGTGGGTGCAATCAGATAGATATACCAGGGGGTACTCTGGATGGCTTCTTCCCAGGTGCGTTCACCTGTCCAGAACAGGCTGACCCATTCGATCATAAAACGCAGCAATATTGCCGTATAACCGGAGAGAATACCCACCACGACAGCCAGAATGACGATGTACAGGGTATCCTGCTCGCGCGACCATGCCAAAGCTCTTTTTTTGCTGTCGCGCAGCGTATCCCATAAAATCATTGCAGTGTGTTGATTTCCCTTGCTTGCTTGTTTGCGCCGATATTACGACTTGCAACTGCACACGGCAATTTTGTTTATTATTCGTCGTCCAAGTCTTGTGTTTTGGGGGGCGAGATGTTGAGTGGCTGTTAGCTGTTTAGAATTGAGGTATCAGGTGGATTGTTTTCCAGCTCTTGCTGGATTATCTCGGCGATATCTTCAAATGTAGTACGTTCGGGCAGGTGTTCATTGCAGAATTCATTGGCCAGATAACACACCCTGGCCAGAAAAATTGAGCTATCAGCCAGATGGTGTTCGGCGACAGCTTGGCACAGGTCGGCGGGTAGTTGCCACAAACGCAGCAAATGCATGCCAGCTTCGGCATGATTGACACCGTAATGGGCTTCTTCGGCATGGATTAGATCGGCTTCATGCAAATGGCCGGTTTCACGTTCAAAGTAGGAGAGATCCACTCGCATGCCGAGTGCTGCACGGCCAATGTCGTGCATTAAACCTGCCATAAAGGCTGTTTCATGGCTGCCACGCAGCTGCTTTGGATCGGCTGCTTTGGCCAGACTTTCCGCCACCATGGCAACGCCAAAGGCATGCGACCAAAAGATGCGGATATTGGCCATGCCGGTGGGTAATATCATGCCGTACATCAACGACATGGCGGAGGCGATATGTATCGATTCGGTATTGCCGAGGCGTGCAATAGCTTTGGATAATTCACTGATGGGTGTGCCGGAGGGGTTATAGGCCGATGAATTGGCAAATTTGAGTATCATGACGGTGGTGGCTTGATCACTGCGAATCACTTGCGCCAAATCTTTGGCATTGGAGTTCGGGTCTTGAATAATATTTTGAATTTTTACGAATCGATCCGGCAGCGAAGGGATATCTTCACTGAACTGCAGGAGTTCGAGGGTGGATTGTCGATCAAAGCCGGATGTCGTCATAGTGAAAGGAGAAGCAATGATCAGGCCAATTTTTTGTAACGAGGTTGAAATTTGTTTTGTAACGAGGCTGAATGATATTAAGGCACTAAATTAATGCGCTAAATGTGCGGCGATGCTGCTCATTGATTCATAAACTGGAAATACAATCAGTGCGCCCAGAGCAAGATCCAACAGCGGCGATGCAGCCAATACGGTGATGAGGATCCAACGGTGTTTGCTCTGCACATGATATCGTTTGATATGCCTGGCTTTGTTAGCCCATGGGCTTGTTAGCAGCCATTCACCCATCACAAGTCCTGGCAAAGGCAAGAGATGCAGACTGAACATGCACAGGTTAAAAAACATCAATACCTTGAGCCACCAGTGATGCAACGGGGGCAGACCTGCCGGAGCGCTCTGAGCCAGGTTTTGAGACAGGCTCCAGCAATACAAACAAAAGCCCAACAGGCATAACAGGGCGTGGACAAGGCAACGAATGCTGGCGGTTTTGACACCCGGAGTCAGGGGATTTGGCAGTGCGATGATAATGCCGCGATGCAAAGCTAAAGAAGCCAGCAAGGGTAACCAGGTGCCACGCCAGGAGATGGCAAAAAAGGGATGCGGGATAGTTGTGCGACTGAATCGGGATTCTATGAAGGTGACGGTGGTGAGTGAAATGACGACAGGCAAGCTGTAGAGAATCAATTGTCGAATGACAATATTGATCCATTCATCCATCTTGATTTAGCCTGTTAGCGCGTTGGTAAATGCCGCCGCGAGCATGGCCGGCCAGATCTTCGATGCTGTGTTCAAAGCTGAGTGAAGCTGGTGTGGGAGGTAAACCACAAGGGCCGGTTTCGAGTATGATCAAACCATCTGTATTCAAATATGTTTCTGCATCATGGAGAATACTTTTCAAATGACGTAGTCCATCAGCACCATCGGTGAGCGCCTGATGTGGCTCGTGAGATAATTCGGGCTCCAGTGTCGCCATTTCATCTTGGCTTACGTAAGGGGGGTTGGAGATGATGGCATCACAGCGCGCATCGTCAGCTTGCAGAGCGGCCAGCATATCGCCCTGTCTGAAAGCGATGCGCTGCTCGACTTGATGGAGGATGGCATTTTTCTTGGCGATGTTTAAGGCGGCATGGGAAATATCAGTCGCGATGATGCGGGCATTGGGGTATTCACATGCCAGTGTCACCGCGATGCAACCACTGCCTGTGCCAATATCACAAAAATACAGCTTACCCTGTTGATCAGGAAAATGATCCAGTACGGCTTCGATCAGATGTTCAGTTTCTGGACGCGGAATTAACACATCGGGGCAGACATGGAAGGGACGTGACCAGAATTCTTTTTCCCCGAGAATATAAGCCAAGGGTTCACGCTGTCTGCGGCGCTGAATGAGTATTTCAAATGCCTGCTGCACAGCTTCAGGCACAGGCTCTGTTGAACGCATGATCAGATCTGTGCGCTGCATGTGCCAAACTTGCATGAGCAGCAATTCGGCATCGAGTCTGGGGCTATCGCAGCCGGCTTTTTTCAGACTGCTTGTGGCTTGCTGAATGATCTGACGGGTCGTAGTGGGTTGAGAGCTATCTATTCTCACTGTGCGGCGAGCAGTTCAGCCTGATGGTGGGTTAGCAGTGCATCGATCAATTCGGTCATATCGCCACCGAGGATTTGATCGAGCTTGTACAAGGTTAAATTGATACGGTGATCGGTGATGCGCCCCTGTGGGTAATTGTAGGTGCGAATGCGTTCGGAGCGGTCACCGGAGCCGACCATATCCTTGCGCATACCGGAGCGTTCGGCATTGGCTTCGGATTGTTGTTTGTCGAACAAACGGGCTTGCAACACCTTCATGGCCTGGGCTTTGTTTTTATGTTGGCTGGCCTGATCCTGACAAGTCACCACCAGGCCGCTGGGGGCATGGGTTAGGCGTACGGCCGATTCGGTTTTGTTGACATGCTGGCCGCCTGCACCGGAGGCGCGGTAGACATCAATGCGAATATCTTCTGGGCGCAGGTTTACATCAACCGCTTCAGCTTCGGGCAAAATGGCGACGGTGCAGGCAGAGGTGTGGATGCGGCCACCGGACTCGGTTTCAGGTACACGTTGTACACGGTGGGTGCCGGATTCAAACTTGAAACGTGAAAACACACCCACGCCGGTGATCTGGGCAATGATTTCTTTGTAACCACCCAAGCCAATCGCACTGCTGGATAAAATGGATACTTTAAAACCCTGCATTTCAGCATAACGGCTGTACATACGAAACAAATCCGCTGCAAACAGCGCCGCTTCATCACCACCTGTGCCTGCTCTGACTTCCAGAATGGCATTGCGCTGATCATTCGGGTCTTTGGGTAATAACAGCAGGGTAAGTTGTTCATCGCTATCGCTAATGGCCTGTTTGATGTCCTGATTTTCTGCTTCGGTTAGTTCTTTAAGCTCCCGGTCACAATCCGGATCTGCCAATAATTCCTGATTATCAGCCAATTGTTGCAAGAGTTGCAAATGTTTTTCGGCATGTGCCGCGACAGGCTCGATCTCGGAGAATTCTCTGCTTAACTGGGTATACTTTTTTTGATTGGCGGTGATGTCAGGGTCGGCGAGCAGGCTGGTGATTTCATCGCGCCGGTGTAAAATATCATTAAGACGGGTGTTCATTATTCCTCTTTATGTTGCTGACATTGGTGCTTGAGGGCGTTTTTGAATCAAGCGATTCCGAGCTGATTGGTTTGAGATCAAACAATCGGTTGGCAGCGCCCATCAGTAGATCACCTTCAATATCATCAGGCAGACTTTTCAGTGTTCTAAGGGTGGGATGCAGATAGCGTTTCATCAGCGCCCGACTGAATTGTTCAACGGCTTTTAATTGCTCATCGTTAAAACCTTTCATATAACGCTGGGCTTTTTCGAGTTCCTCGCTGCGCCTTGCATCCATGTGTTGCTGAATACTACGGATTAGCGGTACCGATTCGAGTGATTTTAACCAGCGCAGGAAGGAGAGTGCTTCTTCTTCAATCAGCAAACGGGCTTGATCCGCCTCATTTTGGCGGTTTTCCATATTACCCTGCACCACCTGTTGCAGATCATCAATATCATACAAATAAGCCCCATCGATATCGCCAATGCGTGGATCAATATCGCGAGGCACAGCAATATCGACCAGGAACATGGCTTTGCCTTTGCGTTTTTTCATGGCCGCTTTGATCGCATCTGGCAGTAAAACAAAGGTGCTGGCACCGGTGCTGGAGAGAATAATGTCGGCGGCATCGAGATAATCAGGCAGTTGATCCATGGTCAGGGCATGGCCTTCAAAATCGCGTGCCAGATTTTGAGCCCGTTGCAGGGTGCGGTTGGCAACCAGAATGTCGGTGCAACCATTGCCGCGTAAATGCCTTGCCGCCAATTCAGCCATTTCACCAGCGCCCATCAATAACACTGTTTTACCCGTTAAATCACCAAAGATTTGTTTGGCCAGCTCAACTGCACAGGAGGAAATATTGACCGACTGTTTGCCAATGCCGGTTTCACTGCGCGCACGTTTGGCGGCGGCAAAGGTGGATTGGTACAAACGGTGCAGCACATGGCCAGCAGTGCCTGCGCTTAAAGCATGTTCGTAGGATGTTTTAACCTGCCCTAGAATCTGTGGTTCACCGAGCACCAGAGAATCGAGGCCGGATGCAACAGCAAACAGATGCCGAATGGCGGCATCTGTAGTGTGCGAATACAAATGTTCACGCACTTCTTCCAAATCCATCTTGGCCGTATTGGCAAACCATTCATGTACGGCGGCAATGGCTGCATCCGGATCATGGGTGACTACCGTCATTTCGACGCGGTTACAGGTGGAGAGCAGGGCTGCTTCGCGAATGGCCGGATGCTGAATGCGTTGATTCAGTATCTCGGCAATATCTGTTTCAGCCACAGCCAGACGCTCGCGTAGTTCAACGGGGGCGGTTTTATGATTGAGTCCAATATGGCAAATGCGCATGGGTCAGAACTTTAGCGTGTTAACCAATCAGGGTACAGGATCACGGTGTGGGGGATGGCTGTTTAGCGCTGCCAAACCAGCTGCTGGGCATGCTGAGAAAGCGTTCAATGATACCTGGCTCAGCCAGACCTGCATCTTTGGGTCGGACAGATTCCACCTTGGCATCGCTGAACGTGCCGAAGAGATGATAGACTTTACGCACCAGACTATGTGCCCGGCCACCGAGTAGATCACGTACCAGAGGTATTTTGGCCAGGATGGCATCCAGATTTTGCAGAGGTTTGGCAATCAGATAGAGATCAATGTTATCCTTGTTGACATCTATGCTGCCCTGACCGACCAGATCAAAGGCACTGGAACGCATGGCAACATTGCGAATGCGAATGTGTTGATCCTGCATGAATGCTTCCATTTGCAGGCGCTCATACATGATGCCGGGGCCGGAAAGATCTTTGCGTTGACCGAGCAACAGAGCCGGCAACCGGGTGAGATTGATGGCGGATAATAGTGTGGTGAATGCTCCGCCTTCGAGAATTCTGCCTTGATCCACACGCAGCCGCATACGTCCATCGAGCCCTTGCCACCAGGGTTGTTCTTTTAAAATCACCCCCTGACCGGAAAACAACAGATGCGCATCACCATTCAAAAAGCGTTTGGACAGGCTGCCGATATTCATCAAACGACCGAAATCACCATGCAATTCTGCAAAGCCTGTCCAGCGCATGCCGCCATCTGTAGCAGGCTTTAGGGTGGCGGACATGGTGAGCTGCTGTTTTTCAAATACGGCGGAGAGCTTGCGCAACTCAATCAGCCCTTGGCCGGGCAGGGTAAAACGGGCATCGACATCTAAAATATCCATTTGGGTGGTATGAATTTGGGTGGCCTCCAGGATGCCAAGGCTATTTTTATCCGAAGACAACTTGAGATGAACACCGGACATGCGCGCATCACCCCAGTCGAAACGATCAATATCAGCCCGCAATAACCATGTTTTATCAATGAGCTTTTCCGGATGGTTGAGTGTGTCAGGCAGCGCGTTGCGATTCAGGTAACTGGCTTTGACATCAATTTTCCATGCTTTGTTATCAGCAAAGGGCACATCAATATTCAGCCTACCGCTGAATGAGGGTGTGTGTATGCCATTGAGCTGTGCCTGGATACCGGATTGATTGATGCTGATCGCACCATCATGTAATTTGATATGTTGACCTGTACTGCTGAGTTTGTTGAGCTCGATGGTGGGCAGTGCTTTGGTTGCTGTAGTTTGTGCTTTGTTGTTTGTCTCAGCTTTGCCGGCATCGGCCGGTGCTTTGTTGGTATCGACCTGTGGCATGAGCAGATCACCCTGATATTGTAATGAAAACACTTCGCCTGCTTTTTTATCGGAGCCAAGCAAGTGTTGCCAGCTGGCCTTTGTCATGTCCAGATCACCAAACCAGTCTTGTCCATCATAACGCAGGCTGCTGCTGATGCTGCCGCCAGCATCGGCAATGGGCAGCTGCAGGTGTGCGGCCAGGGGAGCCAGATCACTGGAAGCCTTGGCCTGTAGTGCGGTGATTTTCCAGCTGCCGCTACGCGGCGCTGCATGCAGTGAGAAAACACCATGCATATGTTTGCTTTTGATATGCATGCCCTGCAGTGAAAAGCCCTTGTCTTGATCCCATTGCACTTCACCTTGCGATAATTGCAGCGGAAACTGGAGTACATGCACATTCCACACACCATCCGGATGTAAGGTGGCGCGGGCTTGTTTGGGTTTATCCTGACTTGGATCCCATAATAATTCGAAACGGCTGTTGGCGCGGGCTTTGTTCCATTGCCAGTCAGTCACCTGACTCGGGCCAAACCATTGCAGTAAATGACTTACATCGGCATTGGAAGTGCCGCTAATATGCAGTAACAGAGTGTCCCACGGGATACGCAATGCACCAGAGGAGTGGCCCAGTTGTCTGGGCAGGATGGTATCTTCAATACGGGCGTTTAAGCCATCTTGATTCACATCCACATGGGCACGTGTTTGTTGTAATGATCCGCTGGAAATACCGAGTGCGATATCTGCATGTTCAAGTTCAGCCTGTATGCGGTATTTCAAGTTGGCGAGCTCGTTTTTATCAGGCCATGCTTGCAGCGGCACAGGCCATGGCAGAGTGATATCGGCCTCGACTTGTTTGACCGTACCTTGTTGCATGCGTGCCAGCCAGCCATGCCAATCGGCATCACCGAGCGGTTTTAACCATGACCAGATCAAAGGCATGGGTAACAGCTTGGATTCGGCATTGAGTTGCAACAAACCCTTATGCCATTGTCCCTGTACGTCGATGGATAAGTCGCCTGATGACCATTGCAGCTTGTGAATAATGATGTTTGCTAAACGGGTTTGATCTGCATCAGTTTTCTCGAGGCTGACTTTTAGCGCTGTTTCGAGCTGATTGAAGCGGTAGTCGTGGCTGTTTTGCAGTGATTGCTGTGACCATCTCAACTCAGAGCCTTGTTTGGAAGCCAGCAATGCCTGGATATCCCATGTCAGTCTGTTGTCATGGCGCTTGAGAGTGAAATTAGTCTGAGGTGCGCCGTTGATGTGTTGACGTATGGATGTGGGTAGCCAGTCAGCGTTGTTGCTGCTGAATTTCAATTGTCGCGGCATGCCATCGGCATCCCATTGGGCGGAGAGCGTGGCATGAGTCGATGTGGCGTTGATGCTGCGGCGGCTGGCATTGAATGTGAGATGTACATTCGAGAGTGCGCCTTGCCAATCATCAAGGGCTTGTGTGGAGGGTATGCGCCAGTGGATTTGCATGTCTTCGAGTATGAGTTGAGGTGGCAGGATGGGGGCGCTTGAAGGATCAATGAGCAAATCAAGTTTGCCATGGCTTAAACGGATTTTATCCGGTGCAATGGTGCCGCTAAACAGGGCGCTGAGTGGAATTCTTACGCTGGCAGAACCATCATGGAAAGCGAAAGCATGATCACGGCTGGCAAAATCAAGATGGTCAACTTGCAGCCAAAGAAAGCCCGCCCAGTACCAGGATAATTGCCCCAATCGCAGCTCTTCCAGCTCCAGCTCTTGTTGTAAATATTGTTCAATACCGGGGCGCAAACTGTCCATATTGGGTGCGTTCCAATATATCCATCCCGCTCCAGCGGTGAAAAAAAACAGCAGTAAAAGGACTACGCGCCGGCAAGATGCCAGCGCGCGTTTGAATGTGCTGCCGGGTTTGGCAGTTGCCTCAGGCTTACTCAGCCTTGATCCTTGGCGATTAACTTCGCCACTTTTTCTTCCAACACCTTGACCAGTTTGGGGTAGCCACCGTTATCGAGAGTGGATTTAAAGTCTTGATAAAACGTACGCACCATGCTGGTGCCTTCGATGCGGATATCATAAACCTGCCAGCCATTCTTGCTCTGGTGTAAACGGTATTCTACCGGTGTTTCGCGTGAGCCATCAATGATAGTCGATTTGACACGGGCTTTGTTCTGCTTGATTTCAGCCTTGGCAAAGATGACTTTTTGGCCTTTATAGGCGCTCAAGCGGTTACCATAGGAGCGTTCCAGTAAATCACGAAATACGGACGTAAAGTGTTCACGATCTGTTTCATCCAGTTTTTTCCATGGTCTGCCCAGACTGCGTTTGGCCATGGAACGATAATCAAATTTACCTGCAATGGTCTGGCGAATAGCGGCTCTATCCTGTGTTGAGATGGCGCTTTTATCTTCACGCTGTTCGAGGATATCAAGCATTTTTGTGATGGTGCTTTCAATGACGCTTCTTGGCCCGGCTTGATCTGTTTCATGATCAGCTTCAGCCCAGGCAGGCATTGAGAAGAACATGCCAAGTATCATGACGAGGCTCAGTTGGATTCTGTTCATGCGGTGCTCCCTTTTTGCATTTGATGTGATAAATCTACAAGTCGTAGGCTTAGCTGCGAGGTGAAATGATTACTCCTTACCGCTGAAAATATACTTGCTGATTAAATCTTCGATATTGATAGCGGACTCGGTCTCTTCAATTTCACTGCCCGGTTCCAGGTTATCATCTTCCATGCCCTGGGTGATGCGAATATAACGATCTCCGATAATGCCCTTGGTGCGCACCGATGCAAAGGCATCGACGGTGATTTTGACATCTTCTTTGAGGCGTAAAATCATGGTGGCATGATCATTGTCGGTGAGCTTGACCGAATCAATACGCCCCACAACAACGCCGGCCATCATAATATCACTGCCTTTGCGTACACCGCCGGCATCATCAAAATTGGCGGTAAGGGTGTAACCTGCAGCGCCGAGGCCGCCACCTTGACCGACCTGAATGGCCAACCAGCTGATAGCCAGCAGGCCAACGACGACAAATACACCTACGGTCATTTCAATACGTCTATATGCTTGCATGTGATACTCCAGTATTCATCTGTCGTTTTACAGGAAAAACGATGTTAAAATATAATCGATAATCAATACGCTGACCGATGCAATAACCACAGCCTGGGTGGTGGCCTGGGCAACGCCTTCAGTGGTCGGGGTCGCACGGTAACCCATATAGGTGCAAATCATGCCGATCAAAAAACCAAATACGACAGATTTCACCAGGCCGCCATAGATATCGTGCATGCTTACTCGGGCAATCAGTTCGGCCATATAAGCCCCCGGGTTTACCCCGAGTAATTCAACCCCAACGATATAACCTGCACCAATGCCAACCACATCAAAAATAGCCACCAGTAGTGGTACAGCCAGTATAACGGCCACGATGCGGGGCAGCAGAATACGCCGTTTTGGATTGACGGCCATCATTTCCAGCGCATCGGTTTGTTCAGTCACTCGCATGATGCCGATTTCAGCGGTAATGCTGGAGCCTGCACGTCCGATAATCATGAAAGCACCGAGTACAGGCCCAAGCTCTCGAATAATCGACATGCCAACACCTGCACCAAGCAATGATTCTGAACCGAATTTGGCTAAGGTATAATAACCCTGCAAAGCCAGCACCATGCCGGTAAATGCACCGGTGACGATGATGATGGCCAAAGAACCAACCCCGAGGGCATAGAGTTGCAATACAAAATGTTTACCCTGCCATGGTTTGGAAAAAATAAGCCCCAAGGCATGAAAACCAAGCATGGTGGCATCACCGAGCTGTTCGAAACCATTGAGGGTGGAGCGCCCGAGCTTGCCGAAAAAGGCAGTCAAGCCGGTTTGCTGGATAAAAACATCGCTCATGATTCTAATCTCACTGTGCCTGGTTTATGGGTTAAATCATCGATATAGGATGTGGTACTGCGTGAAAAAGGAATGGGGCCATCAGGCCGGCCTTCCAGAAACTGTTGCACACGCTCATCATCACTGTGTCGAATGGCATCGGGATCCCCTTCGGCAATAATGCGCCCCTGCCACAACAAGATCACATGATCGGCAATCGACAGGCCGGCTTTTACATCATGGGTGACGACAATCGAAGTCATGCGGTTTTTAGTAGAAGTGTCATGAATCAGGGTACTGATCACACCAGCAGAAATGGGATCGAGGCCGGATGTGGGTTCATCAAAAAAAACAATCTTGGGATCCATTGCGATGGCGCGGGCAAATGCCACCCGTTTGGCCATGCCGCCGGAGAGCTCTGAGGGCATCAAATGTTCAAAGCCGCGTAAACCCACCTGTTCGAGTTTCATGGCAACCATGGTACTAATGACGCTTTCAGCCAAGTCGGTATGTTCATGCAGTGGAAATGCGACATTGTCGTACACATTCAATGAATTCAGCAGGGCAGAATACTGGAACAGCATGCCCATGCTTTCGCGCAGTGTGTACAAGCGCTCATCTGATATGCTGCAGAGGTCTTCATCACCGTACCAGATATGGCCTGAGGTGGGCTTTTCCAAACCAGCCAACAGCCGTAGCAGGGTGGTTTTACCCGAGCCCGAACCGCCCATGATGGCAGTAATAGCACCTGCGCGAATATGAATGTCTGTGGGTGAGAGTGCTTCTACATCACCAAACCGTTTACTGAGTTTCTCGGCACGAATCATGGCGGCAGCATAACATGGCAATGCTGCATTGCACGTGCAGGTAATTCTGAATGGCGCTGTGACCATTCGGGTATGCGCGGACTATGCTCTGTCATGGCAATGAATGCATCGGGATGCGGGTGTAAAACAAGCCTGTGGTTTTAATATGATATGATCGTTTCATTTGAACATGGAGATGTTTATACCGTTGACTATGAGGGCTATCGCTGATGAGTAGCATGCATAACCCACCCCATCCCGGCGCATTTATTCGAGAAGTATAGCTTGATCCGTTCAAGCTCAGCTATCGAAAGGCGGCAGCATCATTAAAGCAATTGCACAGACAGCTCAGTGATCAGGGGGCTGTCTTAACGGCGTTGACCTGCAAAATTACGCCAGCCGGTAAAATCTCCACAGCTTCCATGCGCTGAATGAGTCGAGCGCTGATTTGAGATAAAGCTTTATTCTCCGGCGTGTTGGGGTTGAACATGAAGTGGGTCACGCTGGCAGTTTTTTCGATGAAGGTGTCCACATCCTGTAAAACCTGTTGCGGCGGTAACGGCAAGACATCGCGCTTGGTGACCAGCATGGTGCGTGCAGGCCATTGGCTGGCCATGATGAAATCCTTATCGTGATTGCTGGCAATGCTGGCTGCAGCGGCGAGCAGGTTATCACTATCTGATTTGAGTTTTAATTGGCTGATCATACGATAATGTTTGTCGGCTGAGGTGAACATGCTGGTAAATACGACAATCAGTAAAATAACCAGACCTCGCTGGCCGATAATATTCTGGATGCCTGTTTTTCGATGTGCGGCAATGAGCATGGGGAAACCGAGAAACAGAATGCAAGTCAGTGCGATCAATGCCCATGAATGATCAGGTAAAAACAAACCAATCAGGCAGGCGATCACCAGCGTTAAACTGAATAATTCAAAACAACGACGATAAATATAAATGGCGATCACAAAAGACAGCAGGCAAGCGACAATTAAACCATAACCTGTGGGGGCTGTGGCTTGCAGGATGGGTGAACCGGTGAGCACTGCACCGAGACTGGCGAGGTGATTGCTACTGCTTTCCAGGCCTGACCAGCCCCAACGCACGAACAATAGTAATGCTGTGCTAATGCCGAGGCCGATGAACAGGGCGCGGCGTTTATCAAGCATCGGGCTGATGTGCTCGGATTGATCAGATTGATCATCGGGGCTTTCCGGATTCTCTTTTTTACCTAACCATAGCAGCACCAAAGCTATCGGGGCAGCGAGCCCTATGGGATGCAGGCTGACGGCAAATGAGCTCATCAGAATGATCAGGAAGAATGGCGCTGACATGGTGCGGCGCGCTTGCAGGAGATAGTGATTCATCCAAAAGATGGTGATAAAGCAAAATAATAAAAACACGCCGGGTGAAATGGAGTCTGTTTGCATGATAGTGATCGGTGCAATTAATAACATGGCTGTTGCCATAGTGCCGACTTCAGCGCTGTCATTGGATTCTGACCAGCGGTACAGCATCAGGGCGCTGCCAAGTAACATGAACAGGGTGAATACTTTGGCAGCAGGCAAGCTGCCAGCCCAGTGAATATCCAAAAAGATAAACATGACGGCGCGCAAGTCGGGGAATCCAAACAGCGGTGTGGCATTGGCGATATGGTCGATAATGGACCAGTTGATTAGCAATGCGCGGGCTGCACCTTCGTCTATGCCAAAGGCATCATAGCGAAACAGCGCCATGTATAAAAATGCCAGACCGCATAAGGCAAGCAGGCCGAAATGGCGAGGTTCGATGTGTTGGGTGATTTTGGACAGCATGATGTTCTCTCTGGGGCTTCTTAATCAAAAGATTGCGAAGGATTCTGTTTTTGAATCGCGTCAGACTAAACATTCACCTTTGAGGGGCAAGGTGGAATGCAAGCGGGTGCTT
>JAUZQK010000101.1 GCA_030951025.1 Mariprofundus sp. | reverse complement strand
TGCGGCGGTGCAGGTGATTATTTCCTCCGGTTATGCTGAAGATGATGTGCGTGATCGTTTTAAAGCTGGGCAGATAGCGGGTTTTATTCAAAAACCATATATGCCAGCAGCGCTTGAACAGGTCATCGTGACAGTGATTGGGTGATCGGAGTAGGGCAAAAGTAGATCAGTGATGCTGTTGTGATTTGGTGCCGTAAGATGCCTGGAATTGATTTTCAGACATGATGACAGGCATGATGATGCCGCTTGCATTGAGCTTGCGCCATAGTTTTTCAGCCTTGTTCTTGTTGCTGGCGGCGAAAGTAAAACGCCAGGTGGGAACGGGGACGTTGCGTTTTTGATAACGAAAAGCGCGACCTGCCTTGGTGAGTTGTTGCTCTGTCCCGGTGGCATAAACCGGCTGATAAAACCGACCTAAGCCAAGCAGGTATAGATTTTTTCTGACTTTGATGACATTGCTCGGGATATTGTGTTGCTGCCAGAAGCGGGCGGCTATCCGGGCTTGTTTCCGCGTTGTAAATAATTCTGCATCATCGAAGGCGTGCATGGTGATTTCTTCCATGCTTTGGATTTTAATTGGTTTGAGATGCATGGCTGTTAAGCGTCGCTTTAAGGCAAGGCGAGCGGTTTTGGTGATCAGTCTGCGTGTGATGACACGCCAGAGTTGGCGTGGTTTTGAAGTAGCTTCGATGCTGTGCGGGATCATGAGTCTGATGGATGACGGGGCATCGCTTACGGGGGCTGGTGTCTGCCATGCGTACCATGCCAGTGTTGCCAGCAGCGCTGCACAGCTAAGCTGCAATAATGTTTTTATTGTCGTGAAAATAGGCACGCAGGAACGCTACATATTTTCTCAACTGCATGGCGTTTTTTTGATGTGATGCTCAGGCTAATTGTATGGAACGTCGGGATCATTCATTCAGAACGGGTTTTAAAACAAGGTGATAATAGTGCCATGCCAGCAATGTTTGCCGATGTGCGGCAATTCTGTCCTGTCCTGTAGCCTTGTGATGGCTGGATACCGCATGGCTGTTCAATGATCGATGTTTCACTTTGGCCTGATCATTGCTCTAACTTTTTATTATCTTCCTTACTTGGAGCAGGCATTCTATGTTTTTATTTCATTCTAAATTTGTTGTTGTCATCGTAGTGATTTTTGGCCTGTCCGGCTGTGGATCATTGCAGTCTATGTTTTCTTCATCTTCAGAGGATGGAGAGCTGAACGTATTAAAACAGGAATTAAGAACGATTGATGAAGGCAATAGCCGGGCGGATGGTCGCAATAAAATGATATGGGAAATGATTGCGACATCCGATCATATATGTGAACAATATGTGAATGACATGCTTCATGATGAGGATCAAACATTTCCGTTTAAAGACAAAGCCAGTGATGCACTGGGTGCGAAAATAACGGCAGCGATTGCTTTGCGTACCTTTGATCAATCCAATGCGAACCACACTTTGTTCGCATCGACTCATATTGAACAGCCGGCACAGGCTATTCGCATTGCTTTGGCCAAAACCATTACCCGTACCCGTAGGCTGGCCAAAATTCAATTGAAAGCCCGCTTGGGTGGATATATTTCAGAATATTCCGTAAAACAGGCATTGATGGATGTGGCTGACTATCATGACAGTTGCTCGGCGAGATTTGCCGCCATTGAGCTTGCCCGCGTAAATACCATGCAAATGACTGCGGAAAAAAGGAATGCTTCCATTCAAGCCCTTATAGAGCTGCGCCAGAAATTAATGTCGGAAGGCATGAATACACGCGCCGTACAACAAAAAATGGATGCGCTGATTCTGGATTATTAATTTGGATGCTTGAAGCAGATGCTTCGGCAGTATGTATCAGAGTGATCACAGCTGGCGTTCCAATCAATAGCGCATTGTAAGTCGCAGGTTTACGACTGGGCTGTAATTCAGCAGCCTTATGGCTTGAGTTGATTGTCTTGGGGTAAGGGTGTCTGTGAATAAATTAATTACATTTGAAGGCGTGGATGGTTGCGGTAAAAGCACGCAATTGCGGCGTGCAGCAGCGTATTTACGTGATCAGGGCTGTGATGTTGTTACCACGTTTGAGCCGGGTGATACGAGCTTGGGTAAAGAGATTCGGCGGCTGTTGTTGGCGGGTGAGTTTGTGCCGGTGGCTGAAGCTGAGCTGTTGTTGTTTTTGGCGGATCGGGCGCAACATGTGCATGAAGTCATTCAACCGGCACTGGCATCGGGGGCGTGGGTGTTGTGTGATCGCTATTCCGATTCGACGCTGGCTTATCAGTTGGCGGCACGCAAGCTGGGTGATGCTGGAACTAATCCTTGCAATGAAATACTCAATGGCATGCTGAGCTTCGCCGAGTGTGGTGTGAGCCCTGGGCTGACGTTGTGGTTTGATGTGGCTGTGGATGAAGCCATGCGACGCATGCAGCAGCGGGTGAAAGCGGGTGAAAAATCCACACGCCTGGATGATGAAGCAGTCTCTTTTCACGAACGGGTGGCCGCTGCTTTTGTGGAACAGTTTAGTTTGCAACCGGAGCGTATCGCACGCATTGATGCAGGCGTTGATATGGATGCTGTGGCGCAGCAGGTGGAAGCTGTGTTGAAACAGCGCTTTGAGGCATTGGCATGAGTCGATTGCTTGGCCATGAGGCCAGCCAAAAGCGTTTTGCAGATGCTTTGATGGCAGCTAGTTTGCATCATGCTTGGCTACTGTATGGCATGAAAGGCATTGGTAAGCGCAGTCTGGCGGAGCACTTGGCTGGTCTTGCCATGTGTGCAACTGAATCGGCTTGTGGCGCTTGTCATGCTTGTAAAATGCTGGAGGCAGGCTCGCATCCAGATGTGTTTCGTCTGGCCTTGATTGAAGGGAAACGGGATTTGACGGTTGAGCAGATTCGGCAGGTGTTGAATTTTTTATCCTTGAGTGGAGCAGAGGGTGGTCGTCGGGTGGTGATTCTCGATGATGCCGAACGCATGAATGGGCAAGCGGCTAATGCCCTGTTAAAAGGTCTGGAAGAGCCATCGGCGGGTAGTTTATTGTTGATCGTCTGCTCTGATTTGGAGCGTTTACCGGCCACAGTGCGTTCACGTTGTATGTTACAGCAATGTGTACCATTGCATGATGCGGATGTGACGGAAGTATTGAAACAATTGGAAACACCGCTGGAACAGCGGCATTTGGAACTGGCCTTAGCCTTAGCCAAGGGTAGCCCCGGCGCGGTGACTTGCTTGCAGGATGTTAAAATCGCTGAGGCTCTGCTTGGCTGGCAGTCATTGTTGTCTGATATGAGTAATATCGATGTCGGTAAGGTGGAAAGCTGGATTCGGCAGCATGTCAAAACAGTGCCGCATCATTTGATTGTGCAATTGTTGGTTGATGCGGTGTGGCCTGTATTGCAAGAATCGACTGAAGGAGAGGGTGAACAAGCCTTTGTGCGACGGCAGGGCATAGAGCAGGCCTTGCATGGTTGCATGCGTTGGCCGGCTGATGTGGTGCGTCATAGTTTGCGAGCCGGACCGGCTTTGCTGGCTTGCGTGTTAGAACTGCGCTCGGCCTTGAAATTGGTGGCATAAGTTTGATTTGTGCTGTGAAATTTAAGCGGTGAAAGCTGTTGGGCTTTTAATGGCGCTGTTTTTACGCGTAAGCGCCGCTATAGTACCAGCTTCATAAACTCAGGGAGAGTCGTCTGCTGATGGAAAGCTATTATGTCACCACCCCCATTTATTATGTGAATGATGAGCCGCATTTGGGTCATATGTACACCACCATCGCTGCC
>JAUZQK010000100.1 GCA_030951025.1 Mariprofundus sp. | reverse complement strand
CTGGCCAGATGCGTAGCACCAATCAGCAGCAGCATCCTCACCAAATTTGCCAAACCCGCGCTATTGGAAGGCGTGGGTTCCGGCCTACTTTCGGCTGGATCAGCCGTCCTTTGTATTGTATCCGTCATTGCATCTCCTCTGTGGTGCGCATATTAACATCGCACCATCACCGATGATGAAAACACAGGGTGAGACAACTGGTGTCGCGTGTAAAATGGACTTTTTTCGGCTTATATCCTCAATTGTCCGGTTATCGCCGCAAAGCTAATCAAGGCTGGTGCCAACCCATCAAGTGGCGGTTCCAGCGGATCAATGATCCTAACCGTTGCAAGCAAATGGCCTCACAGCGACAAGAAGATCAATGATGCCTCAAACATGGATAGCCCACTTAATTGGAGAGAAAACAAAAGCACGAAGGCTATTTTGGCTGAAGAGTCCTGATACCAACCGGATTACTTCGACCTATTCATGCTCTTCCAAAAGTAATACCAACGAACATCAAGACGAATCTGATAAAGGCTGTTTCATAGGGCTTATTTTGTCATCAATTGAGGATGATGTTGAAGGGTAGAGTAGAGAGCCGGCTCCAATTCATCATTTCGGAAATGTTGAAGCTTTGAGCATATTGCCTAATCAGGACCCACTTTTTAATGCGATTGCCATGGCTTGTGGATTCTATTCGATTTGCTGTAGCGCTGTGATATTGCTGTAGGCTTTGTCGAGTAACTGACCGGAATTCATTTTAGTTTTCCATTGGGCATGGCCGATGGAAATTGCTGCGAGATGTTCATGTTTGGGTAGATCCTGTTGCATTTGTCGCATCAGGCGGCGCACTGATTTTTTAGTGTTTTTGTTACTGGTGTTGGGTAAAATGATGGCATAGGTATTGCGTGAGAAGCGGGCGGGGATATCAGCATCGCGCAATAACAGGCTGAGTTCCTGACTGATGAAGGTTAAGGTGTTTTTGTTGGCGGTCTTGTCTTTTGTTGATATTTTGAACAGCAATAGAGTCAGCGGTTGATCATTGCGTTTGACCAGACTGATATGGTATGTGAGTTGCTCGAGTAGAAAGTGGCGGCCTTCGTTGGCATCGGCTTGTTCGATGCCTATATCGCGGTTATCGGATAAAAAAGCCAAGACATGCTGATGGGCAAAATGGTGATATAGTTTCAACATCACAATGCCGGCAACGAGAATCACTGCAAGCAAGCCGTACAAACCAAGCATATCAAAAATGCGCATTGCGATGATGCCGATCATGTGGCCTGCAATATAAGCTACAAAGGCCCAGATAATGCAATTGATGCTTTGTAATAAAAAGAACCGGCTGACCGAGATGGTTGAGCAGCCGAACAAGATAGCCGAAATAATGCGTGTGCCATACAGGTATTGGAAAATAAATACCGACCAATTGGCATAATCATCCATCACCTTGTTGGCTATTGGGTAATGGCGACGCAGGAATGAAAAGGATTCAATCAGCTGCATGCCTTTCCAACGCCCTAAGGCAAAGAGCAGAATGTGGCCGATAAAAGCACCTGCCGCCGCCGCTGCGATGACCCAGTGTGGCTGCAATAAGCCGTTGGCAGCCAGGGCTGCCGCAGCCAACACCACAACCTCGCCTTCAATGATGGTGGAGAGGAACACCGCCAGATAACCGTATTGATCTATCAGTTGTCTGGCCAGTTCCATGTCCATGTATCAGCTCCTTGCTTGCAGTATCTCTTGATTGGAACAGGTGACTGCGGCTGCAAAGAGCCGCTTAATGCCTTGAATGGTGTTGTGGATCGTTTAGCGAGCTTGCGGGTGTTTTATAGAACTTGTACGCCATCAGGCGTTGCCATCAATACAACGTGAGCACCTTGATGGGCAAACACACCGTTGGTGACAACACCGGGCACCTTGTTGAGGCGATCCTCAACGGCTAGAGCATCGGTGATTTTTAGATCGTGCACATCGATTATGATATTGCCGTTGTCAGTGGTGAAGCCAGTGCGTACTACCGGTCTGCCGCCGAGTTCAATCGCAACACCGCTGACCAGCTCTTCTGCCATCGGGATAACTTCAATCGGTAGCGGATAAGCACCCAAATAATCCACTTGTTTACTTTGATCGACAATGCAGATGAATTGATCCGATGCAGCTGCAACAATTTTTTCACGTGTCAGCGCGCCGCCACCACCTTTGGTTAAATTTCTACCGGGATCAAATTCATCGGCACCATCAATATATACGGATAAAGAATCAACCTGAGTCAGCGCATCATTGAGTTCCAGTACGGGGATGCCGTGGCCTGCCAAGCGTGTTGCTGTGACCTCGGAACTAGCTACCGCGCCAAGGATATCATCCTTTTTGCTGGCTAAGGCATCAATAAACATATTGGCAGTCGAGCCTGTGCCGACTCCGATAATAGTGCCTGCCTGCACATACTCCAGAGCGGCTTCGGCAACTTGCTGTTTCATTTCATCTTGTGTCATGTTTTATCCCCTCTTCTGTGATAGAGCAGCAGACTAACGATTTTCCTGTCTTTCGGCAAAGCGAAAGAGCGGTTAGCTTTGCCTATATGCAGATGAATTTTGTTAGTCCGGATATTGTACTGAGTGCGCTTGTTATCGTTGGCATGTTACAGATGGCATGGTTTTCAGTGATGTTGTTGCGGCGCGGTGCATCGCCGGTGGTGATTCAACAGGCTATTCCAGCCTTTTTAACGATTTGGGTGTTGATGTGGCCGGTTTATACGGATGCACGCTGGTTGGGTGTGGGTTTATTTACGCTGCTGATGCTGGCGGTGTTGGCAACATTGGTGAAAACACCTTTTTGGCAGCATTTGCGTGTGGCCTGGGGACGTGAGGGTGTTGAACTCGAACATTCTAAGTTTGAGCATTCGGAAATTGAATATCCGCGCATGGCGCTATTGCCTCAGCTGCATTTGTTGTTGGCCTTGTTTGTTGCCGGAGGCTGGTTTCAGGCCATTCCGGAATTCGGTCTTGGTCTGGCGCTGTGTTTGGGTGTGGCTTTTCCGGCAGCCTATTGGATCGATGAAATCAGTCAGCGTTATGGTTTTTTGATCTTGGGTTTTCCGGCTCATCCGCAACAAACGCTGGCGGGGCATTTGCTATTGATTATCATTTCGACGGTGTTGTTGTGTTGGAGCTTGAATGTTTATCACGGTACGGAGTGGCCGTTATTGTTGATTGCGACATTGATTGCCAGTGCAGCGGCATCGTGTTGTCGTGCGCTGGTGCCGGGTCAATGGAACGCGCCTGCGGCAATGCTCAGTATGGGGCTTGTGATGTGGGTGTTGTAGTCAAATCATTATAAGGATTCGTTGCTCACGGTTTGTATGGGTGGTTAGAGCATCATTTTAACCTCAGGGTGGGCATGCAAATCGCGGTAGATTTGATTTAACTGTGTTTTGCTGGTGGCGGTAAAGGTGATGGTGACCGCAAGGTATTTACCCGTGCGGCTCGGTTTTGATTGGACTGCCCTTTCGGCAAGATCAGGCACATGTTGG
>JAUZQK010000010.1 GCA_030951025.1 Mariprofundus sp. | reverse complement strand
CCTGATTCCACTCGGTACGCCGGTCATTATTCCTGCCGGAGCCAGTGTGATGATTACCCAGGAACTCGGTGGCACCTATACTGTCAGTGTGAATGGCAACCTGGCGCGCATCGAAGGCAACGACGGTGATGCGCTCGGCTTCAGCAACAATGAAAGCGATAGCACAGCAGCCGTTAGCGCAGAAAAGATTCCCTCACAGGGTACGGTGGACGAGCAGGCTTTGCAGGATGCCTTGAAAACCTGTTTTGATCCTGAAATTCCAGTCAACATTGTTGATCTCGGTTTGATTTATGATTGCCATGTGGTCGATACCGATGAGGGTGGTAATCATGTCGATATTGTCATGACGTTAACAGCGCCCGGTTGCGGCATGGGGCCATTCATTGTGGATGATGTGCGTGCCAAAATACTCAGCGTTGAGCATGTCGATGATGTGCATGTGGAGCTGGTTTTTGATCCAGCCTGGGATCGTGCCATGATGAGCGATGAAGCGCGTTTACAGCTCGGGATGTTTTAATGGCTGACTGGATGGATGTGGTGGCGGCCAACGATTTCCCGCCGGGTGAGCGCAACATCATCAATACCCCGTATGGTGAAATCGCTGTTTTCAATCTCGAAGGTCAATACTACGCCATAGAAGATGTGTGCAGCCATGATGGTGGTGAGCTGGCCAGTGGTCTATGCGAAGGCGATCAAATCATTTGTCCGCGCCATGGTGCCCGTTTTTGTATTCGTGATGGGCGCTCTTTAACGCCGCCAGCTTATGAAGATATTGATACATTTCCAGTGCGTGTAGAAAACGGCATGGTGCAGGTTGATGTGGGTGACTGATAGCAATGGCTGAGTCGGTCAAGCAAGCAAAACAGCCAGCGCCTTGCCGCAGTTGTCGCCATTATTTTATCACCTGGGACCCCAATAGCCCACATGGTTGCAGAGCCTTCGGCTTTAAATCAGCCATGTTACCCTGCCTCGATGTGCAGTCGGCCTCCAATTTGCAATGTTTAAAACATCAGCCGAAAAAACAGAGAGCACAATAAATGTGCTCTCATACAGCCAAGTCCTTTAATTATTCGTGCCACTCCAGTGTTTGACCGGCAGGGCGTGGTAACTGTGGATAGGTAATGCTTGGCAGAACACCGGTTAAGGTCTCTAAAAACGCTACAATATCTGCCACTTCTGCTTTTGAAAGCACCGTATCCAGCTGTACCCTGGCCATCACATCGACGGCTTCTGCCAGTGTCGCTGTCTTGCCGTCGTGAAAATACGGCGCAGTCATGGCGACATTGCGCCAGGATTGTACACGGAATACATGATCGTCATCAGCCTTTCCAGTTACCGACTTCAAACCTGTGTCTGAGCCGTATTGAAAAGCTACAAATTTATTATTACTGAATAAAGCGCCGGCATGGCAAGATGTGCAGCCCACATCAGCCACTTTAAGCATACCCCGTTTGGCCGCTGCGCTGATTTTACCTTTACCCTGCAGATACAGGTCAAATGCTGCATCCGGTGTGTTCAGGGTGCGCTCAAAAGCCGCAATGGCCTTGGCCATATTATCGAAGCTGATACCGCCCTTATCAAAGACTGCATCAAATTCGGCGTTATAACCTGCCATTTGCAAACGCGCCACCGCATCCGCTTCGGAACCCAGTGCCATTTCCACAGGGTTCAATGGTGGCCCTTTGGCCTGATCTTCCAGCAATGGGGCGCGGCCATCCCAGAACTGTTTGCTCCAGAAGCCGGAGTTTAATACTGTCGGTGCATTGCGTCCGCCACGCTGCCAGCGATGACCAATTGAAGTGGCTTGATTATCCACTCCCCAGGTGCCGAGATTATGGCAGGAGTTACAGGAAAATTGGCCACTTTTGGACAGTGCCGGATCGAAATATAACTTTTTACCCAATTCAACCTTGGCCGCACTCATCGGATTATCGGTTGGAACCGGCACGTTCACAGGTAAGATGCCCATGCCTTCAGGAATATCGGCCGGTCGCTCACCTGCTATTGCAGAGCCGGCAAACAGCAAAAACAAAACAGCGGCTGCTGAACGTGCGATATTAGAACATAATTTCATGGGTTAACTCCTAGTTAGGACTGTTTACTATGACAGAACAGTATGTAAGTATGTGCCCATGTCAACACTGCAAAATATCTCCACCATGTTGCGCTCACACGGTTTACGTGTAACGCCGCAACGCTTGGCCATCGCTGAACTGGTGCTGAGTAAAGCCTCTCACTTCACTGCTCGCTCCACCCACGATACATTGATCACAACGCATCCGGCTATTTCGATGAATACAGTCTATATGACACTGAGCCAGTTTGAATCCTCGGGACTGTTGAACCACTTTGAAGTCAATGGCAATACTGTTTTTGATAGCAATACTGTTGCACACGACCATGCCTGCTGTAGTCGTTGCAAGGCGATTATCGATTTACCCCATCACAAAAATATACCGCCACAGATGCCCGATGCACTCAGCCTTTGGCAGATAAAAAACGAACAACGCATCTGGAGCGGCATCTGCCCTAGCTGCTCCGGTTCTCTGCAATAAAACACCCCGCCCCAGACACCAAGCGACAAATAACGAACACCTTGTTACACTAAAACCTGTGCTTATCAGCGCATGATCGTGGGAGGTGATTGATGACAAAAACACACAAAATGCGTGACTCCGAATATGAAAAATCCCTGTCCGATATTTATGCCGAACTGGTCAAATGGCAATACTGGATCAAGCAGCAGGGCTTGCGTGTGATGATCGTCTTTGAAGGCCGTGATGCTGCGGGCAAGGGTGGCACCATTAAACGTCTGATGGAGCCGCTAAACCCGCGTGGTTGTAATGTAGTGGCTCTGCCGGCCCCTTCCGATCGTGAAAAAACACAATGGTACTTTCAACGCTATGTCACCCATTTCCCTGCTGCGGGTGAAATCGTGGTGTTTGATCGCAGTTGGTACAACAGGGCGGGTGTTGAACGCGTGATGGGCTTTTGTAGCGATACCGAATATCGGGAATTCTTACGTTCCTGTCCGGAATTTGAACGCATGCTGGTACGCTCCGGTATTTTATTGCTGAAATACTGGTTTTCAGTCAGCGATGAGGAGCAGGAGCGCCGTTTTCAAAAACGCGCCAGCAATGCCAGCAAACACTGGAAACTCAGCCCGATGGATCTTGAATCACGCTCACGCTGGGTGGAGTATTCCAAAGCCAAGGATGAAATGTTTTTCTATACCGATATTGCCGAAGCACCGTGGTATGTGGTCGAAGCCGATGATAAAAAGCGTGCTCGTCTGAATTGCTTGAGTCATATTCTCCAAGCCATTGCCTATGAGGATATTATGCCGCCACCGATTCAACTGAATAAACGACAAAAATCAGGTGATTACAAAAGGCCGGCAATGGAGACACAAACCTTTGTGCCGGAGAAGTATTAACCGGAATCATCACGCCTACAATCATATCCACCCCCAGCAGCTCGACATGGCTGGGTTATGCATCATGCGGGTTAAATCAAAACCTGCCGTCTGTTTCTCCGCACCACATGCAGCTTGGCTATAGCGATTTCCAAATCCAGCAGGGCTTTGCTTGCAATCTGCTTATCGGCAGAAGCAAGCAGCCTCTTGGCCTGATCGACAGCCTGTTGCACCTGTCTGACATCAATATCCTCAGCTCGTACTACAGCATCTGCCAGAATAATCACGGCATCCGGTTGCACCTCGAGAAAACCACCGAGCACAACGACATCGACCGCATGACAGTCACTATCATTGTCTGCATGGCATTCGATACGCACTTCTCCGGGTCTGAGTCGCGCCAACAGAGGAGCGTGCCCCGGCATAATAGCCAATTCACCTTCCACGCTCGGTGCAACCAATAGGCTAGCCTGACCGCGATAGATCTCCCGCTCTGGAGTAGCAATCAATATATTCATGGCTGGTCGCATTCACTCTCCCTGCATTTACCCATCAAACTGATCCTTAGCCTGCTGCTTTTTCTTTTCAAAATCACGGGAATAGAGCAGGACGATACCATTCTTGATAGAGAACATCAGGGCAAAAAACAGCAAAGCCAAGAAAAATCCAACCATCGGGTGTTCCTGTAACAGTGTAATAAATGCAATCACATTCATCGTTTACTCTTGTCTATGCCGACAGAACTGATAGCCGGCTTGCACATAGCGGTCTCAGATACCGTCACAGCTATAAAAGGCCACATAAAAACGTGCCGCATCAGCGGGGCGAATACTGTGCGGCATGGATGGCGGAATATTGGCATGATCACCGGCTTGAATGGTCTGCGCCGCTGTTCCATCCGGCTGATAACCCACACGCCTTCCAGCACATGCCGCTTCATCTGACAAACCAGATCACATAGCAGCTATGTATCTGTTTAATCATGACAGCTACCACAGCCACCACCGGGTTTTACACCCAGCTTGATCAATATCTTTTCCATCAGGCACCAGCGTGTGAAACCGGACTGAAACAGATTGGCACCGACAAACAGGGTCAGCCACAGCCAGGAGGCTGTAGCCAGTGCTGCACCGCTCTGCTGCGCATAGAGGTAGATTGACAGCATAATCATTGTACCTGCAATGATGCGAATTACGCGTTCTGTAGTCATTATTATCTCCTTATTTCTGATAAGTTAAGTGATTTAATTAAAAATATTCTTTACTTTACTGCGATAGCCGGTGTGACAAGCCATACAGGCACTAAGCATACCCGACTGACGCTGAATCAGCAGTGGCATATCTTTAGCCTTGGCTGCCTGTTCAATGTCCACAGCCAGCGCATGTACCTTGCCATCAGCCTGTTTGAAGGCGGACATCTCTGTACGCAAGCCAGCCATAATCTTCATCTTCTGAAACAGCGATGGTTTCTCATGGTTGGCGATATGGTTTGCCGCTGTCGCTGCCGCATTAAAGTCTTGCATCAAAATAGCCTGATCCACTGCTGCATAATCGCGACCCAGCTGCTGCATGATGGCTTTCAGCGTGCCCGATTCGGCAGGCGCTGCTGTGACCGCTGCAGCCGGTGCATCACTGCACATGGCATCGTAACGCTGTTTGTGATGACGATATGCTTGCTTATCGCCACGTTGCTGGGAAGTTCGCATAGCCACCTGCAAGTGTTTGTATGGCGGTGCAAATGTTTCATCATGAATATACGCTGCAATCAGCTTTACATCGGCCTCATCCAGCCCCATATCCGGCATCAGACCCAACATCTTCACAGGCTTCGTTAACAGCGCCTTATCCTTGCTCGGGTGGGTGGCAAAGGATGTGACTCTTTCTACAAAAGCCTGTTTATTGTCCGTGGCCATTTTATATTTCATCTGCACACCGAACATCGGTGGTGCCTGTGGCGGATCCAACTGTGCACTGTGACAGACCAGACACTGCTGCTGAAACAACTGCTTACCTTTGGCAAAATCGCTATCGGCAGCGTGCACGCTACCGACCCATAGCAGGCTCATGCTTGCCAGAACCATTGTTTTTTTCATATTAACTCCTTTTAAACGGGTTGTGTTGTCGAATATTTTCAATCGTGAAGAACAGCACCGGTACAGCCACCATGGTCAGGAATGTACCGGTAACCAGCCCGCCAATGGCCACATAAGCCAATGGTGATAATCGCTCGATACCCACCGCCCATTCCATGGCCAGCGGAATCATGCCGACAGCCGATGAGATCGCTGTCATCAGAATCGGCCGCACACGTTTTTCCACTGCCGCCAGCAGAGCCGGCTTCAGTTCCATGCCGTCGGCCATCGCCTTTTTCGTAAAGTCGATCAATAAAATACCATTATTGACCACGATACCCATCAACAGAATCAGCCCCATAATGGCCGGCATGGACATAAACTTGCCACCGAGCAGCACGCCGAATCCGGCCCCGATCACAGCCAGTGGCAGCGTCACCATAATCGCCATCGGATCGAGGAATGAGCGGAAGGTGACCACCAGCATCAGATAGAGCATCAACAGCCCTAGCGTCAATGCCTGCACCAGCCGGGAGAAGGTTTCCGATAACTGTTTATACTCACCCTCATAACGAATCTGATAATCGCGCGGTAATTCCAAATCAGCCACAGCTGCAGCTACCGCATCATGCAATGCTGTAATCGACACATTGCGCCGCCAGGCCAGCACATCGACAGTCGGTTCCAGATATTGATGGGTTTCAGCTGTTGGTGCACTGATCACCTTCGGTGATGCCAGTGCAGCCAAGGGTAAAAAGGTACCGGCCGGGGTACGAATATTGATGGCGCGAATACTCTCTGCATCGGCGCGCTGATCCGGCCGCAAACGCACCAGCACCGGAATGGAATCCTCACCGGCAATACGCAAGCGCCCGGCTGCTGCCCCACCCACTGCCTGCGCCACCTGTGCCGCGACATCTGCCGGTGACAAACCGTGCATCCGGGCTCGAGCCGGATCGATGTTCAGATTGATACGCTGTGAGTAACCCAGCCAGCTGCGCTCCATACCGGTTAATCCGTGTACGCTTTTCAAGCGCTGCATCACATCATCGGCTAGGCGATCCAGCACTGCCGGATCGGGGCCTGAAATCATCACATCGACATTGGCCGCAATCGATGAGAGGGGCGTCGATCCGAACACAGCCACATTGGAGGAAATCAGGCCGGGAATCTGCTGCATGCGCTGGCGAATACCCTGATTGATCTGATAAATCGTACGCTCACGGTGAAAGCGATCCACCA
>JAUZQK010000001.1 GCA_030951025.1 Mariprofundus sp. | reverse complement strand
ATTCGCAATGCCTTGAAATTGATCGCTGAAATGAGCGAGCTGAATATTATTATGTCTGATGATGTAACCGGTGTATTAACCATGCGGTTGGTGGATGTACCCTGGGATCAAGCGTTCGATATTATTCTTACGGCGAAAGGTCTAGGCAAAGAAAAAAATGGTAATGTGGTCCGCATTGCACCATTAGCAGTGTTGAAGACAGATGCCGATGCTCGCAACGAAGCGAAAAGGAGTGTGGAAAATATTGCACCTCTTGAAACGAGGTTTTTTAAGATTGGGTATGCCTCAGTTGTTGAGATTAAGCGAATTATAGAAGGACAAACTTCAATAAAAAGTAGTGTTATTGGTGATGGGAAGGTTTCAGTTGCAACATCTGGGCTCGAAAAACAAGGGATGCTTCAATTATTGTCTGACCGGGGAGTCGTTTTATTAGATGAACGTAGTAATACGTTAATTGTAACTGATACACGTGATCGTTTGAATAATATTAAAAGGCTTCTGAAAGAGATAGATAAGCCGGCACAGCAGGTGTTGATTGAAGCACGCATTGTGGAAGCATCCGATTCATTTTCGCGTGATCTGGGTGTGAAGTGGGGTGGCGGCTTCAGGTCTACGGGCAATCGTTTTGCACATGGCATTGGTAGCCCCGGTAATCCGGTTGGCGCGGTGGGTACGAATATCGTTGATTTGGGTGCGGCTGCAGGTGCTGGAGCCGGTGGTGCGATTGGCTATACGCTGGGTACCTTGAGTGGCGCATTGAATCTTAATCTGGAATTGTCGGCAGCTGAAATTGTTGGTGATATCAAGGTGGTGTCGAGCCCGCGTGTGTTTACCAGTAATTTACAGGAAGCCATTATTGAGCAGGATAAACAGATTCCGTTTTCGGTTGTAACTGCGTCGATTCCACCGGTGATTTCCACTAAAATGGTGAGTGCAAAACTAACCTTGAAGGTGACACCGCAGATTACAGCGGATAACCGTATTATCATGCAGCTTGAGGTGAATAAGGATACACCGATTGCCAACCCTACACCGGGCGGTGATCCGACCATTGATAAGAAAAGGGTCGTCACCAAGTTATTGGTGAAAAATGGTGAAACAGTCGTGCTGGGTGGTATTTATACCCAGACAATATCCCATACAACCAATGCTGTGCCGGGTTTAAGTTCGATCCCAATCCTGGGTCATTTATTTAAACGCAATCAGAAGACCAACAATCGTAGTGAGTTGTTGATCTTTATTACGCCGACTATTGTTGATGGTGCAGTACAGCTGAATCATTAGACTTTTCCGGACGTTTCAAGGCTGGGCTTTACAGCACGCTGGCGGCAATCGCATCGGCCATGGCCAGTCCCTTATGGCTTAATCGGATGCTGTGTGGGTCGATGATTAATTGTCCATCGTGTTTCCACGGCTTCAGTTCTGCAGAAAAGGCTTGCCAGGCATCGATACCAAAGCGGTGTTTGAATGCGCTGCGGTTGATGCCATTGCTGCGCCGTAAGCCCAACCAGAAGGCTTCGGCGGCGGCTTGTTTGGGCTCAAGTGTTTCTGAACTGTTGATGGCTTTGCCATCTTGCAGGGCTGTTTTTATATAATGCTCTGGGGTGCGTATATTGCTGTAACGGATGACACCGAAGGCGGTATTCTCCTCGTTTTTTATGTCCCACTTCCCAGCTGCACCTGCACCAATGCCGATATAATCGTGGTATAACCAGTAACCATCATTGTGTTGGCATTGTCGGCCTGTTTGAGAAAAGTTGGAGATTTCATAAGCATTGAATCCGGCCTCGGAAAGTTGCTTGCGTGTTTCAAAAAACATGGCCAAGGCATCATCATCATTGGGCAGGGCATAAGGGTTCAGAGCATGGGTGGCGGCGAGTTTGGTGTGGGGCTCCACCGTAAGCTGATAACAGGAGAGGTGTTCAGGCTTTAATGCGATGGCCTTTTGTAAGGATGGCAGCCATGCGTTTAAACTTTGGCCGGGCAGGCCATACATCAGATCCAGATTGATGTTATCAAAGCCTGCTTGGCGGGCGATACGATAAGCTTGAACGGCTTCTTCGCTGCTATGAATGCGCTCCAGCCAACGCAGTTCTGTTGCATCAAGACTTTGAATGCCGATTGATAAACGGTTAACGCCAGCCTGTCGGTAGGCCTTGAAATGATCTGCATCGACAGTGCCCGGATTGGCCTCCATGCTGATTTCAGCATCATTCTCGATGCCGCAATATGTGGATGCGGCATCGAGAATAGCCTTGATCAGTTTCGGCGGAGCCAAAGAAGGGGTGCCGCCACCTATAAAAATAGTGCTGAGTTTACGGCCGGAAAACATCGGTGAATCGGCCCAGTGTTTGAGTTCATTGATTAGCGCATGCTGATAATCATCCCACGCAGGCTGGCTGCGCTCATGAGAATTAAAATCACAATAATGGCATTTGTGCACACAAAAGGGGATGTGCACATACAATTGTAATGGCGAGGGACTGCTCATGATTTTAAAGCCAGGTTTATTTTAATACGATCTCATAGTGATCTTGGGCAAAGTTTTCATCACTATCGAGCGCAATTTCCTTTTTCAGAAAGGCTTCCAATTGTAATACCCCTTCATTCTCTTCACCGAGCATCAAATCAATAATATCCGGATGTGCAGTGACAGTGAGCTTTTCACAGGGGTAGGCACGTGCTTCAGCGACGACTTCACGGAACAATTGGAAACAGATGGTTTTCAAGCTTTTGCTTAAGCCGATGCCATGGCAGTTACCACACTCGGTGAGCAGCATGCGCCCCAGAGATTCACGTGTACGTTTGCGGGTCATTTCCACCAGTCCGAGTTCCGAGAGTTGCACGATATGATTTTTGGCTTTATCGCGTTTTAGTGCATCAGCCAGCACTTCCATCAGCTTTTGTTTGTTTTCTTCTTCTTGCATGTCGATGAAATCAATGACGATAATACCACCGAGATTACGCAAACGTAATTGGTGTACGATTTCGTGTACGGCTTCGAGATTGGTTTTGAAACCGGTTTCTTCCATGTTCTTGGAGCCGACAAAAGAGCCTGAATTGACATCAATGGCGATTAAAGCTTCGGTTTGATCGATCACAAGATGGCCACCGGATTTCAGTGGCACACGCCGTTGTAGCGCGCCTTGAATGGTGGCTTCAACACCATAGACATCAAAAATAGGTCGATCACCCGGATAGAAATACAGTTTTTTGGACACTTCCGGCATGAAGCGGCGGGAAAACTTTTTCATGCCCTCATAGGCTTCGCGTGAATCGATATGAATTTTTTCAATATCGCTATCGACATAATCACGCATGACACGCAGGTATAGATTTAATTCTTTGTGAATCAACGAGCCACGTGCAGCATTTTTGGATCGCTTTTCGACATCAGACCATAAACGTAATAGGTAATCGAGATCTTGCCGCAATTCAGCTTCATTTTTTCCTTCAGCAACAGTGCGAATGATGATACCACCCTGTTTTAGTTCCATGCCCTTACAAATGGCCAACAGCCGTTCGCGCTCATCGGTATCTTCAAGGCGCTTGGCAATACCGATATGGTCCAGGTGCGGTAAATAGACCAGGTAACGGCCGGGCAAACCGATTTGGCTGGTCATGCGCGGGCCTTTGGAGGCGATCGGTTCTCGTGAGACTTGTACCATCAGCTCCTGATTGTCTTTTAACAGGCTGGCTATGGGGGGGGCATTGCGGCGCGGCGATTGAACAGCACTGGCGTTCGGATTATTTTCGCTTTCATTGCCTGTTTCAACAGCATGTTCCAAATCATCGGCCAGGCTGGAATCGGGTTGTTTGGCGGTGGCGATATCACCGGCATAGAGAAAACCGGCTTTTTCCATGCCGATATCAATAAAAGCAGCCTGAATGCCGGGCAAGACACGCTGCACGCGGCCTTTGTAAATATTACCTTTCAGGCCACGTTCGCGTTCGATATAAATCTCTTCTGCCTGCCCGTTTTCAATGCGGGCGATACGTGTTTCAAAGGGGGCTACATTAACCAGTAATTCTACGCTCATATTGTTATCCGTGATGTTTCAGAGTTGTTGTGAAGCTGTTTAACATGATTTCAGAACTGTCCCACACTATGCCAGAGCTGTCTCGATCTGTTTTCAAGTTATTTTAAAACCGTTTTAAAATTTGTTCGATCATATTCAAGGTGGTGCGAACGGGCAAACCAATAACATTATCGAGGGGGCCATCAATGGCTTCGATAAAACTGGCTGCACCAGACTGAATGGCATAAGCGCCAGCTTTGTCGAGAATATCGTTATGATTCAAATAGGTGTCAATTTCAGATGCATCGAGTTTGCGAAAGCGAACACCTGTGCGCACTTGTTGAAACAGGTGATGTTGCCCCAATCGCACACATACAGCCGTGAATACCTCATGCTCTTGCCCTGATAATTGCTGCAACATGCGTTTGGCATGTGCCAAATCTTCCGGTTGTCCGAGCGCCTGACCATCAATGCAGACCAGGGTGTCGGCGGCAATGATGGGTGTGCGGCAATGATCAGGCGCTTGGTAAGCCATGGCCTTGGCCTGACACAAGCGTTCGACCATCTGGCTGACCGATTCATGCGGCAATGGGCTTTCATCGATGTGGGATGGGCAGACTTCAACCGCAAGGCCGGCACTTTGCAGCAATAATAAACGGCGCGGGGAACGTGATGCGAGAATAATTTCCATTTATGAATGCTAACCGCGCTTTGGCTTGACGGCACGCTTTGCAGCTTTACGATGCGCAAGCTGTGACTGATTCTACTCTCTCCCCACTCGAACGTGCGATTAACTTATGCAAGGCCGACATGGCGCTTGTCGATGTCTGTATTCATCAGAATCTGCAATCGGATATTATTATTATTCCGGCTATTGGCCATTATATTGTCAATAGTGGTGGCAAACGCTTCAGGCCATTGTTATGTCTGCTGACGGCGCGCTTGTTCGGTTATCATGGTGAGCGTCATATTCCCTTATCGGTGGTGGTGGAGTTTATTCATACTGCATCCTTGTTGCATGATGATGTGGTGGATTCATCCGATCAACGGCGTGGTTCGCCTTCAGCCAATGGCGTGTGGGGTAATCAGGCCTCGGTATTGGTGGGTGATTATCTCTTTTCGCGTTCGTTTCAAATGTTGGTATCTGATGGTGATATGGCCATGTTGAGCTTGATGAGCAATGTCACCAATGCCTTGGCTGAAGGCGAGGTGTTACAACTCTCACGCACGTTTCATTTGGAAATGACAGAGGCTGAATGTCTGGAAGTGATTGAACGCAAGACGGCTGTATTGTTTAAGGCAGCCAGTGAAGTGGGTGCCCATGCAGCAGGGCAGTCGCCGGAAACAGTCGCAATCATGGCTGAATACGGCATGTGTTTGGGTGTGGCATTTCAGCTGATGGATGATGCACTGGATTATATGGCTGAAGCAGAAGATGCCGGTAAACCGGTTGGTCATGATCTGGAAGAGGGTAAGATTACCTTGCCTTTGATTCATGCCATGCAGGGTGATGCTGAGCTGGCTGTGCGTGTTGAAGAAATATCTGAACGCGGTTGTTACCAAGAGGGTGATCGTGCCTGGGTGCGGCAACGTGTGGCGGCACAACATGGCTGTGATTTCACCATGAATAGAGCCAAGGATTATGCTGCACGCGCCAAATCCTTATTGCCGAATGATGTGGATATGGATGTTCGCAAGCTGTTGGCTGATCTGGCTGATTTTTCCGCCCACCGGCCTTATTGATTTTTTAGTCCGGGTCAGGTTGTTGAGAAATTACACTTATCGGTGAAATGATTCCGTATTGCTTACGTTTTGGGATCGACGTAGCTTAAATTCCATATTTAGAAATGCTGTAGGAGGCTGATATGAAACTATGGATAGCAATGCTAACGCTATTATGGATGTCCGGTTGTGCCGGCACATCATACCAAGAAAGAACGATTGGTCAGGGCGCTGCAATTGGTGCAACAGCGGGTGCTGTGATTGGAGCGCAAAGTGGTAATACTGCAGGTGGTGCGGTGATCGGTGGTGCTTTGGGTGCAGTGACGGGAGCGGTGATTGCTGATCAAAAATTAAAACGTAATCGCGCCAATGCTCGTCAGAATCAATATAATCAACAGCGGCGCGTGAATCAAAAGTATGATGATCATGAATATGATGATCATAAGGATAAAGACAAACATCATTCAAGCCGCTATGACTCAGAAGAAGAGGATGATGAATATTAGGTTTTTGTGTCAGGTATAATCATGCTCATCAATTGTTCGGCTGTGAGTGTTTGATACTGCCCCTCGGCTAAAGCGGTATCTTGTAATGACAGAACACCAATATGGCTGCGGCTTAATGTTTCCACATGATTGCCGACTGCGGCAAACATGCGCCGAACCTGGTGGTAGCGCCCTTCGTGCAAGATCAGGGATACGTGTTTGTCATCATGGATGATTAGCTCAGCGGGCAGGCATGGTTTTTCTTCACCTTCGAGTATGAGTTTACCGCTGCCAAAACGATCACCTTCATCACCATGCAGTGGGCGAGCGAGTGTGACGGCATAGGTTTTTGAAATATGTTTTTTAGGGCTGGTCAGCTGATGATTCAATTGACCATCGTCAGTAATAATCAATAAGCCGGATGTTTCTTTATCCAAACGCCCGACACTGGAAAGGGGTGGTTTGCGGCCAAGCCAGCGCTCTGGAAAATCATCATAAATCAAGCGCCCATCTTCTTTGCGTGAACAGACAGCATCCAAGGGTTTGTGGTAGATAAAGGTGAGGCCATTAGGGTGATCGAGTTTATCACCCATCAGCAATACCTGATCGGCCAGCACTTTTTGAGCTGGTGAGGTAGCCGCTTTTCCGTTGACCTCAATCAAACCATCCCTGATCCAGCCACGTACATCTTTACGCAAACCGTAACCCAAATTAGCCAGCATTTTATCGAGCCGTTCAGCTTTGAGCATTAGCGCACTCCCTTGATGATTTTGAAGCCATTGGCTTCGATGATCGTTTGACAGTGTGAGAGTTCAGATTGCAAGAGTGCTTCGTAGGGCAGTTTGCGATTGGCTACCACATACAATGCACCGCGCCGCTTCAAAGCCCGGCAGGCGTGTCGAATAATCCTCTGTCCGAGTTCGACATCGCGTGTCTGGCCACGATGAAAGGGTGGGTTGCAGACAATCCAGTCCAGCTTTGCAGGCAGCTCATCCGATGTTGCATCGCACCAGTGTGCTTGGACTTTCTGCTGCCATGAATCGGTGTTTTGTGTTGCGCATCCCAGCGCCAACGCATCGGCTTCGAGCAGGTGCAGGGTGGTGATGGCGGCCGATGTACGCAGCAAATATTCGGACAACAATCCATAACCACAGCATAGATCCATGCCGTTTCCAGCCAAATTGTCGGGTAGATGATCCATCAATAATTGTGAGCCGGTGTCAGCATGATCCCAGCTGAATAATCCAGGTTGTGCTACCAAAGCATGGCTTGCGACAGGCTTGGGCAGAGCGGCATCAGACCATTGTTTTTGCAATGCTGGATCGAGCGCATTGCTTTTCCGGCTTGAAAAAATACGGCATTTGGATTTGCTGCGGGAAATAATATTTCCGGCCAGTTGCTGCAGGGAAGACTCATAACTCTTTGCGCCGTAGATGTTGGCGCAGGCCATGATCAGTGTTCCACCATCGCACAGCAAGCACATCGCTGCTGCCATCCAGCCCAGGGTTTGCTGTTTGTTTTTGCTTGGCAGCAATAGCACAAGATCGTACAGGTTATCAGTTTTTGTTAGCGATGTTGCAGCCTCTAAACCCATCTGGCTCATCGAT